>JAISBL010000024.1 GCA_031266215.1 Tannerellaceae bacterium | reverse complement strand
TCCTCCTGAATTCCTTATACACTACTTTATAAACTCTCCACACGCCCTGTGTGGAGAGCCCACACGCCCTGTGTGGACACCCCACACGCCCTGTGTGGAGAGCCCACACGCCCTGTGTGGACACTCCACACGCCCTGTGTGGACACCCCACACGCCCTGTGTGGACACCCCACACGCCCTGTGTGGATAGTTCCACACACTACTGTATGGATAGATCACACGCTACTGTATTAGATTCCCACAAGGTACCCTGTTGACTATCCAGCCTGAGTTTCCGGAGATAAGGCGGCGCTTCTGTAAAACGACCAATACGCCTGCGTGATGGTTTCCGGTGTGTGCTGACGCCATATCAATAAGGCCTGCGGCGTCACGGGTGCGTTTTACAGTGGCGCCGCTTTATCCGAATCACAGGTTTTTTACCCGACGTTTTTAGAAGGTGCTTCTTAAGGCCCTATGAAGCTCCTTCTTAAGCCCCTATGAAGGACCTTCATAAGCGTTAGTGAAGCACCTTCTTAAGCGCTTAAGAAGCACCTTCTAAAACTATGATGAAACACATTGCCTGATCCCCTACCCGCCGCCATCACTGCGGGCGGGAACTTATTCAGCCGTGCCGGAAAAGATATCGAATACTTTCGCGGCGTAACGCTTGCCGAAGACAACCATGTCTGAGGCGTTCAGATGCGCCGTGTCCTGTCCCTTCAAACCATCGGACTGCACCACGTAGACCCCCGGCATACCGGCTGCGGCGCTGTTAAGGATTTTGTTGAACTCAACGAAATTGAGATACGGGCCGTATGGCTCATACTCCATCACTTCACCAGCCACGAAAGGCAGGTTAGGGATGTTCAGGTCTCTGCGTACAGACTCTATAATGGTTTTGAGCTTATCGCTGTAAAGGTGGCGCAGATTGCTGCCGGAGTCAGCCTCGCCCTGGTGCCACAGCACACCACGAATCTTTCCGCCGTGAGCGGCTGCGGCTTTTACGGCCGCTATAGCTTTTGAGTAGTAGCCGGTGCCGCTTTCGGGAAGGAAGTCTGCAATCTCCTCCCCTCCGTAGCCGGCAAGTACAACGGCGGTCTTTCTGGCAGGGAAGTAGCTGATCATGTCCATAAGGAAACCATAAGGCACGCCTATCCCGCGGCCGCGCCTGTCATTCAGCACGTTGTAGCTGGAGATTGCAGACGCGGGCGATACCAGACCATCTATAGACGGGTCGTAGACGTAGGCCCTTCTGATTTCCTCATAGTCGTACGGGGCGTCGGTGTATCCCACCATGTTAGACTGCCCCATGCAGAGAAATATCTGTATGTCTTCATGTATGGCAGTCATATTTTCGCTTTCGGAGGTTTCAGACCATTCGGATATAGTGAGTTTAAGCGCTAACTCGCCCTCCTGGTCACGGCTCATGGTAAACAGGTACCGCTTGTTGGCCTCTATCGGCACACTTTGGCTTACCGGGATGGTGGTATACTTCTCCCTGCTGCTGCCGTTATCCTTCGTCCGTATGGTGATGACCGTGCCCGTATTGTCGGGGTTCAGCACCGTGGGGTAGAGGTAAAAACTCTTTCCGCCGTTACTCAGTTCCGAAGGGGCCGACATGTCATAATACAGTCCGTTATCAGGAGCCTTCGGGCGCGCACCGTCGTTAAGCAGACTGCCCGTCAGGGGGGCGTTTGAGACCTGCACGCCGGTCAGGGCTATCGTCGCAGCCTCATTGATAATGTCAAACCGCGCCACACGCCGCTTCATGTTTACCGTTATCGGGGCCGTCTGGGCCTCGATGTCAGCAACGGTGATGTACGGATTACCTTCAGACATGGCGTTGGACATCGTAAATGGAGGTAACAGCCTGCCGGTTATCGGATCCGTCACGGCCCGGGTCAGGACGTCTATGCTGCTACCCTCGGCCAGTCCCGGGAACTCATATCCTGACGGAGCCTGTATGAACACAAAATTACGTTCGCCCGATCCTGTCATCGAGAGCGAATACTGCCGGCCGTTACTCATCCCCTCGCTCTGAGAGTAAGGGATAGTGTGACGATGCATAAAGTGCAGCAAATCGTCAAATACGTATATGGCTACAACGTCATTAACCGAGCCATCCTCACCGACAGAACTTGCAGAGTAAGTTATTACCTTACCCACGTCGGGCAATACAAAAGACAGCTTTCCCCTGTCGATGGTTGCACCCTTATCTGTATCGCCGCCATTGCCGCAGGCGGCGGAAGCGACCATTACCGCTATCCAAAAACAAACAAACAGATTCTTAATATACTTCATAGTTACTAATTTTATTATACGATGCAAAGATGCTTCAACCTTTTTAAATAAGCATTCTGAAAAGCCTCCCAAGAGTTCATCGTTTCCGGCACAATATCAACCAAATAGTTCACCTTTTCCGACTTCGCTAACTGTAAAACACAGACGTTCCCCTGTCGTGGCGCCGTTGAGGCATGATTGCAGGCCATAAGTGTTGCAGGTACGATAAAACCATTATATTTGCTCCCCTAATAATAATCTTAATAATTTGAGGTATATAATCATGGATAAACCTTATGTAGTAGGTATCGATATGGGTGGCACAAACACCGTATTCGGACTGGTGGATGCAAGAGGGACGATCTTGCATAGCGGATCCATAAAAACAAACAGGCATGCCGACGTGAGCGACTATGTTGACGAATTAACCACAGCTATCGCACTGGTTATAGGGCAGTCCGGCGGCTACGATAAGATCAAAGGTGTAGGAATAGGGGCGCCTAACGGAAACTATTTCAGCGGCTGCATCGAGTCTGCCGCAAACCTGCCGTGGAAAGGACGGATACCCCTGGCGCAAATGATAAGCGACAATCTGGAGAACATCCCCGTCACGATGACCAACGACGCCAACGCTGCCGCCATAGGTGAAATGACTTACGGTGCAGCGCGTGGAATGAAAGACTTTATCATGATCACGCTCGGTACGGGCGTAGGCAGCGGTATCGTGATAGGGGGGAACCTGGTTTACGGGCACGACGGCTTTGCCGGCGAACTGGGCCACGTCATCGTACGCCGCCACAACGGACGTATGTGCGGATGCGGGCGCCAGGGTTGTCTGGAGACTTACACCTCGGCTACCGGAATAGCGCGTACGGCGCGTGAGTATCTGGAGATACGGACTGAGAACAGCCTGCTGCGCGACCTGGACCCGGATGCCATCACTTCTAAAGATATATACGATGCGGCGGTGCAGAACGACAAAATAGCATTGGAAATATTTGAAACTACCGGCCATATGCTGGGCGAAGCCTTTGCCGACTTCATTGCTTTCTCAAGCCCTGAAGCCATTATCCTGTTCGGCGGACTGGCGAAGGCCGGCCGGCTCATCTCTGAACCGATCCAGGAAGCTATGGATCGAAACGTACTGAACGTCTTCAGGGGAAAAACCAGACTTATCTTCTCCCAGTTGAAAGAAGCCGACGCCGCCATCCTGGGCGCAAGCGCGCTTGGCTGGGAGTCAAAGGAATCTAATCAGTGAGATTCGACCGGCAGCGGATAGTCTCCGTCTGTCTGTTGCCAGTCGCCTTTGCTCCCATACGCCATGTATACACCTCTCCCCTCACCCCATCCTTTAAGGCAATTCATTTACTGTCCGGCCTGCGGAGCCGGAGGTTTCCGTGCCGGGAACGAAAAGGCGAAGACATGCGACGTATGCGGCTTCGTGTACTATTTTAACCCTTCGGCGTCAGTGGCCTGCTTTATGAAGAACTCAAAAGGAGAACTGTTGCTGGTCAGGCGTGCAAAGGAGCCGGCAAGCGGGACGCTGGACCTTCCGGGCGGTTTTGCCGACGCACATGAAACGGCCGAAGAGGCCGTCTTGCGCGAGATGGAAGAAGAAACAGGGATTCGGCCCGCCGGCTGCCGGTATCTTTTCTCCCTTCCAAATATATATCCTTACAAGGGCTTTGAAGTCCATACCTTAGACCTGTTCTTCGAATGCCATGTCATAGACTTTGATGATGCTACGGCCGGAGATGATGCCGCCGGTATTGTCGTACTGCCCGCCCGCGACCTTAACCCCGACGATTTTGGTCTGAGCTCTATCCGTAAGGCAATACGTATTTATAAAGTTACAAACCCCGGTGTATGATAAAACGACTTTTATCATGTACATTTGTTTCACCTAATTATTATTAAAACAAAGTAATGATGAAGAGATTATTTATTCCACTATGCCTGATATGCGGCAGTTATGCGGCCGTCGGACAGCGTTCGTATCAGTTTAATACGCCCGAACGCCTGTTTGTAGAAGGGAAAGAATTCTTTGATATGAAGAACTATACCGGGGCTGCCGACAAACTACAGGCATACAAACAACAACAGGGGGTTACAGATGCTTCCACAGTTCAGGAGTCGGATTACATGCTGGCGTGCATAGCCTACGAACAAGGACTTCCCCAGGCCCCCGAACAGTTGAAAGAATATCTTGATACCTATCCCGATACCCGTCACACCGACGAGGTATGTTTCTATATAGGCTCTGTTCATTTCGGACGCAATGAATACGAGAAAGCCTCTTTCTGGCTGAATGAAGCGCATGCAGACAGACTTGGAGCAGATCAACAGGAGGCTTATACCTATCGTTTGGCCTATTCGCTGTTGCAAACGGGCGACCCTGGCAAGGCGCGGGCCTATTTCATGGCCGCCAGACAGGGATACACCTACCGCGAGGCGGCTTCATATTACGTGGCTTATATCGACTATACGGCCCGGCGTTATGACGAAGCTTTGGAAGAGTTTACAAGCCTGAAGGATGCCTCTGTGGTTTACAAAAGATCGGCACAGTACTTCATTGCACAAATTTATTTCATACAGGGCAAATATGAGAGGGTGGCGAAAGAAGGCGAAGAGATACTTTCCAACTACCCCGGTAATCCGGACAACGGCGAGGTGTACCGTATTGTCGGAAACGCTTACTACCACCTCGGCAACCGGGACAAAGCCATAGCCAGCTTGTCCGAATATATCGGACGGACTGAAAACGCTTCGCGCAACGACTTATATATACTTGGCGTCAGCTATTACAACAATGCCGACTATGCGAATGCGATAAGCTGTCTGAGCCAAACCGTCAGCGAAGATGACGCCCTTACCCAGAATGCCTACATGTACCTTGGGCAAAGCTATCTGAAAAAAGACGATAAAAACAATGCCCGTATGTCATTTGAGGCAGCTTCGGCCGCGTCTTTCGATAACCAGATAAAAGAGGCGGCTACATATAATTATGCTCTCCTGATTCACGAGACTGCCTTTACCGGCTTTGGGGAGTCGGTTGCTGTGTTTGAAAACTTCCTGAACAGCTTCCCTGACTCCAAATATACCGGCCGGGTGAATAATTATCTGGTGGAAGTATATCTCACAACCAAAAACTACCGGGCGGCGCTTACCTCTATCGAAAAGATCAACCGCCCCGGTGCACGTATCCTTGAGGTCAGGCAGGGCATCCTCTTCCAGATGGGGACACAGGCCTTTGCCAATGTAAATATAGAGGAAGCCGTAAGCTTTTTTACGAGCGCCATAGACATGGGGGCGTATAACGTAGAGGCGCGCAATGACTCTTACTTCTGGCGCGGGGAGTCTTATTACCGGCAGGGCCTGTATCAGCATGCAATAACGGACTTTCGCACCTACATGAACAACACCCGCCAGCGTAACACTGATATGTATGCGCTGGCCTGTTATAACACGGGGTACAGCTTCTTCAAACAGCAGCGATACGATGACGCTCTTAAAAATTTCCGCCAGTATACAGAGTTGGAACGTAACCAAAGAACAGAGGTATATGCCGATGCATATAACCGTATCGGCGACTGCCTGTTTTATGACCGCCACTTTGTCCAGGCCGAAGAAAGCTATGCCCGCGCTGCCGCAATACATCCGTCTACCGCCGATTACTCCATGTTTCAAAAAGGCTACATCGCCGGATTACAGAAAGACTACCGCGGCAAGATCGTTGCAATGGATCGCATACTGTCGGACTTCCCCGATTCACGATACGTTCCCGACGCTTTGTATGAAAAGGGACGCTCATATGTGTTGATTGACAACAATAGAGCGGCGGCAGAAGCGTTTGAAGCGCTGATAAGCCGTTTCCCCCATAATAGCAATGCACGCAAAGCCGGGGTGCAAATAGGTTTGTTATATTATAACGCTAATCAGCCCGACAAAGCAGTGGAAGCATATAAGGATGTCATTGCCCGGTATCCTGAAAGTGAAGAGGCGCGCGTAGCGCTTCAGGACCTGAAGTCAATCTATATCGAACTTGACGACGTCGGTTCGTATACCTCCTATGCTAATTCGCTTGGAGGAAGACTCCATGTGGACGTGTCGGAGCAAGACTCGCTGACTTATCTTGCTGCCGAACGGATGTTTATGCGAGGCGACTATAGCGGTGCAAGCCGCAGTTTAACCGGATATTTGCAAAACTTCCCCTCCGGCGCTTTCAGCACGCGTGCAAACTACTACCTGGCTTCTGTTCACTTTACGAACAAGAACTATACAGAAGCTAAACGTCTGTATAATTTGGTTCTGGAAAGTGGAGACACTAAGTTCGCAGAAGATGCCTGGGCGCGCAAAGCCGGGATTGAATATGAAGAAAAAGATTATAAAGATGCATTGGAGAGCTTTAAACATCTGCGCTTGATAGCCGAAGATCCAACAAACAAAGAAGCCGCCAGGATAGGTGTCATGCGTTGTGCTCAGTTTGCCGGCCAGTCGCTTGACGCCTTATCGGCGGCAGACGATGTATTGAAAGGCGCCAAACTTTCGCCCGAAATCATTAATGAATCCCGTTATATACGCGCGAAAGCTTATATCAAACTAAATCAACCGGACAAGTCTTTATCCGATTTGCAGACACTTGCCAAAGATACACGTACAGTGTACGGAGCCGAAGCCAAATATTTGTTGGGGCAATTATATTATGACGCTAATGATAACGCAAGGGCCGAAAAAGAACTGATGGACTTTATTGAAAAAGGGACATCTCACTCTTATTGGCTGGCGCGTGGGTTTATTCTGCTGGCAGACATATATATCCGGCAAGGTGACGATTTTCAGGCGCGGCAGTATCTCACAAGCTTACGGAATAACTACAATGGCAATGATGACATTGCCGGTATGATAGAAAACAGATTAGGCAAACTAAAGAATTAATGAAAATGATGAAAACAATATGTCCTCCCCTGAAGACACTCTGCACCGTCCTTCTATTGGGAGTTTCCTTTGTCCTCGCAGCACAGGAAGAACAAACCGGGACGGCCCTGAGTCGCGAATTGACACTCGAACGCGAGTATAACCCATCGGTGCAGGACGCCAATAAAGTTAATACTTTGCCTGAGGTGAAAGAACCTGAAATCACGCCCTTCCCTGCTGATTATGCAACATTATCTTTGCCTGCCGATCTGGAGCGCGAAATAGGGTTGCTACCCGCCGCCCGTGTCTTGCAGGATATGAAATACAACCAGCGAAGGGGATATGCAAACATAGGTGGTGGAAACTACCTGAACATCAATGGTGATTTAGGCTACCATATACTTAGCACAGATAAAGACCGGCTGGCTGTTTTCTTCTCGCACCGCTCTACTGCCGGGAAGTTGAAGTACACGGAAGGCTATCTGAAAGATGAGAAGGTAGATGCCAAAGTGAACGACAACCTGGGAGGATTTGACTATCGCCATGAGTTTGACCACTCGCTTTTGCATCTGAAAGCTACGTATGGATACTCAGCGTTCAACTACTATGGCATGTCTGCTCCTAATGTACATGCCGTATGGCCGGCACCCGTGGCCGATACCGAAACGAACCAGATAAGTCAGCGACTTACGCTGAACGCAGGCCTTGAATCAAAGAACGCAAAACGCATAGGCTATGTATTGGATTTTGATCATACACGTTTCTCATATAAATACGCCTGGGATAACAGCATGAAAGGTATTGCCGAATACTCTGCCGGTGCTACAATGAAGCTATATACCACTTGGGGGGCCGACAAACAGTTAGGTGTGGCTACCCGGCTCGATTATTTCTTTTATACCCTGCCTGCGCTTTCCACAGCCAACTTTGACAATCATCTGGAAGGCACGATTACACCTTATTATCAATCGGAGGGAGATTTCTGGAATTTCATGCTGGGAGTGAATATCATGTTCGTTACACCCGAAGGAGAAAACTCCACTAAGCTGTTTGCTTCTCCCAACGCAGGGATAGATGTCCGCCTGGGTACCAATAGTGTCGCTTATATTAATGTGAAAGGAGAAATACACTCTAACAGCGCGTCCCAATTGTCGCGTGAAAACCGTTATATCGATCCCTATACAGGCGTTACCTCTTCACGCACATGGTTAGACGTTGCTGCCGGGGTGAAGAGTGGCATATTGCCTGGTTTTTGGTTTCATCTATTCGGTGAATATAAGATAACGGACGACGATTATTTCTTTATTCCCTATCTGACGCAGGAAGGTTTTGGGAATGTCAGCCGCGTGTTACCAATTGACTCAAAGTTGCTAAGAGGAGGTGTGGAACTTAAATATACCTACCGCAGGCTCTTTGATTTGGTGCTGAAAGGAATCTACAATCATTGGAACGAAGAGGAAGACGATCTCGACTATCGCTTATCTACAAACGATTTCCAGCTTACTCCCAAACGAAAAGCCTATGGGCGTCCATCGACAGAATTAATGGCAGGTGTTAATATCCGCCCCATTGAGAAACTCTCGCTCGCCCTTGATTATCATCTGGTCTCCGGACGTAAAACACTTTTGTACAACAATAATAGGGAAATGAAAGATATAAGTGAACTGAATCTCACTGCTTCATATACGTTCAATGATACCTTTGGAGCCTACTTAAATATGAAAAACCTTTTATTTAAATCCTACGAACTCATTTATGGCTATCCGCTTCAGGGTTTCAGCATAATGGCGGGTGTGAATATTCATTTTTAATATTTAATAATTCCTAAACACGCTAAAATAATTGGGAATCTCCTGCGAGTGAATGATAAGGATTTATAAATAATATCTATCTTTGCCGCCTGAATGTTAAAAATCGAAGTAAAGCACATTCATATAAAAACATAAAGTTTAAAAGAAAAAAAAGAAAATGCCTACAATTCAGCAATTAGTAAGAAAAGGAAGGGAAGCATTGGTAGTGAAAGGTAAATCTCCTGCGTTAGACTCATGTCCTCAGCGACGTGGAGTATGCGTGAGGGTTTATACAACAACGCCGAAGAAGCCGAACTCTGCTATGCGTAAGGTCGCGAGAGTACGTCTAACTAATGGTAAAGAAGTAAACTCTTATATCCCTGGAGAAGGACACAACCTACAGGAACACTCTATCGTGTTGGTACGTGGCGGTCGTGTAAAAGACCTTCCGGGGGTACGTTACCACATCGTACGCGGGACACTGGATACTGCCGGTGTGGCTGGTCGTACGCAACGACGCTCGAAATACGGAGCCAAGCGCCCAAAGCCGGGAGCTGCTGCGGCTGCTGCGAAGAACGCTAAAAAGAAGTAAGGTCTGATCCCCTTCAAACTGAGATTTTAAAAAGAAATATTAAAGCTGGTTTGAGTTATTTGGAAAGGCTATAAGGTTGAGTAAATGGTTCGGAGGAATCGTTGAAGACAAGAGAAGGCAACCAAAAACAAGAACGAAAATTTTAGAAACAATGAGAAAAGCAAAACCAAAGAAAAGACAGGTCTTACCCGACCCAGTCTTCGGTGATGTAAAGGTAACGAAATTCGTTAACCATTTAATGTACGATGGCAAGAAGAATACTGCCTACGAAATTTTCTATTCCGCTTTGGAAACAGTAAAAAATAAGTTACCTAATGAAGAAAAGTCAGCGCTTGAAATCTGGAAAGCAGCATTAGACAATATAACACCACAAGTAGAAGTGAAATCACGCCGTGTAGGTGGAGCCACTTTTCAGGTACCTACCGAAATACGCCCAGATCGTAAAGAATCCATATCAATGAAGAATCTGATTATTTTTTCCCGCAAAAGAGGAGGTAAGACTATGTCAGACAAACTCTCAGCTGAGATTGTTGATGCTTTCAATAATCAAGGTGGCGCATTTAAAAGAAAAGAAGATATGCACCGTATGGCGGAGGCTAACCGTGCATTTGCTCATTTCAGGTTTTAATATAAGTTTAAAAAGAGAATAAAAATAGAATGGCAAAAGGTGACGAACTTTTAAAATTTACAAGAAATATCGGTATCATGGCCCATATTGATGCAGGAAAGACTACGACTTCCGAACGTATCCTTTTCTATACCGGACTGACCCATAAGATTGGGGAGGTTCATGATGGTGCGGCGACCATGGACTGGATGGAACAGGAGCAGGAACGGGGAATTACGATTACCTCGGCTGCTACAACGACTTTCTGGAATTATGCCAACAATAAATTTAAAATTAATTTGATAGATACTCCGGGACACGTAGACTTTACAGTCGAGGTAGAGCGTTCATTGCGTATCCTGGATGGTGCCGTAGCTGCCTTTTGTGCGGTAGGCGGAGTTGAACCCCAGTCGGAAACCGTATGGCGTCAAGCCGACAAATATAATGTACCTAGGATAGGATATGTAAATAAAATGGACCGTTCTGGCGCAAATTACTATGAAGTGATTCGCCAGATAAAAGAAACACTAGGCGCAACGCCTTGTCCGATACAGATACCTATTGGTGCTGAAGAAACATTCAAAGGTGTGGTTGATCTTGTTAGAATGAAAGCTATTTTCTGGCATGACGAAACAATGGGTGCAGAATACACGATAGATGAGATCCCGGCAAACCTTATTGATGAAGCAATAGAATGGCGCGATAAAATGCTGGTGATTTTAGCTGAATGTGACGATGCGTTGATGGAAAAATACTTTGAAGATTCTTCGTCTATTACGGAAGATGAGATACATACCGCTATCCGTAAAGGAACACTGAACATGAAAATCAACCCGGTGATTTGCGGTTCTTCATTTAAGAATAAGGGTGTTCAGACGCTCTTGGATGCTGTTTGTGCATACCTTCCCGGTCCGACAGACACGGTAGCCATTGAAGGTTGCTCCCCTGATGACGCAGAAAAAGTAATTATACGTAAGCCTCAATCGGATGAACCGCTGACAGCTCTGGCATTTAAGATCGCAACCGACCCGTATGTAGGTCGTTTATGCTTCTTTCGCGTATATTCTGGAGAATTACATGCAGGATCATATGTATTGAATACACGTTCAGGAAAGAAAGAACGTATTTCACGCCTATTTCAGATGCATTCCAACAAGCAAAATCCGATGGAAATCATCGGTTGTGGCGATATTGGAGCAGGAGTGGGCTTTAAGGATATACGCACCGGTGATACATTGTGTGTGGAAGATTTTCCTATTGTATTAGAATCGATGGAATTTCCCGAACCGGTGATAGGTATTGCCGTAGAGCCTAAGACACAGAAAGACATGGATAAGCTTGGCGTAGGCTTGTCTAAACTAGCCGAAGAAGATCCCACATTCCGTGTGCAGACCAGTGAAGAGACAGGCCAAACTGTTATTAGTGGAATGGGCGAGCTTCATTTGGATATTATTATTGACCGCTTACGCCGTGAGTTTAAAGTGGAATGCAACCAAGGGCGTCCACAAGTTTCTTATAAAGAAACTATTACACGCCCTGTTGAGCTTCGAGAAGTTTATAAAAAACAATCTGGAGGACGTGGTAAGTTTGCTGATATTATAGTTCGCGTAGAACCTGCAGATGGAGGTTTTGAGGGAGAACTTCAGTTTATTGACGAAGTGAAAGGTGGTAATATCCCTAAAGAATTTATTCCTTCGGTGCAGAAAGGTTTCCTGAAAGCGATGAAGAATGGCGTATTGGCGGGTTATCCACTTGATCAGTTGAAAGTAACCCTTATTGATGGTTCATTCCACTCAGTCGACTCGGATCAATTATCTTTTGAGATATGTGCTCTTCAGGCATTTAGGAATGCGACGGCTAAAGCATTTCCGGCGTTAATGGAACCGGTAATGAAGATAGAGGTCGTCACCCCTGAAGAAAGTATGGGCGATGTAATAGGTGACTTGAACAAGCGCCGTGGGCAGGTGGAAGGTATGGAAACAAGCCGTACCGGGGCACGTATAGTAAAAGCAAAAGTTCCCTTAGCTGAAACCTTTGGCTATGTCACCGCTTTGCGTACGATAACATCTGGACGTGCTACTTCTTCGATGCAGTTTTCACATTATGCCGAAGTGCCGGCTTCTATAGCTAGGCAGGTGTTGAATGATGTGCAGGGTCGCGTTGATTTGATCAAATAATTAAACATACGAAATAAAGATGAGCCAGAAGATCAGAATTAAGTTAAAGTCATACGATTATTCTTTGGTAGACAAGTCTGCCGAGAAGATTGTAAAGACGGTGAAAGTGACAGGTGCTGTAGTGAGCGGTCCTATCCCTTTGCCGACACATAAGCGTATTTTTACGGTGAACCGCTCTACTTTTGTGAATAAAAAATCACGCGAGCAGTTTGAACTATCCTCATACAAGAGATTGATAGATATTTACAGCTCAACTGCCAAAACAGTTGATGCATTGATGAAACTGGAATTACCCAGTGGAGTAGAGGTTGAGATAAAAGTATGATAATTTTAAAAATTAAAGCGAAATGCCAGGATTGTTAGGAAAAAAAATCGGAATGACATCCGTTTTCAGTGCCGAGGGAAAGAATCTTCCATGCACTGTCATAGAAGTAGGTCCTTGCGTGGTTACACAAGTTAAGACGGTGGAAAGAGATGGCTATGCTGCTCTGCAGTTAGGTTTCGAAGACAAGAAAGAAAAGCATACTACCAAGCCGGAAGCCGGTCATTTTAAGAAAACAGGAGTAACCCCCAAGAGGCACTTGGCCGAGTTCAAAAATTTTGAGACTGCATACAACCTGGGTGACATCATCACGGTAGATTATTTGCAGGAGACTGTGTATGTTGATGTCATTGGTGTATCAAAAGGGAAAGGATTCCAAGGCGTTGTCAAACGTCATGGCTTTGGTGGAGTGGGCCAAAGTACGCATGGTCAGCATAATCGTTTGCGCGCGCCAGGGAGTATAGGAGCTTGTTCGTACCCTGCGAAAGTATTCAAAGGGACACGAATGGCTGGACAGATGGGAAATGAGCGTGTAACGGTTCAGAATTTGGAAGTGATAAAGATAATACCGGAGCATAATCTTTTATTAATAAAAGGCTCTGTTCCAGGAGCGAAAGGTTCAATCTTATTAATTGAAAAGTAATGGAATTGAGAGTATTAAGTATAAAAGGTGAAGATACCGGAAGAAAGGTAACTTTGAACGATTTAATTTTCGGTATTATACCTAACGATCATGCTATCTATTTAGATGTAAAACAATATTTGGCAAATCAACGTCAAGGAACTCATAAGTCGAAAGAAAGAAGTGAAATATCAGGAAGTACTCGTAAACTGATCCGCCAGAAAGGAGGAGGAGGTGCACGCAGAGGTGATATTAATTCTCCGCTATTGGTAGGAGGTGCTCGTGTTTTTGGCCCTAAACCTAGAGATTATAGCTTTAAATTGAATAAGAAAGTAAAAAGTTTGGCTCGTAAATCAGCTTTGACTTATAAAGCCAAAAACAATGCTATCATCGTGGTAGAGGATATTCAGTTGGAAGCCCCAAAGACAAGAGAAATTATTTCCATAGCCAAGAATCTGAATGTAGAAAATAAGAAACTCTTATTGGTTCTTTCTGAGAATAATAAGGTAGTTTATCTGTCAACGCGCAATTTGCGGAAAACGAATGTAATATGTGCATCCGAACTGAATACCTACAAAGTGTTGGACGCTGCTAGTTTGATTCTTACCGAGAGTTCGGTGGCCGTTATTGAAAAACTATTTAATGCATAAAGGAGTAAAAAATGGGGATTATAATTAAACCTGTAATAACAGAAAAGCAGACAGTAATGACTGAAAAAATGCCTAATCGCTATGGTTTCCGAGTATCTCCCGGCGCGAATAAATTAGAGATAAAAGAGGCGATTGAAAATATGTATAGTGTTACTGTGGAAGATGTAAATACGATGAATTATTCAGGTAAACAAAAAAGTCGTTATACTAAGTCGGGCGTTATTCATGGCCGACAGGCATCTTTCAAAAAAGCAATAGTTACACTGAAAAAGGGAGATACAATAGATTTCTTTAGTAATACCTAAAAAAGCGAAATGGGAATACGTAAGCTAAAGCCCACGACACCGGGGCAGAGACACAAGGTTATTGGTGCATTTGATAAAATCACTGCAAGTACACCAGAAAAGTCTCTTGTAAGAGGTAAGAAAAGTACAGGTGGCCGTAATAATACGGGTAAGATGACCATGCGATATATTGGCGGTGGTCATAAGCAGAAGTACCGCTTTATCGACTTCAAGAGAAATAATGATGGCGTTCCGGCAATAGTAAAAACAATTGAGTATGATCCGAATCGTACCTCGCGCATTGCTTTACTGTATTATGCTGATGGGGCAAAAAGTTATATAATTGCGCCGAACGGCCTGAAAGTAGGTCAGACAGTGATATCAGGTAGCGATGTTGCACCTGAAGTAGGGAATGCCTTGCCGATGGCAAATATTCCTGTTGGTACTATTGTTCACAACATTGAGCTTCGTCCGGGGCAAGGTGCAAAATTTGTGCGTTCAGCCGGTGGATTTGCTCAGTTAACATCTAGAGAAGGCGATTATGTGATTATTAAAATGCCTTCGGGAGAAACCCGAAAAATTTTCGCTGCTTGCAAGGCAACAGTAGGAAGTGTCGGCAATTCAGATCATGGCCTTGAAAAATCAGGTAAAGCCGGTCGTACCAGATGGTTAGGCAGGCGTCCGCGTAACCGCGGAGTTGTAATGAACCCAGTAGATCACCCGATGGGTGGTGGTGAAGGACGTGCTTCCGGAGGTCATCCAAGGTCACGGAAAGGTTTGTATGCAAAGGGTTTGAAGACAAGGGCTCCTAAGAAACATTCCTCAAAATACATTATTGAAAGAAGGAAAAAGTAATCTGATTAATTAAGTAAACTATGAGTCGTTCACTAAAAAAAGGCCCGTATATTAGTATTAAACTTGAAAAAAAAGTGCTGGACATGAATGAATCCGGCAAGAAAGTTGTCATTAAAACATGGGCAAGAGCTTCAATGATTTCGCCTGATTTTGTAGGCCATACTATTGCAGTTCATAATGGTAACAAGTTTATTCCTGTTTTTATAACCGAGAACATGGTAGGACATAAGCTGGGTGAGTTTTCTCCCACACGCACATTCCGCGGCCATGCTGGTAATAAGAAGAAATAATAAAAAGAATCAAAAAATGGGTGCTAGAAAAAGAATATCAGCTGAAGCAAGAAAAGAAGCCAATAAGTCTATGTATTTCGCAAAATTGCGGAACGTGCCTACTTCTCCCCGTAAGATGCGTCTCGTTGTAGATATGATTCGTGGCATGGAAGTGTTCAGAGCATTGGGTGTTTTGAAGTTTTCAAATAAAGAAGCTGCAGCCAGAGTAGAAAAATTACTTCGCTCAGCTATTGCCAACTGGGAGCAAAAAAATGAACGTAAAGCTGAAGCCGGGAAATTGTTTGTGTCTTCGATTTATGTAGATTGTGCTACAACATTGAAGAGGATGCGTCCGGCTCCGCAAGGACGTGGACACAGAATTCGTAAACGTTCGAATCATGTAACTTTGTTTGTTGATACATTGAATACAAACGATAGTCAAAATTAATTGCAGATGGGACAGAAAGTAAATCCGATTAGTAATCGTTTAGGAATTATCCGTGGATGGGATTCCAATTGGTATGGCGGGAAAAAATATGGAGACACTTTGTTGGAGGACAGCAAAATCCGTAAATATCTTAATGCTCGTCTTGCGAAAGCTAGCGTGTCACGCATAGTCATTGAGAGAACACTAAAGTTGATAACAATTACTGTTTGTACGTCACGACCAGGTATTATCATTGGTAAAGGTGGACAAGAAGTTGATAAGTTGAAAGAGGAATTGAAGAAAATTACTGACAAGGAGGTACAAATCAACATTTTCGAAATTAAACGTCCAGAACTTGATGCCGTGATTGTTGCTAATAATATCGCGCGTCAGTTGGAAGGGAAAATTGCATATCGTCGGGCAATAAAGATGGCTATCGCCTCTACCATGCGTATGGGTGCCGAGGGTATCAAAGTGCAGGTGTCTGGTCGTTTAAACGGCGCAGAAATGGCGCGTTCGGAAATGTATAAGGAAGGCAGAACTCCATTGCATACGTTTAGAGCAGACATTGATTATGCTTTGGGAGAAGCACTGACGAAAGTAGGCCTGTTGGGCATTAAAGTGTGGATTTGCCGTGGAGAAATATATGGGAAGAAAGATTTATCTCCCTCGTTTACTTCAGCAAAAGACTCAGGACACAGAGGAGAAAATGTCGTTGGGAACAACAGAGACAGAAGCCGCGGAGACAGAAATTTCAGAAAGAAAAGGTTCAATCGTTAAAATTAGAATTTAAGAGAAAATGTTACAACCGAAAAAAACAAAGTTCAGAAGACAGCAGAAAGGCCGTATGAAGGGTGAAGCTCAACGCGGTCATGATCTTGCATTCGGCTCTTTTGGAATAAAAGCGTTACAGTATAAGTGGATTACTGGTCGCCAGATTGAGGCTGCCCGTATTGCTGTAACTCGTTATATGCAGCGTCAGGGCCAGGTTTGGGTGCGGATTTTTCCGGATAAGCCAATTACTAAAAAGCCGGCTGAAGTACGTATGGGTAAAGGTAAGGGGGCTCCTGAAGGATTTGTAGCTCCGGTTACTCCAGGGCGTTTGATTTTTGAAATTGAAGGCGTCCCGTTTGATGTTGCAAAAGAGGCATTACGTCTGGCAGCGCAAAAACTTCCAGTAACGACTAAGTTTATTGTCAGACGAGATTATGATTATCAAAATCAAAATTTGTAATTGATATGAAAATAGCAGAAATCAAAGAGTTAAGCCTGAAAGAGCTTATCGAAAGAATTGACGTCGATACGGCTTTGCTAAATCAAAAAATGATCAACCATAGTGTTACGCCTATGGACAACCCTGCGCAAATCAAGAAATTACGCAGAACGATTGCACGTATGAAAACTAATTTACATCAGAGAGAACTTAATAAATAAATGAGTTTGATGGAAACGAGAAATTTAAGAAAAGAGAGAACAGGCGTAGTTTTCAGCAATAAGATGGATAAAAGCATCACGGTTGCTGTGAAATGGAAGGAAAAACACCCCATTTATGGTAAGTTCGTAAGCAAAACGAAAAAAATCCATGCACATGATGAGAAAAATGAATGTAATATCGGAGATACCGTACGAATCATGGAAACCCGTCCTTTAAGTAAGACAAAGAGATGGCGACTGGTTCAAATAATTGAAAGGGCTAAATAAGATGATACAACAGGAATCAAGATTAGTAGTAGCTGATAATAGTGGAGCGAAAGAAGTGTTGTGTATTCGCGTATTAGGTGGCACAAAAAAACGGTATGCTACTGTTGGAGACGTGATAGTTGTTGCAATAAAGAGTGTTATACCTTCAAGTGATGTAAAAAAAGGAGCTGTTTCTAAGGCCATTATTGTTCGCACAAAGAAAGAACTTCGCCGTCAAGACGGATCGTACATCCGTTTCGATGACAATGCATGTGTATTATTGAATGCCACTGGTGATATTCGTGGTAGTCGTATATTTGGTCCTGTTGCCAGGGAATTGCGTGTCACAAATATGAAAATTGTATCACTTGCTCCTGAAGTACTTTAATTATCAGTAAAATCTAAAGTAATGAGTAAATTACATATTAAAAAAGGCGATATAGTTTTTGTTAATACCGGCGAAGACAAAGGTAAAACAGGGCGTGTTTTACGTGTACTTGTGAAAGAAAACCGTGCTATCGTAGAAGGTGTTAATATGGTATCCAGGCATACAAAGCCAAGTGCAAAACATCCTCAGGGAGGAATTGAAAAAAAAGAAGCATCGGTGCATATTTCAAACTTGAATGTGATTGATCCTAAGTCGGGAAAACCAACACGTATCGGACGTAAGTTGAATTCGAAAGGAGTTATAGTGCGTTATTCTAAAAAATCAGGAGAGGAAATAAAATAATGGGTAATACAGCAAGTCTCAAAAAAGATTATCAAGAAAGAATCATCCCCGCTTTAACTCGAGAGTTCAGTTATAAGTCTGTAATGCAGGTTCCTGTTTTGAAAAAAATAGTTGTCAATCAAGGACTGGGTATTGCGACAGCGGATAAAAAAATTATAGATGTAGCCATTACTGAGTTGACTTCTATTACGGGACAGAGAGCAGTGGCAACCGTGTCAAAGAAAGATATATCCAATTTTAAATTGCGTAAAAAAATGCCTATTGGTGTTATGGTAACATTGCGTCGTGAGCAAATGTATGAATTCCTTGAAAGATTGGTTCGTATAGCACTTCCACGTATTCGCGACTTCAAGGGTATTGAAAATAAATTGGATGGCAGAGGAAATTATACACTCGGTATTCAAGAACAAATTATCTTCCCAGAAATTAATATTGATAATATAACTAAAATATTGGGAATGAATATTACCTTTGTGACCTCTGCAAAAACAGATGAAGAAGGGTATGCCTTGTTGAGAGAATTTGGGCTCCCTTTTAAAAATGCAAAAAAAGACTAAGTATATATGGCAAAGGAATCAATGAAAGCTCGTGAATTAAAAAGGGCAAAGTTAGTAAAGAAGTATGCTGCAAAAAGAGCACAACTCAAAGCAGAAGGGAATTACGAAGCTTTGCAACTTTTACCTAAGAATGCTTCTCCTGTACGTTTGCATAATCGTTGTAAAATAACAGGACGTCCGAAAGGTTATGTTCGCCAATTCGGAATTTCTCGTATTCAACTGCGCGAAATGGCATCAAACGGATTAATTCCGGGTGTAAAGAAAGCAAGCTGGTGAATTTTTATTGTTAAATATTGTCCCGACAGGCGGGATTAATTTAATTACTTAATATGACAGATCCGATAGCAGATTATTTGACGAGGTTGCGTAATGCAATTAGCGCTAAGCACCGGGTGGTAGATGTACCAGCCTCAAATTTAAAGAAAGAAATCACTAAGATTCTATTTGACAAAGGATACATTCTTAATTTTAAGTTTGTAGAAGATGGTCCGCAGGGTACGATTAAGATTGCCCTCAAGTACGACTTGGTGAATAAAGTGAATGCGATCAAGAAGCTCCAGCGAGTTTCTTCCCCTGGGTTGCGTAAGTACACAGGCTACAAAGATATGCCAAGAGTGCTGAATGGTTTGGGTATTGCTGTTCTTTCGACATCGAAAGGGGTAATGACTGATAAAGAAGCTCGCGAATTGAAAATTGGTGGAGAAGTATTGTGTTACGTTTATTGAGATTCAGGAGAAAATAAAATGTCAAGAATAGGAAAATTACCAATACAGATACCGACGGGTGTAACGGTGACCATTAAGGATTGCGTTGTAACAGTAAAAGGTGCCAAAGGAGAGTTGACACAGAACGTAAATCCAGATATAAAAATTTCATTGGAAAATGGTGTTCTTCAACTCTTAAGACCCAGTGACGAAAAGAATCACCGCGCCATGCATGGACTATACCGTTCATTAATAAATAATATGGTGATTGGTGTTTCTGTCGGATATAGAAAAGAACTTGAGTTGGTAGGTGTTGGCTATCGTGTATCCAATACGGGTCAATTGTTAGACCTCTCATTGGGATACACGCATAATATCTATTTGCAGTTGCCTGCAGAGTTGAAGGTTGAAACCAAGACAGAAAGGAACAAAAACCCTCTCATTATTCTTGAGTCGGCTGATAAACAGTTAATAGGGCAAGTCTGTGCAAAGATTCGTTCATTCCGTAGGCCAGAGCCATATAAGGGAAAAGGTATTAAGTTCGTAGGCGAAGTAATTCGCAGAAAGTCCGGAAAATCAGCAGGTAAGTAGTTTGCGTAAACTGAAATGAATCATGACAACGAAAGAAGAAAGAAGACTAAAAATAAAACAAGGCATAAGAGGCAAAGTTTCCGGTACACCGGAACGCCCACGTCTTACGGTGTTTAGGAGCAACAAGCAAATCTATGCACAGGTTATTGATGATACGACAGGGAAAACATTAACGGCTGCATCTTCTTTGAAGCTGAGTGAAAAAGCGCCCAAAAAAGAAATAGCTAACAAGGTAGGAGTGCTGATTGCAAAGAATGCTCTGGAAATTGGAATCCAGGCTGTTGTTTTTGACCGCAATGGTTATTTGTATCACGGAAGAGTAAAAGAACTGGCGGATGCTGCGCGTAACAGTGGCCTTAAATTTTAATGAAGATGATAGGAATTAATAATAGAGTTAAATCGACCAATGACTTGGAGTTGAAAGACAGGTTAGTTGCAATTAATCGTGTGACCAAGGTTACAAAAGGTGGGCGCACTTTCAGTTTTGCCGCTATTGTGGTTGTAGGAAATGAAGATGGTATAGTTGGCTGGGGATTAGGAAAAGCCGGTGAAGTGACAACGGCGATTTCTAAAGGAGTGGAAGCCGCTAAGAAAAACCTGATTAAAGTATCCGTTCATAAAGGAACCATTCCTCACGGACAATTAGCAAAATTTGGAGGCGCAAAGGTGCTGATTAAGCCTGCCTCTCACGGTACGGGCGTAAAAGCCGGAGGAGCTATGCGTGCAGTGCTTGAGAGTGTAGGGATAACTGATGTTCTAGCTAAGTCCAAAGGTTCATCTAACCCGCATAATCTGGTAAAAGCTACAATTGCGGCTTTAAATGAATTAAGGAATCCGTTTATGGTTGCTCAAAATAGAGGTATTACGGTAGAGAGAGTGTTTAATGGTTAAAATAAGGGAGAAATAATAATGGCAATTATTAAAATCAAACAAGTAAGAAGCAGAATTAGATGCCCTAAAGATCAAAAGAGAACACTTGATGCGTTAGGTTTGAGAAAGATGAATCGCATTGTGGAGCATGAGGCAACGCCGGCCATTTTGGGCATGGTAGAGAAAGTGAAGCATTTGGTCTCTGTAGAAAAGTAATAATTAGTTGAAAAAATAAACGATACGATATGAATTTATCTAATTTAAAACCGGCTGAAGGATCTACTAAGACCCGGAAAAGAATTGGACGTGGACCAGGCTCCGGATTAGGTGGTACTTCGACAAGAGGCCACAAAGGGGCCAAGTCTAGGTCAGGTTATTCTAAAAAGATTGGATTTGAAGGAGGGCAGATGCCTATTCAAAGGCGCTTGCCTAAATTTGGGTTCAAGAACATTAACCGGGTAGAATATAAAGCAATTAATATAGCTATGTTACAGCGATTAGCTGAAACCCAACAGCTAACAAAAATAGGCATCGACGAATTGGTCAATGCAGGCTTTATATCTAAATCGCAATTGGTTAAAATTCTTGGCAATGGCGCATTATCAGCGAAATTAGAAGTTGAAGCACATGCTTTTTCCAAAAGCGCAGAAGCTGCAATTCAGGCCTTAGGTGGAACTGTCGTTAAACTCTAAGATATGAGAGCAGTTGATACTATAAAAAATATCTGGAAGATAGAGGATTTGAGAAATCGAATCCTCACAACTCTTTTACTGGTGGCTGTATATCGGCTTGGAACATATATAGTCCTTCCGGGTATTGACCCTCAATCTCTGACGGCTTTGCAAGAGCAGACTAAAGGTGGACTGTTGGCTTTATTGGATATGTTTTCCGGTGGAGCATTTTCCAATGCTTCCATTTTTGCATTGGGTATTATGCCATATATTTCTGCATCTATTGTTATGCAGTTATTGGCTATAGCAGTACCATCTTTTCAGAAACTACAACGTGAAGGTGAAAGCGGTCGAAAAAAAATTAACCAACTTACGCGTTACCTAACCGTGATTATCCTTTTGTTCCAGGGCCCTACATATCTTGTGAACCTGAGTGTGCAACTCCGGTATGCAGGAGCGGCCATGCCTGAAAGCCTTTGGTTTACGATTTCTTCTACCGTCATTATGGCTGCAGGAAGTATGTTTGTCTTATGGTTGGGCGAAAGAATTACGGATAAAGGAATTGGGAATGGTATTTCATTTATAATTTTGGTAGGGATTATCGCACGCCTTCCTCATTCTCTGTTTCAGGAATTTATTTCGCGAACAAGTGAAAGAACCGGAGGTTTGGTAATGTTCTTATTTGAGATGTTAGTTTTACTGCTTGTTATAGCCGGCGCAATCCTGCTAGTGCAGGGTACTCGGAAAGTTCCCGTGCAATATGCCAAAAGAATCATAGGTAATAAACAATATGGCGGCGCTCGACAATACATCCCCTTGAAAGTAAATGCGGCGAATGTGATGCCTATTATTTTTGCACAAGCCATCATGTTTATACCCATTTCTATTTTAGGATTCTCCAATAACGAGATAAGTGGCTTTTGGGCTCCGTTTATGAATAATACAGGGTTTTGGTATAATTTTGTTTTTGCAGTACTAATCATAGCGTTCACTTATTTTTATACGGCGATTACCATCAATCCGACGCAGATGGCAGACGATCTGAAGCGCAATAACGGATTCATCCCGGGAGTAAAACCCGGGAGACATACCAAAGATTATCTTGACGCTATAATGGATCGTATTACCCTGCCAGGTGCATTTTTCCTGGCACTGGTCGCTATTATGCCTGCTTTTGCTCGTGCTGCAAGTATTAGTATGGAATTCTCACAATTCTTTGGAGGAACATCTTTGCTGATTTTGGTAGGTGTTGTATTAGATACATTACAACAAATCGAAAGCCACTTGCTGATGCGCCACTATGACGGATTGTTGAAGTCTGGAAGAATAAAAGGACGTTCCATTTAGAGCATGATTTATCTAAAAACAGATGAGGAAATAGAGTGGATGCGTTTGGCTAACCGGTTGGTGGGTGAAACACAAGGTGAACTTGCAAAGCATATACTTCCGGGAGTTACGACGCTTCAATTAGACAAAATAGCAGAAACGTTTATTCGAGATCATGGGGCAACTCCGGCTTTTCTGGGACATAATGGATTCCCAAATTCTTTGTGTACATCTGTTAATGAACAAGTAGTGCATGGAATTCCTTCCGCAAAAACAGTTTTGAAAGAAGGTGATATTGTATCAATAGATTGTGGAACTGTTTTGAATGGTTTTGTAGGAGATTCTGCTTATACTTTTTGCGTAGGCGAAGTTGGTACTGAAGTAAGTAAATTGTTGAAAATTACGAAGGAAGCGCTTTATCTGGGCATTCAACAGGCAGTTGAAGGACGAAGAGTAGGAGACATAAGTTTTGCCATTCAGTCTTATTGCGAATCACAAGGTTATTCTGTCGTAAGAGAACTCGTTGGACATGGAATAGGACGGAAAATGCACGAATCACCGGAAATTCCTAACTACGGCCGGAGAGGACAAGGCCCATTATTGCGTAGTGGCATGTGTATCTGTATAGAACCTATGATTAATATTGGAAGTAAGAATGTTACTATTGAACAGGACGGTTGGACAGTGCGAACGAAAGACAGAAAATGTTCTGCACATTTTGAGCATTGTATTGCCATTCGTCCGGATGGGCCACAAATATTGTCATCCTTTGAGTTTTTAGAAGAAGTGTTAGGGAATAACAGAATTATTTGATACGCATATATGGCTAAACAGGCTGCAATAGAACAAGACGGAGTAATTATAGAAGCATTATCCAATGCCATGTTCCGGGTAGAATTGGAGAATGGGCACGAAATAACTGCACATATCTCAGGAAAAATGCGGATGCATTATATTAAGATTCTCCCAGGTGATAAGGTAAGGGTTGAAATGTCTCCATATGATCTGTCGAAAGGTAGAATTGCTTTTAGATATAAATAAAAATAACATGATATGAAAGTAAGAGCATCTTTGAAGAAACGTACTCCCGAATGTAAGATAGTAAGGAGAAAAGGGCGTTTATACGTGATTAACAAGAAGAATCCTAAGTTTAAACAGCGTCAGGGATAATTTATTATTGTAAACAAGTAAATAGTAAGAAATTATGGCTATAAGAATAGTTGGCGTTGATTTGCCGCAGAATAAAAGAGGAGAAATTGCTCTGACATATATCTACGGGATAGGTCGTAGTGCATCTAATTCGATATTGACAGAGGCAGGTGTTGATCGCAATATAAAAGTAAAGGACTGGACGGACGACCAGGCAGCGAAGATTCGTGAAGTCATTGGAGCCGGGTATAAAGTAGAAGGCGACCTTCGTTCCGAGGTACAATTAAACATCAAACGCTTAATGGATATTGGCTGTTACAGAGGTATACGTCATCGTATCGGCTTACCATTGAGAGGGCAGAGCACAAAAAACAACGCCCGTACGCGCAAGGGTAGGAAGAAGACAGTTGCAAACAAGAAAAAAGCTACTAAATAATAAGAGTTGATATGGCAAAGAAAACAGTCGCAGTAAAAAAAAGAAATGTAAAAGTTGACGCTTACGGTCAAGCTCATATTCATTCTTCTTTTAACAATATCATCGTATCACTGGCCAATAGTGAAGGCCAGGTGATTAGTTGGTCTTCAGCCGGTAAGATGGGATTCAGAAGCTCTAAAAAGAATACACCTTACGCCGCACAGATGGCCGCACAGGATTGTGCAAAAGTGGCTTATGACCTCGGCATGAGAAAGGTGAAAGTATTCGTAAAAGGACCGGGAAACGGACGTGAATCGGCTATCCGGACGATTCATGGAGCGGGAATTGAAGTGACTGAAATTATTGACGTTACACCGCTTCCACATAATGGCTGCCGCCCACCCAAAAAGAGAAGAGTATAATTTATTTAAGAAACAATTAAAGCAAAATGGCAAGATATACTGGACCAAAAACAAAAATTGCCCGTAAGTTTGGCGAAGCTATTTTCGGACCTGACAAAGTTCTTTCAAAAAAGAATTACCCCCCGGGGCAACATGGTAATGCCCGGAAGAGGAAAACATCCGAATATGGTATTCAGCTTCGTGAAAAACAAAAAGCGAAATATACTTACGGTGTGTTGGAGAAACAATTTAGAAATCTGTTTGAAAAAGCGTCGCGTTCCAAAGGAATCACTGGTGAAGTGCTACTGCAATTACTGGAAGGACGTCTAGACAATATCGTCTTTCGTTTTGGAATAGCTCCGACAAGAGCTGCGGCCCGCCAACTGGTTTCTCACCGGCATATTACGGTAGACGGGAAAGTTGTAAACATACCTTCTTATTCCGTAAAAGCCGGCCAGGTCATAGGGGTAAGAGAAAAATCCAAATCACTGGAGGTTGTAGCAGACGCTCTATCCGGCTTTAACCACAGCAAATATCCCTGGATGGAATGGGACCAGTCTTCTTTAAGCGGTAAGTTACTACACCTGCCTGAAAGAACAGATATACCTGAAAATATCAAAGAACAGTTGATCGTAGAATTATATTCTAAATAATAATTGATTTCCATGGCGATATTAGCATTTCAAAGACCCGATAAAGTATTAATGTTGGAAGCGGACAATTTCTTCGGGAAGTTTGAATTTCGTCCGTTGGAACCCGGGTATGGTATTACCATCGGTAATGCCCTGCGCCGTATTCTGCTCTCCTCGCTTGAAGGTTTTGCTATTACATCGATAAAGATCAGTGGTATTGAACACGAGTTTGGTTCTATTCCCGGAGTTATCGAGGATGTAACAAACATCATTTTGAATCTTAAACAGGTAAGATTCAAACATATTATAGAGGATATGGAGAATGAAAAAGTAAGTATTACTGTTTCGGGTTCGGAAGTGTTCAAGGCAGGCGACATAGGCAGGCAGCTAAACGGATTTGAAATATTAAATCCCAACCTGGTTATTTGCCGTTTAGACCCTAACGCAAATTTTCAAATCGAACTGACAATCAACAGAGGACGCGGATACGTGCCGGCAGATGAAAACAGAGAACAAATTGTAGACGTTCAACAGATTGCTATCGACTCCATCTATACTCCAATACGTAATGTCAAATATTCCGTTGAGAACTTCCGTGTTGAGCAAAAGACAGACTACGAAAAGCTGATCATTGAAATATCTACCGATGGTTCCGTACATCCGAAAGATGCATTGAAAGAAGCCGCTAAAATATTGATCCACCACTTCATGCTGTTCTCTGATGATAAGATTGCAGTGGAGACCGTCAGTGTTGAAGGAAATGAAGAGTTTGACGAAGAAATACTACACATGCGGCAACTGCTTAAAAGCAAACTGTCGGATATGGATCTTTCGGTGCGTGCGCTTAATTGCCTGAAGGCAGCCGACGTTGAGACTTTGGGCGAACTCGTCAAATTCAACAAGAACGACCTCCTCAAGTTCCGTAATTTCGGGAAAAAGTCACTCACCGAACTCGACGAACTTCTCGAAAGCCTGGACCTTTCTTTTGGCATGGATATTATTAAGTATAAATTAGACAAAGACTAATAAAGCGATGAGACATAATAAAAAAATAAACCATTTAGGGCGTACCAACACTCACCGTGAGGCGATGCTTTCAAATATGGCCTCTTCTTTAATCAAGCATAAGAGGATATTTACTACTACTGCCAAAGCCAAAGCGTTGCGCAAGTATGTAGAACCACTTATTACCAAATCCAGAGAAGATACAACACATTCGAGACGTGTAGTGTTTAGTCAATTGCAGGACAAATATGCCGTGACCGAACTTTTTAAGGAAATATCATCAAAGATAGGCAGCCGCCCCGGAGGATATACCCGGATTATCAAGACCGGGAACCGTTTAGGCGACAACGCAGCCATGTGCTTTATAGAACTGGTTGATTACAATGAAAATATGCTTAAAGGAGCAACTACCAAAGCATCCAGGACCCGGCGTTCACGTAAAAAATCAACTACTCCACAGGCGCCGGCGGCACAGGAAGCCGAAGTTGTTGCGGAGGAAGTGAAAAACGCAGAATAACAAATCTTTCAAAGGCTTAATCTTACAACAGGGGCCGTGGGTGATTTCACCCACGGCCCTTTGTTTTCCTGACGGAACGACCGGACTATACCTTTCGATTATTTCACGATGGAGATTTTACTCAGGAGGGAAATCTTCTCCAGGTCGGAATAGTCGTACTGGTATAAGCCATCGTCTGCTATCATCATCAATACATCGTTGTACGGGACTACGTCGTATCCTTCCATATCTGCGAAATAAGCCAGGCGGTTTGCCATTAGCTCCTGGGGGTTACCGAGTTTGTATACCTTCAATCCCTCGTCGCAAAGGAATAGCGTGCCACGGTCTATACCCAGTCCTTTAGGCCTGGTCATGGTGTAGGACACAAGCAGCTTTGGACTCTCAACGTCGCTGACGTCTATGATCAACAGCTCATTGTTGTTTTGACCGCAGGTGTTACCTGAGTGGACCGTGACATAAGCCAGGTCGTTATCGACCACCACCGGGTCGCAACCGTAGACGTGCCATACGGTGGACATACGGACAGGTGCAACCGGGTTGGCGACCGAAAAGATACTCATTCCCGTAGGCGTACCCAGGAACAGGTTGTCTTTGTATGAAAAGATAGTTTCCACATCGCCAATATAGATGCTTTCAATGGCTTTGACCGGCTCCGTGCCGGAGAGGTCTATGATACTCATCTGGTAATTCATGACCGCATATAGGTAATCCTTGTACAAGCCGAAGCGTGACATGGAGCCGTTCGCTCCATTTGCCTGGCCGTTACTGCTGACGTCTGCCAGCATTTCATCATTAGGGTGACGGACAATCTCCTCGATACGCTTTTTCACCGTCCAGCCAACTACGATGTTATTGCCTATGCTCTCAGGGGTTAACATGGAGTAGTCGCATCCGTACCCGTTATCTATAACCGGCAGGGCGTCGGTGAAGAGGTTTTCGACACGGCCGAGCAGTTGCGGTTCAGCCGCGTTGCTGATGTCGAACCACAGGAGGTCTACAAAAGCGTCGGCATACAGTTTGCCATTACGGATGGCAATGTCGGCGTTGCCTAACAGTTCGACGAAACCCACGGCCGCTGGCGATGAAGGGTTGCGGTTGTCTATAATGTGAATACCGCTGCCCGGCTCGCTGATATAAAGGTAACCTTCGTAGAAGCACAGCTTGCCTCTGGTCTTTATTTCCTTTGCCGCTGTCGTCTGAACAGGCAGGTTCCGGAAATCCGCCGCCGGCATGAATACCGGTTCGTTAACCATGTACTCTATCGTTTCACGTATTGTGTTATCACCACAGCCGGTGAATAACAGCCCCACCGCAGTGCAGGCTAAACAAATTAGTCTTTTCATGTTCTTTCCTCTTTTTTGATTATTACATATTTTACTAACATACAATTGTATCGATTACTAAAATCCGTACCTGACGCCTGCCCCCAGGCCGATGGTTGTGGGATGCTCCGTACGTATGCTTACCGGCTGTCCGGAGTCGAAATAGTACGACAGCCGCGGCTCCAGGTATATACTCCAGGCTTTGTGGATGTGATAAGAGACGCCTATGGAAGCGTTCAGCGACCATTGCAGCCCGTCAATGGATGTATTTATGGTGGAGGCAATTACCTTATCCCCGGCATACTGCCGTTGCTCGTAGAATGAGCGTACGCCCTTCTCGACCATAATTCCCCCTGAGGCGTAGACGTCCCACCTGGCGCTATTGTGCAGATAGGCGACAAGGTTGACGGGTATTCCCAGATAGTGCAGATTCAACTGCGCCTCAGAGCGGGGAACAGGGCTCCGGTTAAACTTTGTGGCGAGGTAGGTGTACACCAGTCCGCTTTCGACGGCCATCCGTCCGCCCAGTTCCCTGCGCAGCAGGAAGCCGAACGATAGGGGAGGGAGGCAGGTCTTGTCGGTATAGTCGGGGACGACGTGCGTATACTCCGGCGGAACAATCTCCCCGACCCGCAGAGGCGAACCGGAAGACATGTCGTTCTGAACATTGTCGTACACATAATAGTCTCCGGGCGCCAGGGAGAAACTCCCTCCCGATTCAAACAGAGCGGAGACCAGCCACTTGTCTTTCTTCCCGGTTCCCGTGGCAAACACGGCCATCTCAGGTTGCATTGGCGAAGCGTCATATCTGCCTCCTGAGCCGGGTTTCAGCCCCGGCCCCACGGGGGCTGCATCCTCTGCCGGTTCCGGCCCTGCGGGAACATCCTCAGCCGGCGGCCCGGGCGTATCCTCTGCCGGCGGCGGCCCCGCCGTGGTATCCTCCACAGGCGGCTCAGGCTCCACGGGAGCACCCTCCGACGACGGCTCCACAGGTTTCGAGGCGGATGCGTCCGCAACCAGGGAAGTCCCGGCCTCATCCTTCATAACAGGCGCCGCAGGTCTCTCCGTCACCGGCCCTTCCGGCGTAACATATTCCGGCGCCACATCCGCCACCACCGGAGAACTGTCGCGCGGGGCCGGAGCATTTAACCACAGTAGCGCAGCCACCACTGCCGCCGACAGCACTGCCGCCGCCATGCTGAGGCGCCTGAGCCTCGTCGCCCGCTTCCGCCGCGCATCTATCTCTTTCCAGCAGCCGTCATCCAGAGGCATGCTGTAGTTCTCAAGCCGTTGCCGCATATATTCGCTGAAACGGTCAGAAGATTCCTTTGGCTCTTTCTTTTCCGGCATTTTCATTCTCTATTAAAGATTGTACACACTTTTGCAACACATTCCTTGCGCGAATAAACTGGGTTCGCGAAGTGATCTCACTTATGCCCAGCGACGCGGCTATCTCCTTATGCGAATACCCTTCGATCGCATACATGTTGAACACCGTCCGGTATCCGGCAGGCAACTGTGCGATACAGTCCAGCAGGTCGTCTGCCGATAACCGGTCCATCACATCAGTCTCCACGCTCTCCATCAGCCCGGCGCACTCGTCTACAGGTCCGGCATACTTCCATGTATCCTTCCTGCGGAGATGCTCAAGGGAAGTTGTCACGAATATCCGCCTCACCCAGCCGCCAAACGCCCCGGAGGCCGAGTAGGCGCCGATCTTGCCGAACACCTTTATAAAACCCTCCTGCACCAGGTCGCGGGCAGTCTCCCTGTCATTTACGTAACGCATACAGAGGCTCATCATGGCAGGAGCGTATGCCTTGTAAATTCCTTCACAAGCCCATGACTCACCCCGTATGCATCCGTAAATCAATCGTTCTTCTTCTTCCATAATAATACGCTCTCAGTGATTATGATGAAAATGCCCGGCATAAAGTTGCATCCCCATCCATAAAAAAAGGCGCCACAGACACTTTCTGTTGTTACACCGTGTGTCAAACGCCTGGCGTCGCATACGCTCGCTGCCGCTCATGGCGTGGAGCAAACGCTTGCTCTTGTATGGAGCAAACGCTTGCTCCTGTATGGAGCTAATACTTGCACCGGTGTGGAGCTAATGCTGGCTCCTGTGTGGAGCTAATGCTAGCACCGATGTGGAGCTAATGCTAGCACCGATGTAGAGCTAATGCTAGCACCGATGTGGAGCTAATGCTAGCACCGGTGTGGAGCTAATGCTAGCACCGGTGTGGAGCTAATGCTGGCACCGATGTGGAGCTAATGCTAGCACCGGTGTGGAGCTAATGCTAGCACCGGTGTGTAGCAAGTGCTTGCACCAGTGCGTAGCAAGTGCTTGCACCAGTGCGTAGCAAGCGCTTGCACCAGTGTGTAGCAAGTGCTGGCACCAGTGTGTAGCAAGCGCTTGCACCAGTGTGTAGCAAGCGCTTGCACCGGTGTGTAGCAAGCGCTTGCGCCGATGTGTAGCAAGTGCTTGCGCCGATGTGTAGCAAGCGCTTGCAACAGTGTGGCACCAATGCCGGCAACAGTGTGGCGCCAATGCCGGCAACGGTGTTAAGCGAATGGGCATTCGCCACAGTAATTGGCGATACGGTAAAGGTGTTTTCTTATACCGGGTTATGAGGGCACCCTGTAACCTGGGTTTCTTACATCGAAAACTCACGTAATGACGACATATGGAACCAGGTTGCCCTGCTATAGCCCGGCGTCACGGACAGGGGCGTTTTACATTAATGCGGCGGGAGGGACGGAAATAATAAGTGGCGAGAGTACAAGGGTTTTTTACCTCCGGTATATATTAACTGCAACAACTTTTGGCTCCCTTGTGGATCTCCCGCCACTTTGGGGAGGGCTGTAGGAGAGGCGCCCTGCCCCGGTTATCTTTGACTTTCTTTTATTTTACAAATACTTTCTCTACTTTGTTCTCTATGCCTACCTGTGCTTTTATGATGTAGATGCCCTGCGCCAGAGGTATGCGGAAGTAGGCTGACGGTGCGCCGGCGGAGTACACCAGGGCGCCCGTTACATCGTATATATGCAGGTTGCCAATGGGGAGCGACGTGGATTGTATGACGATGGCCCTGTCGGCCGAAGATACGTTCCACCGGGGCAGGGTTATCGCCCGGTTGCCGGTTATCCCCTCGCCGGTGTAGCTGGCGCGGATGGCAAAGCGGTCGTTCAGTTCGAGTACGCCGCTACCCGGCGCCCTGCCGGCTGCAAAGGTGTAGCTGGATTGCTGGCGGAGGTCTATCTCTTTGCCGGCTACGCGGTCTACGAGCCAGACGTTGTGCCCGAAGGTGGCCATGCCTGAGAACTCAAGCGTTATCTCGCCTGCATCGCGTATGCGCAGCCCAAGGTCGGTGTCACGGGTGGAAAAGTCTCCGTCGGCATATATTGACAGGGCGTCTTTCCAGGGTGTGAGTGCGTAGACGGTGAGGGCGATATCGTCGTAGAAGAGCTGATAGACATCTTCGCTCCCGTCGTAGTAGGGATGCGCCCGGGGACTGTAGCAGAGTATGGCGTAGCTTTCTTTATCGCCTTGCGTGGCTTTGATGCGCAGGATGTTGGTCTCCGTCCCGTCGGGTGAGGCGCGAAGGGTGTAGGGGTTGGATACGCCGGTGGTGGTTGTCCATGCGGGAGACATTTTGAGGGGGATATCGGGTACGTTCGCTTTCTTCATTACAAAGAATGATTTCAGGGGCGGGATCATGCCGCTGCTCGTCCCGGCAGGTGCGCTGCTGATCCATTCGTACCTCATGCCGTCGGGCGAGAGGTTCATACGGTGGCCGATGAGGCCTGAACTGACACTGCCGTCCCATTCTATGTATCCGCTGGCTTCGAGTATCGCGCTGTTGCCGTTAAGGAAGGCGCCGGCGTCGAGGTAGGCCATGTACGGGTTGACTATCTGGAGGAACCTGTTCGGTACGCCCATATTACCTGGCACCGGTATATTGAACTGGTTACCGCTCAGTGTTATTCCGTCGGTGATGAAGCGGTGGCCGTTTAACCTCGTGAGACCGGTAAACATAGTGTTGTTGGCGGAGGTGTATGTCGCAGCCGTCCGGGGGAAGGTGAGCACTGAGTCGCGGTTTATGGAAGTGGCGGCCAGGCGGAAGTTGAAGGCGCTGCCAAGGGGCAGGGCTTTACCGGGGTTGCCGAATGTCGCGGTGAGGTTATTAGCCACCGGGGCGCTGCCTTGTACGTCGGGGTTGGGCATCTGGAAGAACATCATGTATACGTCGCCCCAGTTGGGAGTTCCGTCGGCTTTCGTAAAGTGGTAATCGCCTGAATACATATCTTTCAGAGGGGCCGACCACATGATGAAGCGGTCTTTTTCCCAGGGCGTGAGCTTCAGCTCTACCGATGCGTTGGAGTACGTCAGTACGTGTGGGTTCTTGAGCATCGCCCGGTCTTTCATTATAATATTGCGGCATTGCATGGGGTCGATCAGCTCCGGATAGTTGGTGGCGCCGGAGGGTATAATCACGTCTACGCATCCCGTAGGCGCCCAGGCGACCGGGGTCTCGTAGCCTCCTTTCACTTCTACCCAGTTCCCCGGATTCTTCCAGTCGTGGTTGACGAGCCCCGTCCACCTCATGGTGGCCGTTGAGCCTGAGGAATTGACCAGGGCTACGGTTAATTCTCCGTTGGGGAAGTCAACAACGGTATAAGCGCCTGTGCTGACGATCGGATGGATCATGTATACGGAGTCTGCGTCTCCCATGGTTATCGTTCTTGACAGGCCCGTGCCCAGCGGGTGCCCGTCTTCGTCGAACCAGTTGAAGGTGATGCCGCCTGCCGGTTTTTCGGCCAGGCTGACGGTGACGTTACTGCCGTAGCAGGCTGAGAACCCGACCGACGAGCTTTCCAGTACATAGATGTAAACCATGGAGGTGACCGTCGTATTCTGGGCGGGGTTGTATTCGGGGTTGCTGAAGGTGAAGGAATACTGGAAGGAGTCTATGCCGGCGGTCAGCGCCACACGGCCGTCGTGGTGGTATTCTACTGCGGCGTTATGCCCGGAGCCTGAATATGTGAGGTAGCCGGCTTTAGGCTGCATGGTAATGTTTGCATCCGAAAGGGTGAGGCCGAGGTAGAAGTCGTACGGGCTGTAATCGGGGAGGAAGTCGTTATCAAGGATATCGATCTTCACCGGATGGTATTCCTGTACGGTGGCTGCGTCGTCGAAGGTGCGGTATTTGGACACCCTGACGCTCTGGTCTTCCCAGTCGCAGTCACGGTATTGCCGGCGGGCGACGCCTATGCCAAGCCCGGGGTTGGACTCGGTGCCGAGCGGGTCGTCGTCAAGCCCGAAACGCCATATCCACGGCGAGCCTCCGCTATCGTCGGCCAGCCTGACCCAGTAAACGTCGTTCACATCAGTTATGGGTATACGTATACGTATCTCCCCGCCGGGCTGAATGCCGGCGAATGAGTTTGTAGGAGCGGCAAAAGTTCCTGATCCGGGAGAGGTCTCATGCCTCAGATCCGGGCTGCTCAGCGGGTACTTGTTTACATACGTAGCCTGCGAGATGAGGTTGTTACGGTACACTGTGATGGGTGTATTACGTGGTATGATTGACAGGGAGCCGGCCCAGTTGCCGATAGTTATTTCTGCATAGTAGGGAGGCCCGGTCACGATCCTTGGCCTTTTGGCGGGATCGGCATCCTGGGCGTCAATGATGTATGCCGCCGTTTTGTAGACAATCGGCTCGAACTTGAGCTTTTGCTGCGGGAACAGAGCCGGCGTATCGGCCGTGAAATAGGGCGCCTGTATGAGGGTGCCGTTAAAAGGCTGAAAGGCTTCAATGGTCTTGACCACCTGGTTGTTTACATCCTTAATCTCGCGCCTGAAAGTAAATTCGGGGTCCAGCCGGTTGATGGCATGGCGCCCTTCGGCCGCGGTGGGAGTCTTAAGGTCTATGTCAATCTTGAACGGGTCGTACATAAACTGGTTCCATACCGGCAGGGCGGGAGCGAATTTACCGCCTGTGCCGTTGCCTACGGCATACACAAATCCATTGAAAGCGGCATCACTGGTAGGATGCCCCATTACCACCATTTCGGCGGAGGCGTCGTTGTCTATATCCGCTATGACGGGGTATTCAAACCCTGTACCTGATTTTACCGCCTCCCTGAAGACAATACCGTCCGCAGCAGTTGTAGACCCCAGTTTTATAAAGGGTTTTACCGGCTTTATAATTCGCAGGTACTGTTCGTCGCGATAGCAGATTTCCAGCACGCCGTCATTGTCAAAATCAAACATCGTAAAGCCTGTTTCCGTTGACTGGTCATCATGTTCAAGAACAAAGGAAAGTTTCAGCCGGTTGGAGTAGTTAAGACCGTCGCTGGCATCCCATGTAAATCCTATCAGGTCTCCTTCCCTTCCACTGGTGGATCCGCCGCTGGAGGCGTCACTCGTCGGGAAAGAGCCGGAGGGGATATTCGGATGTATTCCCAATGGTGATGACGGGTTTGATCCTGTAGTCGCTGCATAGCGATATTTCCCTGACAATATCGCTATCTCGGGCAGCCGGTAGGTCTTACCGTTTACAACCTGTTCCCTCCCGTCGATGTCTCCTATATATACATATGAATTAGAGCCAAAGTTGCCATCCGTACCGCTCGACATGCCGAAAGTCTGCATTGCCAGGAGCTGTGGCTGCAAATTACCGGGAACAATATTCCCATTGCCATCGGTAGCCAGGAACCCCGGGTTCCAGACAACGACCATGATCCTTCCGCTAGAACTTGATCGGCGCTCCACAAATACACAAACTACGTCCGGTATGCCATCGCCATTAATATCGGCCACCCCTGTCGGCGTATCTACAGGTGTCGACGACACAGGATGCGTAGTATAGTTAAATGTCCTGTCTCCGTTATTTATGGCCCCTGCCGTTATTTTGTATACCTTCCCTCCGGCAGCCACATCGTAGACGCCGTCCATATCCAGGTCATATACATAGTTGAATCCGACAAATTTATCATCATCATACATATTAGGATCGCGCCCGATAAAGGCGTCGGTTCCCAGGGTTTCAAGCGTTGCCAGTAAATGACCGTTCACAGCGTTATATATTTTATTATATACCACCACTTCGGGTATGCCGTCGCCATCCAGATCAACAACCGTCGGTATCGGTTTATGGTAGTCGGAAGTGGCAGTGAGCGGGGCATTATAGTTAGTTGAACTATGCCATTTTTCCCGAAGCGTATAGGTTGCACCGTCCGGAACTATTTCATAAGATGAAAGCGTACTGCGATAACTGGAAGTGGCGGTACCACCATTGGGGAACGCCATGATTACCTCAATAATACCGTCGCGATCGGAATCGACAAGCGCTATTGGAGATGGAGACGGGTGATAATTATTATACTCAAAATAACCGCTTATATCGGCAGTGCCCTGCTTAAATGGTAATTTGGCTATTCTTTGTCCTGTTTGCCCGTTTAATATCCGGATGCCGTTATAGCGTCCGGAGCTATTATTTGCCGTTACCCCAAGAGCTACAATTTCCGGATACCCGTCATGATTGAGGTCGGCAACCAGAGGTATTGAATATCCGTTTAAGTAGTAATCAGAGCTGGGGTCGTCTGTACCATACACCGTATTGGGCGTAAACCTGTACGCGGAGGTAAAGTCTACCTCGCCCATGTATGTGAAGCAGGCGGTTACGTTGCCTGTGTGAACGTACCCCGGCGCATCAAAAAGCACCTGGGCGGATGCTATTGGAGAGAGGATTAAAAATAGAACTCCTGATAGTATTATTTTTGTTGTAGGAACTAAATTGATCATTTCTGTTTATTAGATTAATTAAAAACTAAATGCCTGTATTCACTATTAATGAGCCGCCCGGATATTTAGCATCGCGCATGCAGCGTACAGGGTATGCGGCTGATCGGCGGGCGCTTTTATGGGAGCCTGAAGCGGCGTCGTAGAGGTAAGCCTCGGTTCCACGTGCCGAAGCTCCCCAGATGAGTCGTCCGGCGAGTGGCGTTGTGCCGTCCGAACCGCTAAGTCCGCCCGTATTGTCAATATTCATACCGTTTTTCCCGTTGGTAAAACCTGTCCAGGGCGAGGCTTCATTATTTTCTGCAGGAGGCACGCGCCAGCCGAAGGGGCAGGGGTCGTACGGGCCTTTTTCGCCGTCGATAGTCGTCCAGAGGTTGTTATTCTGGCCGGCGGTCATCCAGTCAAACGGAGATGCCTGGCTGGTATAGAATGTGAATGGGTTTTTAACGGCTTCCTGCTCATTCATATTCGCCGGTGCAGGTGCAATGGTCAGTCCGGCGGGGAGCACGACAGGGTCTTTACGTCCCCACTGGTAGCGTAGCCCATTGGCCAGGTCTCTATCCATAAAGGTATGCCCGTTATAATGCCGTTGACCGGCCGGGTCTTCAAAATAATTAATATCGTCTACCACCCAGACAGTCCAGGCCCATAGGGTGTTGCCGCCGCCATTACCTGCTGTAACGGTTATGATATCCGGCTGGTTAGGGGCCATGAATGTAATATATCCGCCATTATCTACAGTCAGCAGGTTGATGTTATTGCTACTATTTATAGACCGCTGATTTGCACTTGTAATATAGCCGGCCCTGTTTACGCCATCTATATTGGCAGACGACTTATGTATGGTAACAACGTCTCCCTTTCTCACCACATACGTATTTGAGCCGGGGCTTTGTGTCACATTAATGTACTGCCTGAGGGTGCCGGCCGAGAGTTCTACCGTTACTGTGCGGGCAAGTCCTGTCGTATTAAATGATATAGGAGAAACTGTCACTGTGTTAAGATTGCTGTTGGCGCTGCAGCTAAAGTCCGGGGAGGTAGCGGTAAGCTTTGCCGTCCAGCCTCCGGGGTAAGATGTAGCTACCCTGATAACTGCCCCCTGTGTGTTCCAGTCCATCTTTACGTCAGTGGCCTCGCTTCCCAGCCAATATTTATCGAGATAAATAATGTCGTTGATATTCTTTGTTACAGGATCTGTACCGTCGAGTACCAGGTTGGGGTTGAGCGGGAGTACGGGTGCGTTGCGGGCTTCGGCAAACGTTTCGTAACCTGTGGAACGTATGCCGGTTATATTGATAACGTATTTATTGCTTCGCAACAGGGGTATATATTCATTGTTTCGCGTAAAGTCTATGCGGTAATAATAAGGTGTTCCGTTGTAATATCTTGCTTTGAGCACCAGGAAAGGCGGCAGGTGCGTAGTGTCTCCGCTGACTATAATCAATGAGTCGGTACCGGGGACATATATGCTTCGCTCCAGCCTGAGCCCATTGGATGGGAATTTATATCCTATATCTGCCTTTTTGGTATTTATATGCTTTTTCCAATCGGCAGGGGCGATGTATGCCGAGTCATTCACGTTACATATATATACACTATCTATCACAAAGACAGAACCGAATCCTATCGCAGGATCTCCCGCCTCCGGGTTGTTGATGTCTACTCCTACCTCTATCCCGGCTAATGCGCGGGTCATATCCACCAATATGGGCGAAGCTGTCAGAAGTCCGTTGGCATCGTAAAAAATGCTCGTTCCCCACATGGGGAAAAACTTTGCAGGATCATTTTCGGCCAATGTTGTACCCCACCTTGCAGTAGCGGAGAAGCGGAGTTGCTCAATAAGGTCTTCCTCCGTTGAAACGTCTTCTGTTAAATTGAGGCTGATGCCCGGCGTATTATGCATGTTTGCCACAAGCACAAAACGTTGTATCGGATCCCCGGGGAGAAGTTTCTTAATTGCAACATTCACTGTCCGGGCTGTCGCATTCCCTCTGATACTGTCCTGGTGGACATCTATCATGTATACATATTTATCGTCGCGGCTTATTCCCGGTGCACCGGCGTCGGTAAAAACAAAAATTTTAAGACTTTCTATCTTTTTCTCATCATCCACGGTTAATGCCCTTGTGGCCGAGCTACTTTCCGGGAATGAAATACGAATAGACAAATCACCTGGCTGTTGCGGCAGAATAAGCGCACCAGGTACAATTGTCTCATCCGAAGCACAGGCCGATACCAGCAATGCCATTATGCAAATGCTCCATTTCTTCATGTTTCCCTTTTTATTTAATAATTTCTCCTATTTAAAAATCGTTCCCTAATAGCTAAAACTCCTAAAACAGCAGAAAAAGATTAGTTATCCGTTTTCATGTGTCTTCTGTCTATTTCTCTGTCATATTCAACAAAATGCACGGTTATCATTTCGTCTGATTATAACAGATTATTATTCATCATTTAAACCCTGATTTGTCGCAAAGCTAGTAAAATGAATAGACAAAAAAAAGAATAACGGTTAAAAAATATACATATGTCTGCTTTGCATAACTAATAATACATTTTACAAAAAACACTATCTGATAAAAACATAATTTTCTTAATAATTAAGGGCTGATATTCCCGTAATGGAGTATCACCCTTTTAGTAACAACTTTGTACCTGCGGGAAACAAAAGTATCACATTAACAAAAGTGCATAGTTTTACCTGACAGCCGCTTTATTTTTTTATTTAGCGTCAAATGAATCCACATCCCACGTGAGATAAATTCCATCCCACGTGAAATGAATTCCATTTTTCGCAAAAATAAACCCATCTCTCATATGATGGGTTCCATCTCTCGTGTGATGGGTTTCATCTCTCGTGAGATGAGTTTCATCTCTCGTGTGATAGGTTTCATCTCACGTGTGATTGATTCATCTCTCGTGTGATTGGTTTCATCTCTCGTGTAATAGGTTTCATCTCTCGTGTGATAGGTTCCATCTCTCGTGGGATGGGTTCAATCTCTCGAGGGATGGGTTTATCTTATAGTGTGATTGGTTTCATCTCACGTGTGATAGGTTTAATCCCTCGTGTGATTGGTTTCATCCCTCATGAGATTGGTTTCATCCCTTGTGTAATGGGTTTCATCTCTCGTGGGATGGGTTTGTTTTCTCATAAAACATGAAATATCAGTCCTTTTAGCGATAACTTTGTACCTGCAGACAACAAAAATATCACATGAATAAAAGCACATATTTTACCGGACAGCCGCTTTATCCCGGGGCCGGCTCTTTTTGAAGAAATATATAAAGAGAGGGCTTACTTTTCAAAATAAAAACCCAGAGCAGGCGCATTTAATACTCCGGTAATTTCTGTCAATATTCCGTTTGTTACCGGCGGACCCCTGTCCTTCAGGGCGCAGCTCGGGGCAGAGCAGCACAACACTTGCTGAACTGCAAAGCTGTTCAACAGGGGTGTGTTTTGCCGTGGCTTTCGGATAAGAGATGCCTTATGCCTCTATGTTTTTAGCTTTCTGCCGGGGTGATTCGTCCATCGCAGACTGCTGTTTACGGGTTTATCTGATTATGGGTTAAAAGACTGGTCTGCAATAGTCTGTTGGCGTCGCCGGCGATGGCGGAAATATGCGCGGGTTGGTATGGTGAATGTTTGTACCTGTCTGAGGCCGGGAATGGTGAACTATCGGGGCGGGAATAGCACGGCAGAGATGATCTTATGTGATGGTTTTGTTGAGGGTATTCGGTTGATATACAGTAGCTTTGTTATGTAATTTAAAATTATTCAATATGAAACATCTTGGTTTTTTTCTCGTGGCGACCATCATCGCCACCTCCGCCTGCAGCAGAGCAGGCGATCCTGAAGAAGGAGGCGTAACTATCGAAAAGGGACGGCTCGCCTTCATCCTTCCCGATGCCGGGAGGGCAGTTACTTATGCCGCCGGTGAAGGCGCCGAAAACGGCGCCGATAATGATGTCCTCGGCATTTACATGTTTGACGCGGATGATAAATTCATCAGCCGCACTACGCGTACCTACAGCGAAGGTACGCCGGAAAGCACAGGGCGAAAGTTCACAGTCTCCGTCGCCGGCTCGGGGGAAAGACGGTTTGTCTTCGTCAAAGTTCCTGCCAGCCATTCACTGCCCTCTATTAACTCAGGGGAGTTAATTGGCGTACTGGCTTCAGCCGTTACGACGCCTTACACCACCGGCTCACCGCTCGCGGCTCCTTTTGTGATGTCTAACGCTCTGGCCTCCGGTCAGCCATACGTAAAAGTAACGGATATCGAAAGCCAGACCAATGAAATCAATGTATCGCTCAAACGGCGTGTGGCAAGGTTTGACGTTATTGCAGATGGTATCGATATTACTAATGTGAGAATCACCAATGCCGCTCCAACGGGTAAGGTACTGGATCACAACACCACCGTCGCCGCTCCCAACGCAGGTGGACTTACTTATCAGATCGCGGGAACAGCTTTGGCTAACACCGGTAAGAGCTTCTACCTCTATCCCACTACACTTGGTGCAGGCAGTTCTGGTACGGTTATTACCGTCACGGCCAATAACAAAACGTACTCTATCCCCCTTGCCGCCAGTCAGCCGGTAGACGCCAACAAGCTGTACCGGATAATGGTCACCCAGAGTGCAACAGGCTCCGACCTGACCTTTAAACTTGTGGTTGCCGACTGGACCGATACCGATAACCTGCCTACCTTCGAAGAGGGAAGCGTCTCTATTGGGTTTAATCCTGTTGTTTCCTCCAGCAATGGAGTCAGCACCAGCACCAACAGTGACGGTTACAGCATAGTGGATTATTCAGATGCTACCGGCGCTGCATCCGCACAGTTGTATTATGTGAGTGCGACAGAAGCCAAACCTACTCTCGGCGAGATTGAGGCCCTTCACGGTACGCATGCCGGAGCTATCAGCGTCGGCATCAGCGAACCGGTACCTATGACTTACTCTTCCGGCTACATGAGCACTGTCACTATCAGTCTGCCTATAACGAAAGTGCCCGTTGACCTCAAAGTCAGGCTCACAGGTACAACCGGCGATAAGGATTCCGTCAGCATTATAAGCGTGCCGGATTATACCGACCCAAGGTATGAGATACAAGCCGGGCTCAAGCCGGTGCTTGCCGGCGGAATATACTGGGCGCCGGTTAACGTGGGCGCTACCGAAGTGGCTGTGTCTACTGACTCTATTGCAACCCTGGCGCAGGGCGGTTATCATTTCCAGTGGGGCCGCAATACTCCGCTGTATCCTGAGGAAGGGCCGGGCAAAGCGCTGACAAGAGTACACGGCCCTGTTACACTTGAGGTCGCTGAAAGTGAAGAATACACAAATAAAGCTATTGGCAACGCTGCTGCCAGTCTCTCGGGTGACTGGTTGACAGCTCCGAGGAATGACGCTCTCTGGTCGGGCGAAAGAGAGCAGGGGCCCTGCCCAGACGGTTGGAGGGTCCCTACATGGACAGAGTGCCAGCCTCTTTATGGTGGTAAGGCTGTGATCATCGACGCCAATAATGATAAAAGGTTCCGGTTTACCGGTGATACAGGTGAGTATCTTTATTTTGCGCCAAGAGGGTATTATAACGGAACTGCGTTTTCGGGTGCTGGTAACACCTATATTGCAACCACATGGACAGCCGGCCTTAACGGTGCTGGTTCGCTGTGCTTCTTTCTTCAGATAAACCAGAATATAGGCAACGGAGGATCAGTTAACCGCTCCTGGGGTTTACCGGTACGCTGCATTCAACAATAATATAAAACCAATTTGGAGTAATACCCAGAGCCTTCCTTAACATGTGAAGATTTGCGTTTTTCGGGGCGGGCGTCTTTTCCTCCGGGTGAATCCGGGGAAAGACGCCCGCTACTCTTTTGACGCCATTGCCTCTTGTCGTGCAGTCTTTAAGACTTTAAGTCCTTAGGGCCTCAATATTCAGGTGTGCTGACGTAGTGGGCGTCAAATGTGCGTAACCGGGCGCAGTACTGGGTATAAACGCCTCCACAATTACGGAGGGTGAGCCAGAATAAGCCTTCGCTACTGCCTGTGCGTGTCTGCCGTCAATCCGCACCGCCCTGCCCGCCGGATGTGGCAATGCCCGTCAGTCATCCCAAAGGGTGAAAATTGCAGGGAAAAGAAGTACTTTTACGGGCTGATAAACGAATGATTTAAGATGATATTGATATGGTAAAAACACTTATCTGATATGACAGCAGAAACAACTAACATTAACATCACGGCCTGCGATTATTCCGATCAGTCGCACAGGCGGGCGGTCGTTGACCTGATAAACGTATATATAAATGACGGAATGGGTGGGGGCGTTCCCCTGACGGAGGCCGAACAGGCCGGTTTGATCGAAGGTTTGAGTACACGTCCGTCTTCCATTGTCCTTCTTGCCGTTGCCGGCGGGGAGTATGTGGGATTACTGGTGGCTTTTGAGAACTTCTCCACCTTCACGGCCCGCCCGATGGTCAATATACACGATGTGATAGTCCGCCCAGATTACCGCGGGCGTGGCGTCGGCCGGATGCTGCTCGACGGCATCATCGCCGAGGCTGCCTCGAGGCGCGCTTCGCGTGTGACGCTTGAGGTGAGGAAGGATAATCGCGTGGCTCAAAGCCTCTACCGTAGTCTTGGCTTCGAGGCCGTTTCGCCTGATATGTATTACTGGAGAAAGTACCTGGAGTAACGCGCCGCCCACCGCATGCCGTCATGCGCGGGCATGGGTTATTTAAGGAGGGTCAGGGCATGTTCGAGGTCTTCGGGCGTGTCTATGCCCACGGTGTCCTGATGAGTGATGCCGGCCTTTATACGGTAGCCGTTTTCGAGCCAGCGGAGCTGTTCGAGGCCCTCGGCTATTTCAAGGGGCGACTGCGGCAGCAGGGTTATTTCCCTCAACACATCAGCACGATAGGCATACAGTCCGATATGCTTGTAATAAGTATGATTTGACAGCCATTCGGTATGAACCTTACCGCGGAAATAAGGAATGACGGAGCGGCTGAAGTATATGGCTTCATTGTTTTTGTTCAGGACTGCTTTGGGCGAGTTGTGGTTAAACAATAAGGCGGCCTCGAACCTGTCGCCGGCGCGAAGAGGCCTCACCAGTGTGGCTATCTGTACGTAGATGTCCGAAAAGCAGGATTTGAGCGTTTCTATCTGATCAGCCCCGATGAAAGGCTCGTCGCCCTGAATGTTTACTATCACGTGATATCCCCGTCCCACCTTTGTATAAGCCTCATAACAACGGTCGGTCCCACTCTTATGCATGGCTGAAGTCATCACCACATTCCCCCCGAAAGCTTTGACGGCCGACATTATGCGGCGGTCGTCGGTAGCCACGCATACAGCGTCAAGCACGTCATGCACCTGCTCGTATACACGCTGTATCATAGGCTTTCCTTTCATATCTGCAAGGGGCTTCCCAGGGAAACGTGTAGAGGCGTAGCGGGCCGGGATGATTCCAATAAATCTCATGAGTAGTATATTTTAGGCTCAAAAGTAAAAAAAAACGGCTTATTGTTTCCAAAAGCCGGGCAGTAAGATAGTCAATACCGTAAATATTTCAAGCCGCCCAACCATCATGAGGAATGAAAGCGTCCATTTTGAAAGCCCCGGCATATCGGCATAGTTACCCGCCGGGCCATGATCTCCCAGTCCGGGCCCGATGTTACTGATGGCAGAGAGAGTAGCCCCTATCGCACCGTCAAAGTCAGACCCGTTACACGTCAGTACCAGACTGCCAACGACGATGAGCGACATGTATACAAAGGTAAAGGCCAGGCAGCGGTACACGTTATCGGCCGAGACCACATGCCGGTTCATTCGCACAGGCAGAACGGCGCTGGGGTGCATCTGCCTGATAAAGACGTTGGACAGGTTCTTATGTATGATAATAAACCGCCCCACCTTCAGCCCTCCGCTTGTAGAACCCGTGCAGCCGCCGATGAACATCAGGATGAGAGCTATGAACCAGAAAAAGGACCCCCACGAGAGGTAATCCGTCGTAGCGAACCCTGTGGAGGAAATGATCGATATTACGTGAAACAGCGACAGGCGGAAAGACTCTTCAACGCCCACGCCCTCGCCGGCGCGGCTGCCGGACATGATCCACGCCGCCGTTACGCCGACCGAGACCAGTATGATAAGCAGGAACCAGCGCAGCTCCTCGTCGGCGTACAATTTCCTGACATTGCCCCTGAAGAAGAAGTAAAGCAGCGTCATACTGACCGAGCCGACAAGCATGAACGCCGATATAAGGTACTCGGTATAGGACGAATGCCAGTATCCGACGCTGGCGTTCTTAGTAGAGTAACCGCCGGTAGAGACAGTGGTCAGAGCGTGGTTGACGGCGTCGAAAACCTCCATAGGCCCCATACATAACAAGGCGCTGAGCAGGGCGGTGAGCAGCAGGTATACCCCCGACAGGCGTTTGGCCACCTGCGTCACCCGCGGACGGAAACGTTCGTGGGCAATACCCCTGCCGGTAGTCTCGGCGTCGAACATCTGCGACGCCCCTCCGCCGAACAGCGGCAGCAGGGCTACGGTGAACACCACCACGCCTATCCCGCCCTGCCACTGCGTCAGACTGCGCCACAGGAGGATGCCGTGCGGCAGCGACTCTACGTTACGCAGTACGCTCGCCCCTGTTGTGGTGAAGCCCGACATGGTCTCAAAATAAGCGTCGGTAATGTTATCGATATATCCGCCCAGATAAAACGGCAGCATGCCGAAGAGCGACAGCAGCGTCCAGGTGAGGGCGACCACCATCATGCCCTCGCGATAACCCGCCTCCTGCTCGTCGGCGCGACGCCCCGACAGGTAAAACAGTAGTCCGGCAGAGAAGAGGATTGCCGAAGAAAGCAGTAACGGACGCGCGTCGGCTTCATCGTAAAAGAAGGCCACCCCGGCCGCGGGGAGCATGAAGAGCGTCTCAAGCAGGAACATCGCCCCCAGCATCCTGATGATAAAACGAATGTTGAGCATTTCAGAGGGAGAGAGAAGTCAGTTAAAAAAATCTTCGAGCTTGCGCATAGCCGTATCCATACAGAAGACGATGACGTGGTCGCCGGCCTGTACGTGAGTATCCCCCTTCACGAGAACAGGCTGCCCGTCACGTATCAGTCCGCCCAGCGTCAGGTCGGCCGGCAGGTTGAGGTCTTTGACCGGCCTGCGGGTGATCCTCGAACCGTCGCGCGCGGTCATTTCGGCCACATTAGCGTTGGCAAAGGCAAGTATCTTCACGTTAGACACGTCACCGTCGAGCAGGAACTGGTAGATATGTCCGGCGGCAATCAGCTTTTTGTTTATCACCGAGCCTATATCCATCGTTTCGGCCAGCGGTATATAATCCAGGTTTTCCACCTCAGAGATGGTTTTTATCACGCCGAAGCGTTTGGCCGTCATGCAGGCAAGGATGTTGGTACTCTCGTTCTCAGTCAGGGCCACAAACGCCTGTGCGTCTTTTATACCCTCCTGCACCAGCAGGTCCATGTCGCGCCCGTCGCCGTTAATGGTCAGCACGTTGGCCGGGGCCGACTCGGCTATCCGGTGGCTCTTCTCCTTATCCTTCTCTATCAGTTTCACCCGTATATGCCCCGGCAGCAACTGGCAGGTGCGCATGGCTATCCGGCTCGCCCCCATGATAAAGACCTTCCTTACCTCCGGGTTTCCCTTACCGGCATGCAACTGGACGTCTTTCACGTGCTCTTTCGTGGTGGTGAAGAACAGTATATCGCCCGCCTCTATCATGCTGTTGCTTTTGGGGATGAACAGTTCGTTCTCATGCTTGATCGCCACTATATGGTATAGCTTGTTCTCGCTCGGTATCTCTATCAGGCGGGTGTTGACAAGCCGCGAGTTGTCGCGTATCTTGACGCCTATAAGCACCAGCGCCCCGTTCATCAGTTCCCAGTACTGCCGCGTCCAGGGGCGGTTGATAGCCGTGACTATCTCCTCGGCGGCCAGCTTTTCGGGGTAGATCATCGAAGATATCCCCAGGCCCTCGAACATCTCCTTATTCTTCGGGAGCAGGTATTCATAATTATTGATGCGGGCGATCGTCTTATCCGCTCCCAGTCGCGAGGCCAGCAGGCAGGCCGTTATGTTGGCGGATTCCTCTGTGGTGACGCTCACAAAAAGGTCGGCCTTGCCTGCACCGGCCGCTTTAAGGTCGCAGAAAGAGGTAGGGTTGCCCGCCATCGTCAATATTTCTTCATTTGATGCGGCGGGCAGGTTGAGGCGTTCTTCGTCGGCATCCATCAGGACGATGTCATGCCTTTCCTTAGATAACATTTTTGCCAGGTGGACGCCCGTCTCGCCTGCTCCGGCTATAACTATTTTCATACGGTAATTTATTCTTTGATTGCGCGGGCGATGCTTTGAGCATCCATGCCGCACAGACTATATAATTCGGCGACGGAGCCGTGTTCAATGAACGCGTCGCCCACGCCGATACGATGCACCCCGGCGGCGTAGCCGTTGTCGGCCATGAACTCCGCCACAGCGCTGCCAAGCCCGCCCTGCCTGACCCCGTCCTCCACCGTTATAATGCGGCTGAACCTGCGGCCGGCCTCATGCAGTATCTCCTCGTCTATCGGTTTGAGGTATATCATGTCATAATGCGCCACCGACCGCGCATCGCCCACCATGTCGATGGCCTTCGCCACCTCGTTGCCTATCGGGCCGATGGACAGTACCGCCACGTCGCGGCCTTCGCTCAGCCGGCGGCCTTTTCCCACGGGCAGCGCGCTGAAAGGATTGCGCCAGTCCTTCTTCAGTCCCTTCCCCTTAGGGTAGCGTATCACGAAGGGCGCCTTCGCTACCCTGCAGGCCGTATACATAAGGTTGCGCAGGCCCCATTCGTCCATAGGCGAGGCTATGATCAGATTGGGTACCGGGCGAAGGCAGGCCATGTCAAACACGCCGTGGTGCGTCTTCCCGTCTTCGCCAACCAGTCCGCTACGGTCGAGGCACAGCACGAAGTGCAGCTTCTGGATAGCCACGTCATGTATTATATTGTCGTAGGCCCGTTGCATGAAAGAGGAGTATATGTTGCAGAAAGGGATCATGCCTTCCTTTGCAAGGCCGGCGGAGAAGGTCACCGCGTGCCCCTCGGCTATTCCCACGTCGAACGACCGCCTGGGGAAGGCTTTCATCATATAAGTCATGGAGCAGCCTGTCGGCATGGCGGGCGTGACGCCGACTATACGCTCGTCTTCGGCGGCAAGCTCCACCAGTGTATGGCCGAAAACGTCCTGGTATAGCTGCGGCCCGTCCGGTTCGCCTTCCGTAGTCTCCACCTGCCGGCGGCCCGTTTCTTTGTTGAACTTGCCGGGCGCATGCCACTCGGTGGCCGATTCTTCGGCCGGGCGGAAGCCTTTACCTTTCTTCGTCTTGATGTGAAGGAGCTTTGGCCCTTCCATATCCTTTATGTCATTCAGTATGCGGCAGAGCTGGCCTACGTCATGCCCGTCCACAGGCCCGAAGTAGCGTATGCTGAAGCCTTCAAACAGGTTATGCTCCTGCGTGAGCAGGGCTTTCAGACTGTTACTGAAGCGCAGTATACCGGCGCGCCGGTCGTCGGTGATAAGTTTCATCTTCTTCAGCCCCAGGTAAGCATCGTAACGCATGCGGTTGTAAGTCTGGCTGGTGGTGATGTTCACCAGATACTGGCTAAGGGCGCCCACGCTGCTGTCGATGGCGATATTGTTATCGTTCAGCACGATCAGAAGGTTGCCCCGGTTGATCGACGCATTGTTAAGGCCCTCGTATGCCAGTCCGCCCGTCATAGCCCCGTCTCCTATGACGGCTATTACGTGCCGGGCGTCATCCGCTTTCAGTCCCGAAGCCACCGACATACCCAGGGCGGCGGATATGGAGTTGGAGGCATGCCCGGCGATAAAGGCGTCATACTCGCTCTCTTCGGGGTTGGGGAATCCGCTGATACCCCTGAACTGTCTTAGTGTATGAAATATCTCCCGCCGTCCCGTCAGTATCTTATGTCCGTAAGCCTGATGTCCCACATCCCACAGGATACGGTCATAGGGCGTATTGAATACCCTGTGCAGGGCTACCGTCAGCTCCACCGTTCCCAGACTGGCGCCCAGATGCCCCGGATTATTAGACAGCACGTCTATTATGTATTGGCGTAATTCCGAGCACAGCGGTTCCAGGCGGCTATGCTGTAAGTTTCGTATATCTTCCGGGGAGTAGATGGTTTGCAGTATACTCATTGTTTTGTAGTTACGACACAATTAGAAAATTTGCCAAATGTACGTAATAAACAGTAAACAGCAAAAGACGGCTCCCCGGCGGCGTCATGAGGGATGGTGTGAGGGAGGGCGGGGTCGGGAAGGTATCTTACAGGCGTATCAGGAGACGCCACACCGGCGCATCAGGAGGCGCCATACCGGCGCATCAGGAGACGCCGCACCGGCGCATCAGGAGACGCCCATGCAAAAGGCGATCGCTCCCCTCACAAATGAAGTGAAAGGAGCGGGACTGGAGCGAACAGGCATATACCCTTCCTTACCGGATTATGGAACGTTACTTTACGAAGGGAGATTTCAGAAGGCAGCCGGCTTTTAAATGGTAAGATGACATCGAGGCGCTCTCAGGCTTATTATGCAATGAGCATATAAATTAGTACCTTTGGCGCGTTTATTTAATGACAATAAAATACGTATACATAAAGCTGAGATGAGAAATAAGACAAGAATATTACACCTGGAACCTTTCGACTGTAATATGAGGGAAAATATGGGGCTGGTGGTGCCTATACTTACCGAATGTGATGCGGATGAAGATTTTGCGGATGGTACAGATATGTTTGGGAATACTCTCCCCATCCTTCCGCTACGTAACATGGTGCTTTTCCCCGGAGTGATAATACCGGTGCTCGTGGGACGTTCCAAATCAATGCGCCTTATAAATGATGCTGTTAAGAAGAAGAAACTGATAGGCGTGGTGGGGCAGAAAGAGATAAACGTTGAAGACCCCCAGTTAGAAGACCTGTACCCCGTGGGCGTAGTGGCTGATGTGGTGAAGGTGCTGGAACTGCCCGACGGGACGACGACCGTTATCATACAGGGAAAGAAGCGTTTTGAACTGAATGAACTGGTGGAGACCAACTCGTACCTGAGTGGCCGGGTTACTTTGCTGGAAGATGAGATGCCGGGGAAAAATGACCGTGAGTTTGAAGCCCTTCTGTCGACAATAAAGGAACTGACGATAAAGATGCTGTCGTCGGTTTCCGATCTTCCGCGCGACTTTGTGCTCTCGATAAAAAACAACAGGAATGTGCTTTATGTGGTCAACTTCGCCTGCAATAATATCCCCGTAAGCGCGGCGGAGAAGCAGGACCTGCTGGTGATAGGGGACATAAGGGAACGGGCTTTCCGCCTGCTTTTTATAATGAACAGGGAGTATCAGCTGGTGGAACTGAAAAACTCTATCCAGATGAAGACGCATGAAGACATTAACCAGCAGCAGAAAGAATATTTCCTTCAACAACAGATTAAAACCATACAGGAAGAGCTGGGTGGTAATATCAATGAGCTTGAGATAAGGGAGCTGCGCGAAAAGGCGGGTAAAAAGAAATGGTCGCAGGCGGTGAAAGAGATATTCGAAAAGGAGGTGCGCAAACTGGAACGCCTGCACTCGCAGTCGCCCGACTTCTCGGTACAGACGCAGTACGTGCAAACGATAGTCAACCTGCCGTGGAACGAATACAGCAAGGATAATTTCAACCTCAGCCACGCCCAGCGTGTGCTCGACAGAGACCATTACGGACTGGATAAGGTGAAGGAACGCATCATCGAACATCTGGCCGTGCTGAAGCTCAAGGGCGACATGAAGTCTCCCATTATCTGCCTGTACGGCCCTCCGGGAGTGGGTAAAACCTCGCTTGGCAGGTCTGTCGCCGAGGCCCTGAACCGCAAATACGTCAGAGTATCGCTGGGCGGATTGCACGACGAGGCTGAAATAAGAGGGCACAGGCGTACTTACGTCGGTGCGCTCTGCGGACGTATCCTCCAGAATATCATGAAGGCGGGTAAATCGAACCCGGTATTCATCCTTGACGAGATAGACAAGGTGACGAACGACTTCAAAGGCGACCCTGCCTCGGCCCTTCTGGAAGTGCTCGACCCGGAACAGAACAGCGCTTTCCATGACAATTACCTGGATATTGACTACGACCTGAGCAGGGTGATGTTCATCGCCACGGCCAACAACCTGAACACTATCTCCCAGCCGTTGCTCGACCGTATGGAGCTGATCGAGGTGAGCGGATATATAATGGAGGAAAAGGTGCAGATAGCATCCCGGCATTTGATACCTAAACAATTAGAACTGCATGGGCTGCCGAAGGGTGGCGTGAAGTTCCGGAAGAAAGTCCTTCAGGAGATAGTAGCCTCATATACGCGAGAAAGCGGCGTACGTGAACTGGATAAGAAAATAGCGAGGATCATGCGTAAACTGGCGCGCAAACTGGCTGCGGGGACGGAGCTTCCGGCGGAGATATCCCCGGATAGCCTGCACGAATACCTTGGGGCGGTGGAGTACACCCGCGACAAGTACCAGGGTAACGAATATGCAGGGGTCGTCATCGGGCTTGCCTGGACGGCGGTAGGGGGAGAGATACTATTCGTGGAGTCGAGCCTGAGCCGGGGAAAAGGTTCCAAACTGACGCTGACCGGTAACCTGGGCGACGTGATGAAGGAATCTGCCATGCTGGCGCTCGAATACGTTCACGCGCATGCTCAGGTCTTTGGTATCGCCGAGGATATGTTTGAAAACTGGAACGTGCACATACACGTCCCAGAGGGCGCTATTCCCAAAGACGGGCCAAGCGCGGGTGTCACGATGGTAACAGCCCTGGTCTCCGCCTTCACCCAGCGAAAGGTGAGGGGCGGTATTGCTATGACGGGTGAGATAACCCTGCGTGGCAGGGTCTTGCCGGTGGGCGGGATAAAGGAGAAGATACTTGCCGCCAAACGCGCCGGGATAAAGGAGATTATCCTTTGCAGGGAGAACAGGAAGGATATAGATGAGATCAATGCCGAATATCTTGCAGGGCTGACTTTCCACTACGTGGAGGACATCAGGGAGGTCGTTTCCAGGGCTTTGCTTGAAGAAAAAGTGTCCGCCCCCCTGTTCTGAGAGGGGTGCCGCCCCTACACTACCCTGCCATCGGCGCCTGCCGTTATTATTATTCTGCTTCTTTTTGCGGTTCCGGTTCTTCCTTCGGCTTTTCTTCCGGGGTGAAGTCGGTCATGCCGGAAGCTACCAGCAGGTTGTACCATGAGATCATCTTGCGGATGTCGCTGGGGTATACGCGTTCGCGGTCGAATCCGGGAAGGATTTCGGCCAGATAGGCCCGCAGCTCGTCCGGCTGGGCGGCAGAGAGGTCGAGTGATGACTTCAGGCCGTTTTCTTTGTCTTTGATGGATGTGAAGATGGTGTGCAGCGGGACTTCGTCTCCGTCGGTATAAACAGCGATGTCACCTAACGAGAGCACCTTATTTCTTGCGTAAGCGGGGATGCGCTGTTTGTCGGTCAGCGATTCTACAATCAGCATGTTTTTCCCCTGAGACACCAGCTTAAACAGTCCGGGCTTACCGGAAATAGACAAAATAGTCTTCAACATAATCTTTCGTGTATTTCAAATTGTTTCTTTTCTGTGAGCTATCCGGCTTAAAAAAAGCCACCCGGTATTTCAGATGGCTTTTTCTGTATGGTAGTAGAATAGAAAAGTGTTGCGTCACACTCTCTTTTCTTTGATTCGCGCTTTTTTGCCGGTAAGCGCACGCAGATAATACAGCTTGGCCCTGCGTACTTTACCTACTTTATTCACGGCAATACTTTCAATGAAGGGAGATTCGATAGGGAATATCCTTTCCACACCGATGTTCTCTGATATTTTGCGTACCGTAAAGCGTTTCTTGTCGCCGGCCCCGGATATACGGATAACAACTCCGCGATACTGCTGGATACGTTCTTTGTTTCCTTCTTTTATACGGTACGATACAGTCACTGTATCTCCGCTCTTGAATGCCGGATGCTCTTTCTTCGTAGCAAACGCATCTTCTGCAACCTTTATTAAATCCATTGTTTTATAGCTTTTTAGTTTATATTAATATGAAACGCAATGTAACCTGGCAACTCTTTCCCGGCAGAGATTACGTGAAGCGGACGCAAAATAAACAAAAATCTACAGGAGAAGCAAATATTTTCAGTAAAAACACAGGATTGGCGCATCTAAATACACTTTCATTTCTTAAGGGCCTGTTCAAATTTTAAAGCCGAAAGATATTAAAGGTGCTTTCTGAGTCGGATGTAGAAAAGTCCGTCGGCACAGCCCGTTCCATTGGGGCCATTATATGCGGCGACGCCATTACCGGTAAGGCTGTTCCACAGGGTTATTATTTTATGTGACGCCACGATGTCAGTAAGTCCGTTACACTGGGGAGGTATTCCATGCGCTGCCGCCATCCCGGATAGGCCGGAGGCCTTAAATGTGGGTAGCCACGGGTGCAACCCGTGGCACGGCACCCCCCATCATGGAACTGCGTCGCAGTTCAACTTCCGCCGCGGCAAAAGCAGCGGGCGTCTTTCCCCGGATTTACCCGGAGGAAAAGACGCCCGCCCCGAAAAACGCAGATTCTTACATGCTAAGGAAGGCACTGGGTATTACTCCAAATTGGTTTTATATTATTGTTGGATGCAGCGTACCGGTAAAGCCAGACTCCGCACAACTCCTGTCGTGTTGACGTCTACAACTTTGCTCGTCTCAAAATAGAGGAACTGTGCATTAGCGGTGGTACTGCTGCTGGCTACTCCTACCCATACGGATCCATTATATCTACTGGTAGTACCCACAAACTCTGTTTTCTGATAAAATCCTCTTGGTGCAAAATAAAGATACTCACCCTCGTTATCACCCTTAAACCGCAGCCTTTTATCAGTAGTGGTGTTGATGAACACACCATTACCACCACCATAAGAGTCTGTGAGAGGCTTGGCCTCTGTCGCGGCAGGAACCTTCCAACCGTCGGGACAGGGCCCCT
>JAISBL010000008.1 GCA_031266215.1 Tannerellaceae bacterium | reverse complement strand
CAGAGAAGTTAAGCCCAACCGCGCCGATGGTACTGCATCAGTGGGAGAGTAGGTAACTGCCAGCTTATTTGAAAGAAGGAGTAGACCCCCATAACAGGTGTGCTCCTTCTTTATTTTTTACAGACACTACCCAAAATCTAATGTACATGAAAAGCCGGAATTGCTACCGTACCGGGAGTTGTGAGTATTTGCCTGATGAATAGGAGGGTGCTTTGTTGTTCAGACAAAAGCCGTATCTTTATGCGGTTGAAAATAACCAGACAAATGAAAAGGATAATATATGTTCTGACAGTAGCCCTGTTATTGTCCGCTCAGGTATTACAGGGACAGGTGAGGCTGAGCGATATGGCTCAGATGAGCCTACTTACCTGCTCGCCGTCGGAAGACGAGGTTTTTACGGTGTATGGACATACAGCTATCAGAGTGTCGGACCCAGCCAATGGCATTGATATTGTCTTTAATTATGGCATATTCGACTTCAGTAGCAATAACTTCATCTATCGTTTTGCCAAAGGGAAAACAGATTATAAGCTGAGCGTGTACTATTTTGGTGGCTTTCTTGCCGAGTACCGTACGAGAGGTAGCAGCGTATATGAGCAGATATTTAATCTGACATCCGCAGAAAAAGAACGCTTGTGGGAGGTCTTGCAGATCAACGTCCGCCCCGAGAACGCTACCTATCGCTATAACTTCTTTTTCGACAACTGCGCTACCCGTCCGATAAGAATCATTGAGGCGACAGTAGACGGAAAGATAACTTACCGGTACGAGCCTGAACAGAAAACGTTTCGTGAACGTATTAATTATTGCATGCGCAACAAGCCGTGGCTCGTCTTTGGATGCGACCTGGCTTTGGGAAGCCCTACCGACCGTGTGATGACACCAGCTGAAACGTTTTTCCTCCCCCTATTGCTTGAGTCTGCGCTTGATAGCGCCACTATCACGTCTCCAACCGGTGAAGAGCGTCCGTTGGTGTCTACCATGAGGAGTATACTGAAGGAAGAAATCCGCCCTCCGGAGAGAGCGACTGTCTTTACGCCTCTGACGGTTAGCTGGCTATTAGCGGCCCTGCTCCTTTTCATAACTCTTCGCGAATGGAAAAAGAAGGCGTATTATATCATTGTAGACTGCCTTTTGTTCACTGCGGCAGGGCTAGCCGGATCAGTACTTTTCTTCCTGGCTTTTGCGTCAGAACATCCGGCTGTATGGCCTAACTGGTCCGTCATATGGCTGCACCCGTTTCATCTTATTGGCGTTATATTGTTTACGGCAAAAAGATGGAGGAGGGCTGCGTATTATTACCATTTTATTAACTTTGCGGCGCTTACGCTGATGCTGGCAGGGTGGTATTTCATTCCGCAGCATCTTAACGCCGCTTTTTTCCCGCTCGTCGTTTGCCTGTGGACGAGGTCTGGACGGAGCGTATTGTCAAGTAACAACAAAGTATGAAAAAGATATTGACATCGCTTATAGCTATCTTGGCTATTACGAACGTGGAGGCGCAGCATGCTGCGCCAAGGCTTGTTGTATGTATCACGGTAGACCAGTTGCGGGGCGATTATATGGAGTACTTTTATAATACTTTCGGGGAACGAGGTTTTAAGAGGTTGATGAGCGAAGGTATAGTTTACCGCAACATACGCTTCGAGTTTTCCAATATTGACCGGGCCAGCGCATTCGCTACCCTCTTCACCGGCGCTAACCCTTGCTTTCACGGAATAGGAGGAGACAAGAGATATGACTTTAACGATAACCGGGAGCTATCCATACTTAACGACCCCGGTTTTCTTGGAAACTATACCCACGACAACTTCTCGCCTCAAAAACTACTGGCCTCTACGATCGGGGACGAACTCAAGATAGCATCCCTGGGCCGGAGCGACATATATGCCATCGCTCCTGAGGCCGAGAGCGCACTACTTTCTGCAGGACATGCCGCGAACGGCGCGTTCTGGATAGACGACATAAACGGAAAGTGGGCAACGACAACATTTTACAAGGGGCTTCCCTGGTATGTAGACAGATATAACAGCGGTCGCGAATCGCTATCGGTACGCATAGATAAAATGGTATGGACGCCATCGCTACCGCCGGCTGCATACAATGCTTTTCCTTATGTGGTAGACAACCGCACGTTCAGGTACACATTCAGTGAGAGAGAGATAGACTGCTATCCTAACCTGAAGACATCGGCTCTCGTCAATGAGGAAGTGAACCGCCTGGCTCTGCAGTTCCTTGAATACGCTGGCTTTGGTTCGCGCTCGTGCCCCGACATGCTGGCTGTAACCTACTATGCCGGAAATTACAGGCGACTGATGGATAAAGAATATACCATGGAAGTGCAAGATACGTATTACCTGTTGGATAGGGATATTGAACAATTACTGGACGCCATCGACAGAAAGGTAGGACTTGCGCATACGCTGATAGTCTTTACAGGCTCCGGTTATTATAAAAGCATAGAGGACTATCCCGAAACCCTTCAGGTTAGCAGGGGTGATTTCTACCCAAAGCGTTGTGTGGCGTTGTTGAATATGTACCTGATGCAGTTGTACGGACAAAAAAAGTGGGTAACAGGATACTATAACGGACAGATATACCTTAACCGGAAGACTATTGACGACGAAGGGATCGCCCTTGGAGATATACAGCGCAAAGCCGCCGCTTTTGTGGCTGAATTTGCCGGCGTGCAGAATGTTGTAACCGACGACGCCCTGCGCAGCGGCAACCGAAACGACGGCGTGTCGCATCTGTACAACGGCACGCACCACGCAGGACGCGGAGACCTGATCATTGAATTGCAACCGGGATGGAAGATCAACCCCGAAATACCGGGAGAGAAGGTAAAGGTAGTGCGTCACAATGCCGTGACGACTCCGCTCGTGTTTATGGGAAACGGTTTGAAACCAAAGCATATCTATCGTGAAATAAAGGCTACCGAAATAGCTCCGTCTGTGACGCATATACTGCGCATACGCCCTCCCAACGCCACACAAAGCATCCCGCTCCCGGAATTGACAGCCGGTAATTGACAGCCGCAACTGCGTGGAGTAGAACGATTAAGTGACGAATAACAAAAACTAATAATAAAACCGATAAGAGGATGTTGAACGATGACCTTCAACTTTCCGCTATCACTAATCAATTAAGATAGACTATGGGATTTAATGAGTTTATGACAAAGATGTTCGGCAATAAGTCGCAACGAGACCTTAAAGAAATCGATCCGTATGTAAAGAAAATACAAGAGGTATATCCATCTATAGAAATACTCTCTAACGACGGCCTCCGGGCCAGGATCGACGAGGTAAAACAGCGGATATCAGATCATGTGGCCGGAGAACGGGCGCAGGTGGAAGATCTGCGCAAAGGAATTGAAGAAAAAGAACTGGAAGAACGCGAAGCAATATGGGCGGAAATAGACAAGGTAGAAAAGGAAATCACCGAAAAGCTGGAGGAAGCGCTCGAAGACATCCTGCCCGAAGTCTTTGCCATAGTTAAAGACACAGCACGCCGCTTCACACAAAACGAAGAGATCACAGTCACAGCGAATGACTTCGACAGGGAGCTGGCTACCAGACACGACTTTGTACGTATCGAAGGCGATAACGCGATCTATCGTAACCGATGGATGGCCGGAGGGAACGAGATCACCTGGGATATGATTCATTACGACGTGCAACTTTTCGGAGGAGTGGTACTCAATAAAGGAAAAATAGCGGAAATGGCCACTGGAGAAGGTAAAACCCTTGTTGCCACCCTGCCCGTATTCCTGAACGCCCTGACAAGGAACGGAGTGCACGTGGTGACGGTTAACGACTACCTATCCAAACGTGACTCCGAATGGATGGGACCGCTTTACATGTTCCACGGACTCTCCGTAGACTGTATCGATAAGCACCAGCCCAACTCCGATGCCCGTCGCGCAGCTTATAATGCCGATATTACCTTCGGCACAAACAATGAGTTCGGCTTCGACTATCTGCGCGACAACATGGCTATCAGTCCCAACGACTTGGTGCAGCGCAAGCACAACTATGCCATCGTAGACGAGGTAGACTCCGTCCTGATAGACGACGCCCGTACGCCGCTGATCATCTCCGGGCCTATCCCGCGGGGCGAAGAACAGTTGTTTGAGCAGTTCCGCCCTAACGTAGAGATTGTAGTGAACGCCCAGAAGAACCTGACGAACAAGCTGCTTATCGACGCCAAACAGAAAATGTCGGGCGACGACCCAAAGGTGGCCGAAGAAGGCAGCCTCTCGCTATACCGTTGTTTCAAAGGGAATCCACGCAACAAGGCTCTGATAAAATATCTCAGCGAGCCAGGCGTAAAGGCGTCAATGCTCAAGACAGAGGCCTTCTACCTGGCGGATAATATGCGCCAGATGCACATTGCAACCGAGGAACTCTATTATGTGATAGACGAGAAGAACAACAGCATTGAACTGACCGATAAGGGCATCGACCTGCTGACTGGCAAGTCCGATGACCCGCAGTTCTTCGTCCTCCCCGACATCGCTTCAGATCTTTCACAAATAGACAATATACAGGGAGGCGAAGAAGACCGCCAGGCAAAGAAAGACGAAATACTTTCCAACTACTCCATAAAGAGCGAACGTGTACACACCGTCAACCAACTGCTCAAAGCGTATACGATGTTTGAAAAAGACGACGAATACGTAGTTATCAATAACAAGGTAATGATCGTTGACGAGCAGACAGGTCGTATAATGGAAGGACGCCGCTACTCCGACGGGCTGCACCAGGCCATCGAGGCCAAAGAGCGCGTAAAGGTAGAGGCCGCTACTCAGACCTTCGCCACAATCACGTTGCAGAACTACTTCCGCATGTACCACAAACTGGCCGGAATGACCGGTACGGCCGAAACAGAGGCAGGCGAGTTCTGGAATATCTATAAGCTCGACGTAGTAGTCATCCCTACCAACCGCCCCATCTCGCGCATAGACATGAACGACCGTATCTATAAAACGAAACGGGAGAAATATAACGCAGTGATAGACGAGATAAACGCACTGGTCGACGCCGGGCGCCCCGTACTGGTAGGCACCACCTCAGTAGAAATATCCGAACTGCTCAGCCGCATGCTCAAGCTACGCAACCTCCAGCATAACGTGTTGAACGCTAAACTTCACCAGCGTGAGGCCGAGATCGTAGCACTGGCCGGGCAGCGTGGCACCGTGACCATTGCAACCAATATGGCCGGCCGCGGGACCGACATAAAGCTGTCGCCCGAAGTAAAGGCTGCCGGGGGACTGGCCATCATAGGTACCGAAAGGCACGAAAGCCGCCGCGTAGACCGTCAGCTCAGAGGACGTTCCGGACGCCAGGGCGACCCCGGCTCTTCGGTCTTCTTCGTATCACTGGAAGATGACCTGATGCGCCTTTTCGCCTCCGACAGAATTGCCGGACTTATGGACAGGATGGGGTTCAAGGAAGGCGAAGTGTTGGAGCATAACATGCTGAGCAAATCCGTAGAAAGGGCGCAAAAGAAAGTGGAAGAAAACAACTTCGGCATCCGAAAACGCCTCCTGGAGTTTGACGACGTCATGAACGCACAACGTAACGTGATCTACACCCGCCGCCGCCATGCCCTTATGGGAGAACGTATCGGACTGGACGTGCTGAATACCATCTTCGACAACTCGGCCGCCATTGTAGAACAACATGCAGGGGAATCAGACTACGAAGGTTTTAAGCTGGAACTATTCCGCACCTTCGCCATGGAATCTCCCTTCACCAAAGAAACATTCAGGGAAGAGAAGTCAAAGCAACTGGCCGATGATTTGTTTGACAAGTCGCTGAAACTCTTCAAACGCCGTATGGATAGGCTGACGCAGGTAGCCAACCCGGTGATCAGGCAGGTGTACGAGCAGCAGGGCGCCCAGTATGAAAACATCCTCATACCCATAACTGACGGCAAACGAATGTATAATATATCATGCAACCTGAAAGAAGCCTACGAAACGGAATCGAAAGCCATCGCCAAAGCCTTTCAGAAGTCCATAGTCCTGCATACGATAGACGAGTCGTGGAAAGAGCACCTGCGCGAAATGGACGAACTGCGCCACTCCGTCCAGAACGCCAGCTACGAAAACAAAGACCCGTTACTGATCTACAAGCTGGAATCATACAATCTCTTCAAATCAATGGTAGATGTCATGAACCGTAAAACAGCCGGCATCCTCATGCGCGGTCAGATACCCGTCAGAGAAGAATCCCCCGGTCAGGCAGGCGGAGGAGGCCGGCGCGTAGCCGTGCGACAAGCCACTCAGGAACGGCGTCAGGACATGAGCCGCTACCGTACCGAGAAAAGCGACCTCCCGGACGGAGGAGGCGGAGGGGCCCTCAACTCACAACGTCCTCCAACGGGACCACAGCCACCACAGCAGCAAATGCCCGTACGTGCAGAGAAACATGCAGGCCGTAATGATCCCTGTCCCTGCGGCAGCGGCAAAAAATACAAGAACTGCCACGGCAAAGGCCTCTGACCATGAGAGCCTAAACCTCCTTCCAAGGGGTTAATAACACACGTATTACGCTACAAATTTACCGGGCGTATACGTCCGGTAAGTCTGGACGTATGCGCCCGGAATGTTTGTAAGGCATCCTCACACGCTCGCGTGAGAGCATCTTATACCATTTACACAGTATACGAACCGGCAAGTAAACTTGCCACAGTGGGTGGAAGCGTGGACCAACGACCGGCACATCTCCCTTGAAAACATTTATGAACTGCGGCAGTTTGTCCGGATTGGTGCGGTGCATGAACCTGCCGATGCGCATCATACGCGGATCATTGGCAGTAGCATGGCTGGTGTCGGGATTAACCCGCATAACTCATAGCAGATGAATTGCAGGGTTCAGGTTCTATTCCCAAATCCTGCTTTTCACTTCCGTAGCGCGGCCAGTTGCTGCCTTAATTCCTCAATAGCCCGATCTTTTTCTTCCAAAGCTTTCACCTGTTCCGCAATGGTTTCACTCTGTTCCACAAGGGCTTTACCCTGTTCTACAATGGTTTCACCCTGTTCTTCAATGGTTTTGTCTTTTTCCTCAATGGCTCTTTCCTTGTCCTGGAGTTCTTTCAGATAGTCATCCTCCATCTCCATCTCTATCTGCATATCTTCGCTCTCGGAGGCCATACGGAGGCGGCGGATGATGGGGCGGTATTTTTCGGGAAAGTCGTCTTCGTCTACGTTCAGTATGTGGTGGTTCCTTGTACGGTTATCCTGGTCAAAGATGCTCAGCAGCTTCTCCAGATCGGTGCGGCGATGATACTTCAACTGCTCGGTCTGTACTATCCATGAACGGTGGTGAAGACTGTCCGTAAACTCATTGGGGCCGCTCAGCGCCTTGCCCGTCGTAACGTCCTTTATCGCGGAATCGACACTGACAACCACACTGCCGGGGAAACCTATGTCATAACCCAGCAGGAAGATGCAGTATATCTGGCGGGCCTTACGGCTGTCGCCTTCTCCATACGAATTGTCGGGATTCTGGTAATGCAAACCAACGTAACGGCGGAAACGCATGATGTCGGAAGCCAGCTTGGCCTTCTGTAATTCTATCAGCACTGTCTTGTAGCCTCCTTCGGATGTGGCGATGCGGGCCGAAAAGTCAAAACGGCAGACTGTGAAGTTTTTGCCCGAACCTTCAGTGGCTTTTTCGACTTCTGATTCTTTACCCGAAGGTACGCGGATGATACGCTCCTGGGAGGCAAAATCAAGCTCTAATACTTCCTCGCCGATAATGGCCGAAAGGAAGGCCTTTGCAACCCGGTTGTCTTCTATCATAAACTTGAAGACTACATCGTATATGGGGTTCGCTATATGCATGAACGTATTGCTTTTTAGTTATCAGTTGCAAAACTAAGAATATTATGTCAATATCTCCGAACGTCTCTCACCGGCGCGGATGAAATATGACGGAAATAATTTCTACAGTCAAAAGAAGCCGTACCGCCGTGGCGATAAAATACATGTATAGCCACACACCCGTGTCGTCATTTAATGTCAATATGCGTTTTTATCTCCACGCAGCATACAGATAATGGTTTTAAGGATGATGGAGATATCCATGCCGAAAGTACGGTTTCTCATATACCACAGGTCCCTGGCAACACGTCTCTCCATATCTTCCGTACTTCTTGTTTCTCCACGGCATCCGTTTATCTGCGCCCATCCGGTAATTCCCGGCTTGATTGTATAACGCAGCATGTAATCACCAATCACAGGTGCATACCACTCATCCAGCCACAGCGGGTGGGGGCGCGGGCCAACGACTGACATATCTCCTTTGAAGACATTTATGAACTGCGGCAGTTCGTCCAGATTGGTACGGCGCAGGAACCTGCCGATGCGCGTCGTCCGCGGGTCATTGGCGGTAGCCTGCCGGGTGTCGGGATTAACCCGCATACTGCGGAATTTGTAGCAAAAGAAAATCTTTCCATGTCTTCCCATTCGTTTCTGCACAAAAAACACAGGCCCCGGAGAGGACAGTTTGATAGCAATCCCGACTATCAGATAAATAAAAGGAAAGAACACTATCAGGAATAAAGAGGAGAAAAACAGGTCAAAGAATCTTTTAGCAGCAGCATTGGCAGTTTTACTTAAAGGCGTATAATTTTCGTTTAACCCGGTTTTTTCTCTGGCAAAAAGATCGGACTCAACCGCAATAATGTTAGCTGTCTCCCGGTTAGTGTTTTGCATAAATTAAGATGGAT
>JAISBL010000132.1 GCA_031266215.1 Tannerellaceae bacterium | reverse complement strand
GCATCAGGTGATGGCTCTTGGTAAAGCCCAGCTTTCTGTTGGGCTGGTTGCCGTTTGCATCTTCTACGAAATAGGCGTCCGCCTTTTCCATGCGGCTGTGCAGCCCGTAGGCAATGGCGAAAGAGTTTATAGGTGAAGCCTGCCACCGTAAGCCCACGCGCGGCTCAACGGCTGCTTTTTTGCTCAGCGAAAGGAATTGGGCGTTCACGCCTGCGGTAAGGGTAAGGCTGTTTCCTATGTTTATTTTTGAGCTGGAGTAGGCCGAAACAAGGGTGGCGCTTCCGTCGGCGTCGATGTAGCTTTCGAGCGGGTCGCCGAACAGCGGGGCGTAGTCAAACTTCATATCGTAGCGGATATTCGTCAGCGTGAAGCCGGTTTTGTTGGTGTGCCGTGCGCTGAACTTGTGGTTGAGCGACGAGGTAAGAACAAAGTTGGCTATGCTGGAAGTCATGTCCGACATCGGACTGCCGTTTTTGTTCAGGTCGTAAATATCCTCGTCGATGCTGGTGTTTTGGAGCGTTGCGGCAAGGGTGGTGTGCAGCGAGGTTTTGTTGTTGCCAAAAAGATATTTGTGAGACAGTCCCGTTGCCCCCGACGCCAGCTTTGCCGCGCTCGCAATGCCGTCGTCCCTATACTTCCATTCAGCCGGTTCGTCCACAAGTGTAGAGATGTTGTCTATCAGACCCACGCCCCACAGCGAGAATGTTCCCGCCCGTCGCGTAGGGAAGTTCAGCCTGAAGTTCAAATCCTGAAAGTTCATCGACTCCTCCATGTCGGACATTTTCTCAAGCAGCCCAATGGTAGAGTAACGGTAGTTGACGATGTACGAAGCGTTGTTCTTCTTTGAAACCGGACCTTCGGAGGCAAAGTCAATGCCCTGTATGCCAAACTGGAAAGCATGTTGATACTTTTGACTGTTCCCGTTGCGCAGCCGCATGTCGAACACGCCTGCCACCGCATTGCCGTATTCGGCTGGAAAAGCTCCGGTAAAGAAGTCGGAGTTGCCCACCACGTTACTGCTCAACGCCGACAGGAATCCGCCGCCTGCCTGCGTTATATCGGCAAAGTGGTTGACGTTGGAAATCTCCACGCCCTCTATGCGCCATTGCAGGAGGCCTGGCGAATTGCCGTGTATCGAAATGCCGTTGTTGTTGGCGGCTTCGGTGGTTACTCCGGCAAATCCGCTTGCTAACCGTGCGGGATCGTCCATGCCGCCGGCGTAACGGCTTGCTTCCTCCACGCTGAACACCCGCGCGCCAAGCGTTGCCATTTCGTTCAATGCCGCCGCCTTGTTGATTTTGGGGCGGACGACTACTTCGCCCAGTTCCATTGGTTTTTCGGTAAGTTTAATTTCCAGATATACCTCGCGTACAGATCCTACAGGGATTTCTTTCACGATTGCCGTTTCGTAACCGATAAAACCTGCCTGCACGGTGTGCCTGCCTACGGGAACATTGTTTATGATAAAAGTTCCGTCATCGGCGGTTGCGGCGCCTGTGGCGGTGTTGCTCACTATTACCGTAACGTAAGGCAGCGGCTGCCCCGAAGCGGCGTCGGTTACTACTCCGCGAATGGTTCCCGCAGTCTGCGCCGCAGGAAATAGCGGACATACCAGCGCCGCAAATACAAATGCAGGTTTTATATTCATACTATTTATAAAATTAAAGGCTGCAAAGGTGAATGGTTTTTATCACCCGTGAAAATGTTTTTGACCGCCGGGCGTTTGCCTTTGACGGTTGGAAACCTGGCTGTCAAATAAGAATCCGCACCTTTGCGGCATGCAGGTGAGATGAAAGAACGAATACGCACCATTAAAAGTCCGGATTATGTTTTTAGCGGACAATAATGAAACAACAATTAATTCCCGCCGGATAAAACCCACTTCATGAAAAATGAAATCCGTCGCACATGAGATAAAACCTATCCCACGTGAGATGAAATCCATAACACGTCAAATGAAACCTATCCCATGCGGGATAAAACCTGTCCCACGTGAGATGAAATCCATAACACGTCAAATGAAACCTATCCCATGTGGGATAAAACCTGTCCCACGTGAGATGAAATCCATAACACGTCAAATGAAATCTATCCCATGCGGGATAAAACCTGTCCCACGTGCGGCGGGAACAAATTTCCGGGTAAATAAAAGGATCCCCTGCGTGTTTTTATCCGGCTCACACGAGTGTAATAGATTCCTAATCTTTTAATTATCCGCTCCTTATAAAAAGCATTCCGGTTACAACAAAATGTCACCGCCTGTTTCACCCTCCGGCAAAATACACCTGCACAAAGCCTTTCTTAACGCAATTTATCTGTATTTCCTGCGCTTTTTCCATGCTCCATTACGAACCTTATAGCCGCTCTTTTGGCGTATAGTTTCCTGCCAAAGAAACAATCTATCAATGTTGATTTTATTGATGATAAACAACTGATGCCTTTCTAATAGTTATATCGAATTCACGTTGAATAAGATTTAAACAGGCTATGAATTAAATTTCCTTTTTCTTATGCCTTGTCTCACGATTCGTACAATTTCCGGCCTTTGCAAACGTTTTTTTCTTGTTATGAGGCGACTGGTTTTCTTCTTTATTACTTTGACCACTCTGGCAGACAGCGTCCGGGCGCAGTATGACGCACAATTCAGCCAGTATTTTATGGCGATGGGATACTATAATCCCGGATACGCGGGAGTGAATGACGACCTTAACATACTGGGCCTTCATCGCCGGCAATGGATAGGTATGCCCGGTGCGCCGCAAACCACCTTCTTCAATATCAGCATGCCGCTGGCAATAAGCAGCGTGAATACAGGATTGGGGGTCACGCTGTTTTCCGAAACAATCGGCCTCTTCAGTAACTCGCATATCTCCGGCCAATTCGCCGTTAAGCGCAACCTGTTCGGCGGCACATTAAGCATAGGTGCACAGATAGGGATAACGAGCATCTCCTTCGACGGCACAAAGGTAGATCTTGGCGAATCCGGATATCACGATCAGGAAGACGAGGCTATCCCAAAGACCGAAGTAAACGGTATGGGGCTTGATATAAACGCCGGACTATATTATACGCATAAGAAATTCTATATCGGCATCGCTTCCACTCATCTGGCGGAACCGCAGCTTGACCTGGAGGAAAATATCACCACCTACATAGAGCGGACGTATAATTTGACCGGAGGGTACAATATTCAGTTAAAGAACCCGTTATTTGAGTTGCAGCCTTCGGTATTTATGAAAACAGACCTGCAAACCTTCCAGTTGGACGTCACTGCACGTATGGTATACAACAAAATGTTCAGCGGGGGACTTTCATGGCGTGGATATGAAGCTGTGGTTTTACTGGGCGCCTCACTGGGAAATATAGAAGTGGGCTATGCGTATGATTTCCCGACAGGTCCTCTGCTGAAAGCAAGCAGCGGAAGCCATGAGCTGATGATAAGGTACAGGATGAAGCTAAATAAGGTAAAGACAGGTAATTATAGACATAAAAGTGTACGTATATTGTAATTATATGAAAAAAGTATTTTTAGCGCTTACCGGCATTATTATCTTTTCTGCCTGCGGTCGGTCATTGCTGGGAGGAGGAGAGGTGACGGGAGCGAGGCTGACTGCGGTGAATGAGCCTGCGCCATACGGTATGACGCTCATTAAACGGGGAGCTTTCGACATGGGGCCGTCAGACAAAGACTCCCTATGGGGTATGGCGACTGAAACCAGGGGCGTTTCCTTTGACGCTTTCTGGATGGACGAGACGGAGATTACCAACGCCAAATACCGGCAATTCCTCTATTGGGTGCGCGACTCCATCATCCGTGAACGCCTGGCAGACCCGTTATACGGGGGAAACGACCTTTTCAGGATTACCGAAGACAGGTATGGCGAACCGGTGACTCCGCACCTTGACTGGAGCCGCCCCATTCCATGGAGACGTTCCACTGAAGAAGAACAGATTGCCATCGAGAGCGTTTTCCGCATACACCCCATAACCGGCGAACGGCGGCTGGACGAAAAGCAGATGCTTTTCAGGTACGAATGGTACGACTACACTTCCGCCGCTTTGCGTAAACACCGTATCGACCCGGCCGAACGTGTACGTAACACCGACATCGCAATAGACCCCGCCCAGATAGTTATGATATCCAAAGACACAGCCTACATTGATGAAGAAGGCCGCGTGATAAACGAGACCATCACCCGCCCGCTTAGCAGCGAGTGGGATTTCCTAAATACATATATAATAAATATCCACCCCGACGAGACCTGCTGGGTAAACGACTTCAGCAATGCCTATAATGAACCTTATATGCGTATGTACTTCCAGCACCCCGGCTACGACGATTATCCTGTGGTAGGCGTCTCGTGGGAGCAGGCTATGGCATTCTGCGTGTGGCGTACCGACCTGTTTAAATCATCAATCAACCTGCCGGCCGGACAGGTTGTAGAACCTTTCCGCCTGCCTACTGAAGGAGAGTGGGAATATGCAGCGCGCGCCGGCAAAAATGAATATAAGTATCCGTGGGCTACAGACGAACTGCAAAGCAAAGACTGTTTTCTGGGTAACTTCAAGCCCGGTGACGGAAATTATACGGAGGACGGGCACATTATTTCGTCACGCGTAGGTTCATTTACCCCTAATGAGTTCGGACTGTATGACATGGCCGGTAACGTGGCAGAATGGACAGCTACCGTTTACTCTGAATCAGGCCCCCGGCAGATGAATGACATGAACCCCGACCTGCGCTACAATGCGGCGCGGGAAGACCCTTATGCCATGAAAAAGAAGGTGGTGCGTGGCGGCTCTTGGAAAGACGTTGCACAGTTTATCCGTTCGGATATGCGCACGTTTGAATACCAGAACGAAACGCGCTCTTACATCGGCTTCCGTTGTGTACGCACGCAAGTCGGGTTCTCACGGTCGCGAGGGAAGAAATGAGCCGGAATGGCTCGTGGTTTAACATACGATTATAATACCAAATAAAATGGGCAAGTATAGAATATATAAAAACAGGGTGGAGATGTACCTCTCCAGCGACAAAGGGAAACGTCTGCTTAACTTTTGCTACAGTTGGGGAGCATCTGTCGTCATCCTGGGCGCCATGTTTAAAATACTGCATCTGCCTTACGGCAATACAATGCTGGCGGTCGGGATGGTCACAGAGTTTTTCGTGTTCTTTGTCTTTGGCTTCGAGAGACCTGTCGCCGACTATCGATGGGAAGACGTCTTCCCGGTGTTGAGGTCAAAAAACCCGTTGGATCGTCCGGATTTTGCACAGACGAGCATCTCCGACATCATGCGCTCTGAAGCTAATGCCGAAGATTATGACGTTGCGCCGGATAAAGTCTCCCATATAAACACAGGAGTCGCAGGGAATACGGCGGCAGGCTTCGCTTCATTGAAGAATATGCCGGCCGGCGATTCGCAGAACGTCTCTGCCGGCGTGCAGAAACTCCTTGACGCCGCCGACCGGATAGCCGAGATACCGCAACTTACCGAAGCTACGCAGAAATACCTGGAGCAGCTTTCGGCCATTGCAGGCGATATGGAACGCTTCAGTTCCATCACTCAGTCGCTCTCTAACGTGTCAGACGGCATCAACCGCAGTTCGCAGGGTTATGTGCAGCAAATGGAAATGCTCAACCGTAATATCTCAGGGCTGAACACTATTTACGAAGTGCAGTTGAGGAGTATCAGCTCTCAGATCAGTTCCATCGAACACATAAACGCCGGTCTGAACCGTATCAAAGAGCTATACGACGGTTCAATAACTGACAGCTCCGTGTTTCGCTCGGAAACAGAAAAAATGGCCCGCCAGCTTGCGCAGCTCAACCAGGTTTACAGCCGCCTGTTGCAGGCCATGACAGTGAATATGGGAATACCTCCCGTCGTGCCTAATCCATACCAGACGAAATAAGAAAAGATGGCAGTAGGGAATAATCCTAATTCACCACGCCAGAAGATGATCAATCTGATGTATCTGGTGTTCATAGCAATGATGGCGCTCAATGTGTCGTCGGAAGTACTTGATGGATTTGTGCTGGTAGAAGACAGCCTGCATAACTCCATCGATAATTCAACGAAGCGAAACGCCCTTGTAAGTAATGAACTGGAAACATATTACCAGGCCAACCCCGAGAAGGTCAGGGAATGGTACAATAAAAGCATACAGGTGCGGAATGCTTCGGAAGACATCTACAACTACGTTCAGGAACTTAAGGAACGAATCGTGAAAGTGGCCGACGGGAAGAATGGCGACGTAAAAGATATACAGCATAAAGATGACCTGGAAGCGGCCTCACGCATTATGCTTGCCCCCCTGAACGGAGAAGGTAAGAAGCTGCGCGAAGGTATTGACTCTTATCGTACAATGATGGCCCGCCTGATGACAGACCCCGAAAAACAGCATATTATTGAAGAGAGCCTGAGCACAGCGCCGCCACGCCAGACAGGTATAAACGTGCGCAACTGGGAAGAATCGCTGTTTGAGAACATGCCCGTATCGGCGGCTATAACCCTGCTTACAAAGTTGCAGAGCGATATACGCTACGCCCAGGGAGAGGTCATGAGCAATCTGCTTAACAGTGTGGACGTAGGCGACTACCGTGTCAACACAATGCAAGCCCAGGTAGTGCCCGTCAGCCAGATCGTGATGCGCGGAAGCTCATATGAGGCGAATATTGTCCTTTCGGCCATCGACTCCACCAAGCGGCCTTCCGTCTATATCAACGGACGGATGCTGGATGCGGAAGATAACGGGCGGTTCGTTGTCCCTGCCTCTTCCACCGGCACGTTCCCGGTAGAAGGGTATATTGAAATGCCTAATAGTGACGGCAGCATATTGCGCCATGATTTCAGGAGCGAATATTTCGTGACCGAACCCGGCGCCACTGTCGCCCCCACTATGATGAACATCCTCTATGCCGGGATTAACAACCCCATACGTATCGCCGTTCCCGGCATACCAAGCGGCAATGTGTTCCCTTCCATCTCCAGCGGAAGCCTGTCAAAGAAGGGAGAATCCATATGGGATGCTTTGCCTTCCGCAGGCTCGGTAGGTCAGGAAGCTATCATCACCGTCGCTGCGCAAATGGCTGACGGGCGCCGTGTAGAGATGGCCCGGACGCCTTTCCGCATCAAAATGCTCCCAGACCCGATGCCCTATATCGAATATAAAGACCAGAACGGCAATGTCCGCAAATTCCGCGGCGGCGCCATCTCCAAGCGTAGCCTGATGGAGGCCGGCGGTATACTGGCCGCTATTGACGACGATATACTGAACATACAGTTTACCGTCCTGCGCTTCGAACTTATCTATCCCGATTCATTCGGCAATATGATTAACGAACCGACGGAAGGAGGGAATTTCTCCGAACGGCAGAAGAACTTCATCCGTGGCCTGGCGCGCGGGAAACAATTTTGGGTGAACCGTGTGGTAGCCCGCGGCCCCGACGGGATTGAACGCTCGATACCGGCTATTCAAGTAATCGTAAATCAATGACATAAAAGAATATGAAACGTTTCTATTTCTATTGCATCCTTGTCCTGGTAAGCCCGATAATATCGCCTGTTCCTTTATTTGCACAGAACAATACCGGGCAGCAGCAGGAACGCAGGACGCCCGTTGTACGCACCGGCGAACGGGAAACAGCGGAAAAAGAATCCGGATTGCCCGAACTGACCATACGGGCGAAGGATATGAACGACCGCATGACGCAGGAGATCGGTAATGCACGCTGGATGCGCGTAATATATCGCGAGATAGATATGACGAAGGAGCAAAATGCACCGCTTTACTATCCTGTGCGTCCGCTAAATAACACGATGAACCTCTTTTCCTCCATCTTCCGGCTTATGAGTGAAGGAAAGCTCACGGCATATGAATACATTGACGGTTATGAAGTGTTTGACGATGAGCATGTCATCAACTTCCGTGAGGGCGTGCTGGACCGGGCCTATATTTATTACGAGGAGGCGCCCGTAGCAGGCGCTGGTGAGCCGGCCCTGGTCATCAACGAAAGCGATGTCCCTTCTGCCGATGTACTCGCCTACTATGTGAAAGAAGCCTGGTATTTCGACCAGAATAATTCTGTCTTCGATGTAAAGACTCTTGCCTTATGTCCTATTCTCACTACGACAGGTGACCTGGGCGAGCAGCGCCTGCCTCTTTTTTGGTTACCGTATGAAAATATACGTCCCTATATCACCAATTCGCCTATTATGACGTCTGACATCAACAATGCAAAGACATTTACCATAGACGATTATTTCCGGCGCCGTATGTTCGACGGGGAGATCATCAAGACCGAAAACCTGCTGAATAAGACCATGCGCGAATATTATCCGGAACCCGATTCCCTGGCGCTGGCGCAGAAAGCAGTAGAAAATCAACTGGAGACTTTCCGGCAGTCACTATACTGGCAGCCTGACAGCGCCCAGACAGACCCGAAGCAGGCAAAAAAAGCAGCCAGGGCAACTGCCAGGAAACAAGCGGCAGCGCCTTCTGCAACACAAAAAGAAACGCAGCCGAAGGCTGCTCCCGCAGCCAAAGCCGAACGCTCCGCCCCGGTGCGTAGTGTGCGCAGGAGATAGCGGATGTACCTGACGCTGTTTATTACCTTCATGCGCATTGGCGCGTTCACTATCGGAGGTGGATATGCCATGCTTCCGCTCATTGAGCGTGAAGTGGTTGGCCGGGGATGGATAAGTAAACAGGACTTTTTCGACATCTTTACGATATCACAATCCATGCCGGGCGTCTTTGCCGTCAATATTTCTATTTTCCTTGGATACAGGCTGAAGAAGATCCCCGGAAGCCTGGTTTGTGTTTTGGGAGCTATCCTGCCGTCATTCCTTATTATCCTGTCTGTTGCCGTTTTTTTTACTCACATACAAGATAATGTATGGGTAGAAAGAGCATTTAAGGGACTTCGTCCTGCAGTGGTTGCTCTGATTTTAGTCCCTTGTCTTACTGCGGCAAAATCAGCAGGGCTTACATGGAAAACAGCCTTTATTGCTGTGGTTACAGCTCTGCTCATATGGTTGTTGAATGTTTCTCCCATCTACGTTGTTATTGCCGCTGCCACGGGAGGTATTCTATATGGTTTGCGTATAAAAAAAGGCTGATATGATATTCCTGCAACTGTTCTGGGTATATGTAAAAATCGGGCTTTTCAATTTCGGTGGCGGATATGCCATGCTTTCACTAATTCAGGACGAAGTAGTTGACAGGCATTCATGGATTACGATGCAGGAATTTACAGACATTGTCGCTGTTTCGCAGATGACGCCGGGGCCTATCGGCATAAATAGTGCCACCTACGTTGGCTATACGGCGGTGCTTAATTCCGGCTACCCTCCTGATATGGCAGTACTTGGTTCTTTTATTGCAACGTTTGCCGTATGTCTTCCGTCGTTTATACTGATACTGATCATTTCATATTATTTCGCTCGTTTCAAAAAGAACAGATACGTGGCGTCGGCTTTTTGTGGATTACGTCCCGCGGCAGTAGGGCTGATAGCCGCTGCTGCTCTCCTTCTGATGAACAGCGAAAACTTTATTGACTATAAAAGCTTCCTTATCTTTGGCTCAGCTTTTTTTCTCACGTGGAAACTTAATGTTCACCCCATCCTTACTATTATCATCGCCGGTCTGTCCGGTTTGTTGCTTTACGGATAGTACTTCTTCAAATAACTTTGGCGAGGCCAATATTTCGAACGCCTTATCTAACACGCACGGGATCACCTTTCAAACTCTCCATCAACTTCCTTTTCTCAAAGTAATTGTAATCAACCTTAGTTCGACATAAGAAACGCTCACGCTATCGGCGCCACGGGCGCGTTCTACAGTAGCGCCTCCTTATCCGCCAGGCTCAGCTTTTTACCCAGTCATGTTCGAAAGATTTTGTTCAATTTTAAACTCCCTTTTATCTTCTCTTTTGAGCCCCCTTTTTGTTCTTTTTCATAAGCAGCAACTTATCAACAAAAAAAAGTCTCACGGATATCCTCCGTGAGATACCTGAAGAATCACTAAGCCGTATCTCCCGGAAGACTCAGGCTGACTATTGTTCTAAGGTCCTGCATGGTAAGTTGATGTTTTATTTATTAATTTAACGTTAGTTCGGTTCACTTGAAGCATATATATCTTTGACATTCTTGAAATTCGATTTGTTGAACAAGTCATGAAGATGCGTTTTGCCGGCCAATGAGATGCCGACGATTTGGAGGACTTCATAGACACTGCGTTCAATCTTCATGTCGTGCTGAACTATCGCTACAAGGCAATAAGTGATTATATCACAATATATTTGGATGCGCACAGCATTCTCTGTTGTTCTTCAGAATCTTTTGATTTTGAGATGCTGTTTCTCCCGACATCCGCATTGCTCTGTTACGACTGCAAATGATAACGCAAGAATGATGGTTATTTCAAAACATTACATACATTTGCGTCCGGTAACTTATGTGGAAAGATTTGTATTGCTTGCAACCACGGGAAAAAATGCTAAAAACAAGGAGTCCCCCTCCCCTACCCTGCCTGCCGGTTCAATGCTACTCTCCACTTCGGTTCAAATCAATAATACAAATTAAATTGTTTAAGTAATGAGTTATTTATTTACCTCCGAATCGGTGTCTGAAGGACACCCCGATAAAGTGGCCGATCAGATATCGGACGCTTTGCTTGACGAGTTTCTCGCTTACGACAGAGACTCTAAAGTAGCCTGCGAAACCCTTGTTACAACCGGACAGGTTGTACTGGCTGGAGAAGTTAAATCAAGCGCCTACGTAGACGTACAGGAAGTGGCGCGCAGCGTGATCAGGAAGATTGGATACACAAAGAGCGAGTACCGGTTTGAGGCCAACTCGTGCGGCGTCCTCTCGGCCATACACGAACAGAGCGGAGACATCAACCGCGGCGTCGAACGCGAAGACCCCTATGAACAGGGGGCCGGAGACCAGGGTATGATGTTTGGTTACGCCACCGTGGAAACCGACAACTACATGCCTCTGGCCCTCGACCTGGCGCACAGTCTGTTACTCGAACTTGCCGGTATCCGCAGGAACGAGCCGCAGGTGATGCCCTACCTTCGCCCCGACGCAAAGAGCCAGGTGACAATTGAATATGAAGACAACGGGACGCCGAAGCGTATTGATACTATCGTGATCTCGACACAGCATGACGAGTTCATAATGCCTTCCGACGACGGACTGTCGCCCGCAGAGGCCGACAAAGCCATGCAGGGCAGGATCGCCTCGGATGTTAAAAACATACTCATACCACGAGTCAAAGCGCAGTATCCCGACCACGTAAAGGCTTTGTTTGACGAAGGGATAACGTACCACGTCAACCCGACAGGGAAGTTCGTCATCGGTGGCCCTCACGGAGACTCCGGACTGACCGGGCGCAAGATCATCGTAGACACTTACGGAGGCAAGGGTGCGCACGGCGGCGGGGCTTTCTCAGGGAAAGATCCTTCCAAGGTTGACCGTTCGGCGGCTTACGCGGCCCGACATATTGCCAAGAACCTGGTGGCCGCCGGTGTGGCCGACGAGGTGCTGGTGCAGGTGTCTTACGCTATCGGCGTGGCTAAGCCCATGAATATATTTGTGAATACCTTCGGACGCTCGCACGTGGCTATGACCGACGGCGAGATCGCCCTGAAGACCGGACAGCTGTTTGACATGCGCCCCAAAGCGATAGAAGAACGCCTTAAGCTGCGCAATCCAATATATCTGGAAACCGCTTCCTACGGACATATGGGGCGCCGGCCGGAGGTGGTGACCAAGGTCTTTGCTTCGCGGTACAACGCCCAACCGGTAGTCGTCGACGTGGAACTGTTCACGTGGGAAAAGCTGGACTATACGGATAAGGTCAGAGAGGCCTTCGGACTACATTAATGATACTACTCCATACAGCGGACTGGCACCTGGGGCAATGTTTCTTTGAATATGACCGTAGCGACGAACATTTGGAGTTCCTACAATGGCTGAAAGCGCAGGTGTGCGAGGGGGGGGTTGACGCCCTCCTCGTAGCCGGCGACGTGTTCGACGGGCCTAACCCTTCGGCCGGGTCGCAACGTATGTTTTACCGCTTCCTGCGCGAAGTGTCTTCCGCCCGCCCGGGGTTGCAGACAGTGATCATAGCCGGTAATCATGACTCAGGGGCAAGGCTCGAAGCTCCTGATCCGCTGCTGGAGGAGATGAACGTCACCGTAAGGGGCGTGATAAAAAGAACGCCGGAGGGAGAGATTGACTACCGTAGGCTGATTGTCCCTCTTATGGCGGATGACGGAGGTGTGGCGGCGTGGTGCCTGGCTGTTCCTTATCTTAGGCAGGGCGATTATCCGGAGTCGGACAGCTACCAGACCGGCGTGGCCCGTATGTACGAGCGCCTGTACGGGATGGTGGAAGACAGGTCTAAGCCCATCGTCGCTATGGGGCATTTGCAGGCTTCCGGGGCCGAGGTGTCGGAGAACGATCGTTCGGAGCGAACCATTATTGGCGGACTGGAGTGCATCTCGCCTGACTGCTTCGACGGGGGGATCGCCTACACGGCCCTTGGACATCTGCATCGCGCCCAGAGGGTATCGGGGCGTGGTAATGTGTGCTATGCCGGCAGCCCGCTTCCAATGTCGTTCGCCGAGCGTAACAACCGCCAGAGCGTCTCGCTCGTAGAGATAACAGACAGTGGGGAAGCCCGTGTGGAGCGTATAAGATTTCAGCCTCCGCGCGCCCTGCTCAGCATTCCGGGATCGCCGGAGCCTCCCGTCCGCGTGCTCGAGGAGATAGGATTGCTCCCCGACGGAGAAGTAACCCTGTCGTCGCCCTACCTTGAAGTCAAAGCGCTCATCACGGAGCCTGAGCCTTCGCTCAGATACCGGATAGAAGAGGCGTTGAAAAACAAACCGGTGCGTCTGGCGCGAATAGTCGCCTTTACGCCCGGCAGCGACAGGGATATACCGGCCCTGAGTTGCGAAGAGCTGCAATCGGTCAGCCCAATGGCCGTGGCGGTCGATATTTTCAGGAGGCGCTACCGGGGCGAAGAAATGCCCGGCAGGATGAAAGAACTGTTACAGAACGTCATCAGGGAGGCTGCCCAGTGAGGATACTTGCTATCAGGGGGAAGAATCTGGCGTCGCTTTACGGCGACTTTGAGATAGATTTTACGGTCGAACCTCTGTACTCGGCCGGGATATTCGCCATCACAGGGAGCACCGGGTCGGGCAAGTCTACCATACTCGACGCTCTCTGCCTGGCGCTATTCGACAATACTCCGAGGATGAGCCTGGCGTCTGACGGGAACGTGGTAGTCCCCGACGTTAGGGATAAGACCGTACACCAAAAGGATTGCCGCAATCTTCTGACAAGAGGGTCGGCCGAAGGTTACGCTTCGGTGGATTTCATGTCTGCCGCTAACGAAAAGTATCGCTCAACATGGACGGTCAAGAGGGCAAGGGGACGTGCCGACGGTGCGCTTCAAAGCAGTGAGATGAGGCTGGTCAACCTCTCCTCCGGCCACGAAGAACAGGGGCGGAAGACCGCACTGCTGGCCCGGATAGCAGAGCTTACCGGACTGACATTTGAGCAATTCACCCGCACAGTCCTGCTTCCCCAGGGCGATTTTGCAGCCTTCCTCAAAGCCCGGCAGTCCGAAAAGGCTGAGTTGCTGGAAAAGCTCACCGGGACGGAGATATATTCGCGTATCTCTGTACTGATATACGAAAAGACAAAGGCGGCCGAACAGGAATACTTCCTCCTCCGGGAGCGAATAAAAGACATTGAACTGCTGGACGATGAGCAGATCAGGGCCTTTGACGCCGAGAAAGGTCAGTTGGAGACCGACCTCGCCCGGCTTAAAACCGAAACGAGCAATCTCTCCGCCGGAATAAAATGGCTGGAAGACCGCGAGACCCTGCGCCGGGGTTGCCGCGAGGCCCGTGAGTCCCTTGATGACATACAAAACCTCATAGCCGGGGCCGGGCCAAGGTACGACTACCTGACACGGACGGAAAGCGTGCAAGACATCAGGGACGTCTTCCATGAGCTTCAGCTATCTGAAAGACAACATAAGGACAGTCTGACCCTTATAAAACAGAAGACAGCCGAATGGGATGTCAATGCCGTAGCCCTTGCAGGTGCAGACACTGCCCATCTCAGTCTGCTGAAAGAACAGGAGAAACTTGATAATGAAATAGCAGAGGCCGAACCGGAAATGATCCGGGCGAGGGAGCTTGACGCCGTCATCGGCGAAGCCAAAGCCCGTGAGGCTGAGGCAGTCTCTGATCGCCGGGCCGCCCGGTCGGTCAAAGAGAAGATCGAGGCGGACATACAGGCCCTCGAAAAAGAGATACTCCTCGCCCACAGGGATGCGCTGGAGATGCTTCCGGCCGAGGTGGCCCTGATGCGTGCAGGATTGGAGGAGGGACTCCCCTGCCCTGTCTGCGGAAGCCTGCATCATCCGGCGCATAAGGATACATCTGTCCGGTGGACGGATTATTCAGAGGAGGCTATACGCCTGAGGGAGATAGTCAACAGCAAGACCATTCTGCTCAAAAGTCGTCAGAGCAGCCTCGCGGATGCTATTGTCAGCCTGGCCGCAAGGGAATCCAAATGTATGGAAACGGCTTCGCGTCGCGGAGACCTGCAAAAGCTGAGGGCGGGTCTTCTGGGCGGCAGACCGGTTGATGAACTTACCGCCCGCTACTCGGCCGGCAGGAAGGAGATGGGCCGCAACGTAAGGCTGTCGGCCGAACGCAAAAGCCTGCTCTTATCCGGTCAGGAAACCCTTCGGGGAATAATTTCGCAGATAGATCGCGAGACCGGAAGGCTAAGCCGGCAGTGCGCCGATCTTCAGCAGTCACTCGACAAATGGATATCCGGAAGGCAGGACGGCCTGGACCGCGGGCAGTTGGCTCTCCTCCTGGCCAAAGATCACCAATGGCTACAGGCCGAAAGGAAGTTCCTGAACGGACTGAAAGAGCAGGAGACTGCCTGCAGGGCCACTCTGGAAGAGCGGGAGAGGAATCTTGAGGTTCACGTCAGCCGCGAGGTCAATAACCACGCCGGCGTCCCGGAAACAGAAGACATAGATATTCTGCATGAAGAGCAGGTCCGCATGAGCCGTGAAACAGATATGGCCTTCAGGCGCGTAGCTGTAATAAACGCCGCCCTGGCCGCTCATGAAAAGGGTAAGGAGCGCATCAAAGCCTTTGAAAAAGACCTTGACCAAAAAGCCCTGTCGCTGGAGAACTGGGGGAAGCTGAACGAATTGCTTGGCTCGGCTACCGGCTCAAAGTTCAAGGAAATGGCGCAGGGTTACACTCTTGACGTCCTCCTTGCACATGCTAACAGGCATCTGCGTGAGTTGTCGAGTCGTTATCTGTTGCAGCGCATCCCCGACAGCCTGGCCCTTCTGGTATCAGACCTTGATATGCTCGGCCAGATACGTACGGTGCATTCGCTTTCCGGTGGCGAGTCTTTCCTTGTATCACTGGCTCTGGCTTTAGGACTTGCATCGTTAGTATCGAACAGGATGAACATAGAATCCATCTTTATAGACGAAGGTTTCGGCGCGCTTGACGCTGACACACTGCGCCTTGCACTGGACGCTCTGGAAAAACTGCACATGCAGGGACACAAGGTAGGTGTCATCTCGCATGTGGTTGAAATGACGGAGCGGATCGCCACACAGGTCTGTGTCATAAAGACTTCCGCCGGCCGCAGCAGCATAAAGATCATCTGATAAACGGTTCCCTCAGACAGCCTCGACGAACCTCGTCGAAATTCACTGATTCTTAGAGCCTGTTTAAATTCTAAAGAAGCAGAATATTAAAAGTGTTTCCTTATTCCCATGTAAATACGTTTATTTTTAGGTATGAGGCACAGGCCGGAGGCGGATTTAAGCAGTGTGTTAAGGCAGTTGCCTGTCAGCCTTCGATGCTTTTTCCGTCAGTCACTTGTATATCAGTGTATGTCGCCGGCTGCGATTGTCTGTCAGCCGGTCAGCCGGGTCTTTGAGTACTGCCCTTTCATACTTACGATACACAATCTGTGTAACAGAATTGTCTGTGCAGCTTAATTTTTCACCTGTACTTCAGTGCCATTTACCTTCGCCTGATACTATTACTTCCGAAATGTCTATATGCCTGTATATTAATCAATAAAACACTTCATTGCCGGGTGTTTTCACGTACAAATATAAAAAAAACGCAAAGCAATCCTTTTATTTTTCACAATTCTTTTATTTTATCACGTACGTGATAGCTTTCATCACGTACGTAATAACTTTTATCACGTACGTAATAATCTTTATCATGTACGTGATAGTCTTCATCACGTACGTAATAACTTTCATCACGCACGTAATAACTTTCATCACGTACGTGATAGTTTTTATCACGTACGCAATAACTTTCATTACGAACGTAATAGTTTTCATCACGTACGTAATAATTTCTATCACGTACGTAATGGTTTCTGTTTCGTACGTGATAATATCTAACTATAATACTTTACTGCTTTAAAATTTAAACAGGCTCTTAATTTTGGTTTAAGGAGTTGGAAAGAATTTTTTCTTATTTTTGCGAACGAAAATTTGTGAATCTCTTTCAATGTATAACTTAAATTGTTTATGAAACGAGCATTTAAAAACTATTTACGCCAAAGGCGATAAATAAAACGTGCTGCGAGTTCCACCACCCACATTAATTAAATATTTTATTCGTATGAAAAATCATTTGTTTGATAAGATAAAGCCGAAAGAGAATAAATTCTTTTTGCTCCTCCATGAAATGGGGGAAACAATAGTTACGGCGGCCGATCTGATTATCGAAGGTGTACAGGTGTCAAACCATAGTGACGCCGTCGACTATTATAAAAGGATCAAAGATTTGGAACATAAGGCCGACGCTATTCAGGCTAAGATATTTGACGAGTTGAATAATACGTTTATCACTCCGTTCGACAGGGAAGATATTAACGAACTCTCTTCTACGATGGATGATATAATTGATCTTATCAATAGCTGTTCCAAGCGTATCATGTTGTACAACCCCAGGCAGATACCCGAAAGTGCAACGACTCTGGCCAAACTCGTGCGTGAATCGGCCGGCTTTCTGCTCCTGGCCATCGAAGAACTTGAGATATTCAAAAAGAGGCCCGACAAGATAAAAGAATACTGTGCACAACTGGAATTAGTTGAGAAAAAAGCCGATGATGTGTATGAACACTTTCTCATCAATCTGTTTGAGAATGAAAAGGACGCAGTAGAAATCATTAAACTCAGAGACATCCTTCACGAATTGGAAAGAGCGGCCGATGCTGCGAAAGCGGTAGGGAAAACGATCAAAATGGTTATTATTAAGTATTCGTAACCCGGAACGAAATGACACTGTTAATAGTCGTAATCGCTTTAGCTCTTGTTTTTGATTATATCAATGGTTTTCATGATGCGGCTAATTCCATCGCAACAGTTGTATCTACCAAAGTATTAACCCCATTTCAGGCCGTTCTCTGGGCCGCATTCTTCAATTTCGTGGCATTCTTCATCGCTAAATACGTAATCGGCGAATTTGGAATTGCCAACACCGTAGCCAAAACGGTTTTACCCCAGTTTATTAGCCTGAATGTTATTCTGGCAGGACTTATTGCCGCCATTGTGTGGAACCTGCTTACCTGGTGGCTGGGCATCCCGTCCTCTTCTTCCCATACACTTATCGGAGGGTTTGCCGGTGCAGCCATAGCAAGCGCAGGGTTCGGAAGCATACAGGGAATGGTTATCCTCAAAATTGCTTCCTTTATCATCCTTGCTCCGCTTATTGGAATGATGATAGCCGTTGTACTGGCATCTGTGACTTTATATGCCTCGCGGAAGTTAAAGCCCTATAAAGCCGAAATATGGTTCCGGCATTTCCAGTTAATCTCGTCCGCTCTTTTTTGCACAGGACACGGGCTCAACGATTCGCAGAAAGTGATGGGTATAATTGCTGCCGCCCTGTATGCTTCAGGCTTTATCCCCGATATATCCTCAATGCCGGTCTGGGTGCCTTTCTCCTGTTTTAGCGTGATAGCTTTGGGAACAATGTCGGGAGGCTGGCGGATAGTCAAAACGATGGGAAGCAGGATAACCAAAATAACTTCCCTGGAAGGAGCAGTGGCCGAAACGGCCGGCGCCATCACGCTTTACATCACCGAAATACTTCATATACCCGTCAGTACGACACATACGATCTCAGGCTCTATAATAGGCGTCGGCGCTATACGGCGCCTCTCTGCGGTAAGATGGGGGGTAACGAAAGATCTGGTGGTTGCCTGGGTACTTACCATACCGGTAAGCGCCATTATGTCGATGCTTTTTTACTACCTCATACAATTGTTCCTGTAAAGACATGCAAAAGGAGTCGTTCTTCACAGAGGGACTCCTTTTGCGTAACAGGGACAAGCAACGAAATACCTCTCCCTCCACGTGTTGTTGTTAAATCATCTTATATGCTTACATAATTAGCATGAGGTTTTGATATAGCGATTATACTAATAGTGTTACCTTTTCTTCTACGGCAAAGGTATGGCTGCCTGTAAGTTTCCACAATACCTATATGTATGTATAACAAAAATATCGTTACCTATAAATAGCTATTATGCAGCATGTTTTGCTCTATTTCGCGTATTACGCCTCAATTATTTCCGTAACTTTGGCTTGCAAACATAAACAACAATAGAAGTATAAACAGCCATGTACAAAAAAGACAGATACCGGGAAACCGATAAAATGAGCGATCTGATTTGCGACAATTACCCTATGGTACTCGTCATGTGTCGCTTTGGCATAAAGTTGGGCTTCGGTGATAAAACAATAGGGGAAACCTGCCGGCAGAACAATGTAGATGTATCTACATTCATGACAGTAGTAAACTTCCTGATTGAAGAAAAAAACTCCTTCATAGATGAAAATGTCGCCAAATCTCTTTCAGTGGAAGCGCTGATTATTTACCTGCACAATGCACACGACTATTTCCTGAATTTCCGTCTCCCGCACCTGCGCGCCAAGTTGGTGGGAAGTATCAACGACTGTCCCGGAGATGTGGCGTTTATTATAACCAGGTTCTTTGACGAATATACCGAAGAAGTCGATAAGCACATGAGATATGAGGAAAAGGCCGTATTTCCTTATGTGCGCGGACTTCTGGAAGGGAGAAAAGATACCAGATACAATATTTCCATCTTCCAGAAACGGCACGACCAGATTGAGATGAAAATCATCGAACTGAAAGACCTGTTACTCAAATATTACCCGGGCGAAGGAGGTCATTCTCTAAACAGCGTACTATTTGACCTCTTTGCTACCGCGCAGGACTTGTTCACACATAACCTGATAGAAGATAATCTTTTCATCCCGGCAATCCTGGTGCTGGAACAACAGACATAAACAGATGAACATCAACCTCAAAATATTAGTTGCAGAGATTTCATCCATCGTACGTTCCGGAATGGAAGTGCAGTTGAAACGGCTTTCGGGTTTCCGTTTCCAACTGATAGAAATAGCACGCAGCGAACTTATTCAGGAAACCATTCGCACGCATAAGCCGGATATATTGATTGTAAACCCGTCGATGATAATCGGTTTTACAATCCAGCAACTAAAAGAAGAATGCGGTTGTCCTGCAATTAAATGTATCGCTCTATTGTATAACCTGACCGACAGGTCGGTATTACGTCCTTTCGACGAAAAAATCAACATCTATGACACAAATGACGAAATCAGGCAGAAACTAGAACAGCTATACGCCGAAAAAATACAAAATACTGCAGAAAACGATGAACAACAAATATTAAGCGCACGGGAAAAAGAAATAGTAGTTTGCGTAGTCAAAGGAATGACCAATCGCGCTATTGCCGATCGTCTGTTCTTATCCACTCATACTGTAATCACTCACCGTCGCAACATCGCCCGCAAGCTGCAAATTCACAGTGCAAGCGGCCTGACAGTCTATGCAATAGTAAACAAACTGGTAGAACTAAAAGAAATAGGAAAACAATAAAAAACCAATAACCCGATTTCTACATAAGAAGCGTACGGGGATACCTCCTGTGTTGTAATACAAATAATCCCAAAATGTCCATTAGAATATAACTAATTGTTATTGAATAGAATATATTAGTTATATTCTAATGGACATTTTGGGATAAACAGAATATTTCGCATTAATTCTCTCAAAAATCGCTATTCCTGAACCGACAAATGCGCTAATGGACATTTTGGGATAATTATTCACAATAATAAATTAAAAACATACAGCAATGAAAGCAAAAGATTTGGCAGAAAGAGTACTATGTTCTGAATCATAAAGAGGTAGATCACATCTTTAAGTTTACCCTATCAATAACATTGATGGCAACACACCTTCGGGGGGGATGTAAAGACGGCTGATGTAGGCTTTAGCGGTCCGACCCCTGACGGCATAAACCCATACAACGAAGCGCACCTTATACAGGGCGGCGACTGTCTGTATAAACAGTTAACGGCGCTTAACGGGCGTATGATGCGCGTTTTCCGTGTTGATGATGCCAATTATGTATACGGCACTACACTGCAAAGAGGTGCTGAGACTGTTACGGCCGGTTTTAAGGCTAAGATACAGGTAACAAGGGCTAAGGCCGATGCAGTAGCGCATACACTATTATCCCTGTCCTCGTCATTATATTTCAGCATAGCGGCATTGAATATTGTCTTTATGGAGTTCGGGTAAAGGTTGCGCTTCCTCTGGCTGTCCATCATGCCATTTATCCAGCCTCTTAGGACGTTTGCCGTTATGTCGGAGAAAAAAATATTATCCCTGTTAATGTATTCGTGAAGGCGTTTAACCGCCATCCGGTAGTTTGACGCAGGATGCTCCCTGTTATGATTGATCATGTCAGAGATATATTCGCTCGCAAATACAGTAAATGAGAGTTCTTTGTATTCATTCGTGAGATATGAGATAACCTCATTAACAGTTATATCCCTGCTGTCAATGTCGTTCAACCGGCGAACATAGCCGGCTATCTCATTCATGCACTCCCGCACAACGAGATTATCCGATACTTCTATTTTCTCCTTACCGGTTTTCGTATAAGTTTTTTTTCAGACCTTTGTCAGAAACTACAAAGGTCGTTTTGATGTATCCAGGATTTCCATTATGAATAACCATTAGATATACAGGGTAATATCCATCCCTGCGCTTTCCGCGTATTACGATTGAAAAGGTTGCCATAGGTGTAATTTACTTGTAAGTTATTTGTAAGTTCGGTAGCAAATATAGCACGAAATAGCGTGTTTTTTGAGGTATTTATATATCATAAAACATACGTTTGGAGGTGAAAAAAGCTGCTACTTTATGGTGTAACAGCCTGATAATTATATTTTTTTATTGTGTGACCCGGGTGGGAGTCAAACCCACGACCTTCAGAACCGGAATCTGACGCTCTATTCACTAAGCTACCGGGCCGACAGTGGCGCAAAAGTAACAATTATATCTTAATGATATTAAATCTGCCGGATTTCAGCATTAAAAAAACTCGTAATTTTACACTCCGTTATAGCTTATGTGAAATAGTTGATTAAAGTGTTGGTTCACATGATATTTGTGATTGGCAATCATTAATCGCGACAAGAATAAGGAAAAACATATTACTTTCATAAAAATCAAAAGATGAGTAAAATAAGAGAAATATCAAAAAGCAGGAACTACACGGCGATAAATGCCGGCGACATGGATAAATGGAAGGAATATTCAATGATTCATCCTAAAAGCGGACAGGAGGTGAGAGGAAAAGTGTTCCTGAAAGAAGCAACCCGGTCAACCGGGACGGAAATCTCGCTGGATGTGATTCCTCCGAAATCGGAATTGCCATACTTCCACACCCACAGAAAGAATGAGGAGACATATATCATCCTGAAAGGTACAGGCTATTTTCAGGTAGATGAGGATTGTTTCCCTATTGAGGAGGGTAGTATAGTACGCGTAGCGCCCGAAGGAAACAGAGGAATCTGCAATATGTCCGATAGAGAGATGGTTTACATCTGTATCCAGTCAAAGGAAAATTCACTGGAAGAATATTCAACCGGCGACGGCGAACGGGTTCCTCTGCAATCAAAATGGTGATCGGATAAAAAGACAGAGTCAATCCGCATGCCTGATTTTAGCACAGGCTTTTAAATTATAATTATTTGGAGACATGAATATTTTGATAATATATTCTCATCCGGGCAGGAAGTCATATACCTTTCGAGTGTTGAAACAACTTGTCAATGCCCTGCAAAAAGAAAATCATCATGTTGAAATTTCGGATTTATACGACATGAATTTTCAAACCGATATGACGGAACAGGAATATGAGCGGGAGGGATTTGCCAAAATCGACTTACCCGTTTCTGATGATATTGCGAAGGAGCATGAAAAAATCGAACAGTCTGACTGTATCATTTTTCTTTATCCCGTATGGTGGAGCGACTGTCCGGCAAAGTTAAAGGGCTGGTTCGACCGGGTTTATTCCGTCGGCTATGCTTATGGCTATGATGCAAACGGACAAAAGATTCAAAAAATGAAAAAGATTAAGTCAGGTATTGTGATTTGTACTGCCGGTCATTCCAATGAATTTCTGGAAGAAACCGAAATAGCCGAAAGTATGCGGAAAGTAATGTTAAATGACCGGCTCGGCGAAAGGTTCGATAAAAAAGAAATGATTATACTTGGAGGGACACTGTACATTGAAGAAGTAGAGGAATTTCATACGGACTGCCTGAGAAAACTGGTGAAACAAATAAGATAGATTGATTATGAGCACATACGTCTCTTTATGGATATACCTCGACAGTAGGGGAGACATGCAAATAAAACTTACTTTCGGGGAAATCAAAACGATCACCGGATTTGATATTGACCATTCGTTCCTGACGTATAAAAAAGATGCAAAAGAATACGGCTACGAAGTCGGGAAAATATCATTGAAAGAGAAGCATGTTACTTTTATAAAAATCAAAAAACCAGTAGAATAAATGATGAGAAAGAACATGGATAAAATCAACATCCTCTGGACAACCGACAATAAAATTACGGTATTGAACATGCTGGCCATATACGTACTGAATGCAAAGAGCCGCGGCTGGTGGAAGGAAATCAATGTAATTATCTGGGGAGCTTCGGCGAAACTGGTTGCCGCCGATACGCAGGTTCAAACGGAAGTGCTGGAAATGATACACTCCGGTCTAACAGTAGAAGCCTGCAGGGATTGCAGCGACGTTTGCGGCGTAACGGACGATCTCGAACGTCTTGGCGTAAACGTAAGATTCATGGGACAGTCGCTGACTGAATACATAAAGCAGGGAGAGGCTGTTCTCACGGTTTGATAAAATAATAAATACAAACAATATGATTGAAAAATTCAGACAAAAGAATGTATGCAGGGTCGCAGTCCTGATTTTAACAGCGATGTGCCGGGCAGAGGGAAAAACAATATTTGCGCTTGCGGCAGCAATGCTGCTGTCTGTCGGCATTATAAGCGCGCAACAGAAAACAGTTACGGTAGCGGAGCAGTTTTATTCCGGACTGCCGGACGATGTAACCGGCCGGATTATATCTTCGCTGGACAGTTTGCTGAGCAGCATTGACCGTGGAGAATTGGACACAACCTTAGTGGACAGGGACAACTATGAGTTCAACAAGAGTTTTTTTGCCTGGCTGCAGGGAATAGAAGATAAAGATACAATCAGGCATTACTACCAGGGACAGTTAATCAATCTGTATCCTGTTGCACCTTCGCAGTACGCCCTCATGATTGCCTGGCTTAACGGTAATGAACCGGGCGGTATATTTACATTCATTGCAGGAGAATACGACGGAAAGATAGTTTTCGCCAGTCCCATCAAATACAATACAAAAGCATGGAAAACAGCCACCGTAGGGACGATTACTATCCATTATCCGGACACTTTCAACGTGAGCCGCGCTGAAAAGTTTCACCGCAAAAATGTAATCATGGCAGGGAAGTTAAAATTACCCGTTCAAAGTTGGGAGATGTATATGTGCCGGCATTTTCAGGAAGTTTTGCAGCTACAGGGATGCTCATACGAAGTTACGAGTAATGGAATTTTCAACAGCGGTTATATTGTTGATCCCAAAACGTTTTTTTCGGTGATGAGCAATGAAGATTTTTCACATGACCTGTTGCATATCTACGCTTCCATGATACACGGCAGAAACAGGAATGTCGCCGAATGTGGACTTGCTTACCTTTGGGGCAATGCAGGCTATGTTGACGGAGATGGCAACATTCCCGAACAGCAGGAACTGATACCGGTTTTACAGCGGTACGTCCGGACTCATAACGATGCCAGACTGTTGGACTTATTTGAGAAAAATCCCAATGTGCTGGCAGAATACGGCTATCCTAAATCCATCGTATATGTAAAAGACATTATTGCCGGCCTTATCTGGACGGAAATAGAAAAGCAGAAAGGTGCTGACGGCGTTATTGCCTTCCTGAAATGCGGCCGGGGCTACGACAACATGTATAAAAGCGCCGAAGCGCTGATTGGAATAAACCGGGAAAACTTTGACGAAAAAGTTTACGGGTTACTGTTCAGGGATGTAAAACGATAAGTAAAATGAAAGGTCTGACATCCAAACAGGTGGAATGCCTGTGTTTCACAAATTAAAAAAGGAAATGGAAAGCAAAAAACTATTTTTAGCCTCGTTCTTCAAAGACGTTGCACACCTGTTTCCGGCGTTTGCCGGTCAGGACATTCAGGGGAAAAGAGTAACTTTTATCCCAACTGCCGGCATACCTGAAAAGATAAGGTTTTACGTGGGTGCAGACAGGAAAGCTCTGAAGAAAATCGGCCTGATTACTGATGACCTGGAAATCACCAAAGCAACCCGGGAAGAAATCGCCGCAAAGCTGAAAGGCAATGACTATATATTCATTTCCGGCGGAAACACGTTCTTCCTGCTTCAGGAACTGCGACGGACGGGAGCCGATAAAATAATCGCCGAAGAAATCCGGGCGGGGAAACTGTATATCGGGGCATCTGCCGGTTCGATTATTATGTCGCCTGACATCGGGTACGTGAAAGATATGGACGACTGCTCCGCGGCGCCGTATCTGAAGGAATTTACCGCGCTGAACATCGTGGATTTTTATCCCGTACCGCATCACACCAACTTTCCCTTCAAAAAAGCCGTCGGAAAAATCATAGCAAAATACGGTTCGGAACTGAAACTGTATCCCATCACTAACAAGCAGTCAATACTCGTGGACGGAGATACGGTCGAGGTGAGAGGGTGACAATGAATTGCAACATTTTTACAATTCTAAAATAAATCAACAACATGATATGACAAAGGAAAAAATATAGAAAGATGAAATAACAATCACGATGGACAGAATTAAAAATGCCGTTAACAGAAAAATTTTCATATATTAGTAGAATGAAAAAGACAGAAGATATAGAATTGGATTTTGTGATTGACAGACTAACCAACTCGGTGCATAACATTGTTACAGGCGACAGTTTTCAGACGGAAATTTCGCGACTTACACTAAAAGATTTGAAAACAGTCGGCAAGAAAAACGGTTGGCAGTTTGATTGGAAAAAAGAACTTGACAATAATTGCAAAGAAATATATAAGTTGACTATTGTCAATAATTTGAACATTATTCAAGGATTGATTTCCCTGACAAGAGAAGTCGACCATATTTTTATGAATTTGCTCGAAAGCGCACCGTTTAATTTAGGCAAAAATAAGATGTATGAAGGGGTTGCAGGAAATTTGGTTAGGGCAACCGCATCAAAATAAGATTTTCAAGAAGTTATACCTTTGTTGTATGAAACATTCCTTATCCCAGTATTTTGAATCGGTACCCGATCCTCGTGTAGTTGGTCGTTGCGATCA
>JAISBL010000119.1 GCA_031266215.1 Tannerellaceae bacterium | reverse complement strand
CACACGCTCATTACCCGCCCCGCGCCCGTACAGCCTGGTCATACCTGTATCAATACTGCTCTCATCAGGGAATACAAGGTTGTCAATATCCATTCCGGGCTGTTCGGATTTCCATGCCTATCGCTTTATTCTGACATCTTCCCGATGCTGTTCCAAGGGGTATATCGTTTTTTTTATAATACAGTTCAAGCCTGTTTCTTATGGATTTACTCAATTTCGGAAGGCTAACCGGAAGACTGAACTTATCTTTCAACTCCTGCAGTGTGATGTCGGGCTGTTCGAGGATGGCGGCCCGCACCTGTTCAGGCTGCTCGGACGACAGTTCCGGTTTCCGGCCAAGGGGATTCGGACGGGGTGAGTAACTCCCTGTGGCGCAATAATGAGCCCACAGTCTGGTGATTGTACTGGTATGGACGATTTGTCGGATGATATTTTGGCTTGCGTGTCGCCTCTTAATTTGACGCTTGCGAAGATCAAGGGATAAGGGAACGGGCATAATGAGAGGGTTAATGAGATTTGAATACGCAAAATTAGTATATAATTTATTTAATTGCTATAGTAATAGCTTTGTGTACATGCGGACAACAAAAGTACCACATGAGCAAAAGTGCATAGTTTTACCGGATTACCGCTTTATCCCGAAGCCGGCTCTGTTTGAATAAATATATAAAGGGAGGGCTTACTTTTCAGAATGAATACCTTTTGTTTGTTTTTGGTTTTAGCGGACAGTGTGATTCTTGTATGTCCTATATATTTAATGGGCAAATTAACGCCGAATGTTTCTTCTGTTCAGTTCAGCGCGGTAGCGGTTGGCGTTCCGGTTGTGTTCTGCCAGTGTGGCAGCAAAGTTATGTCGTCCTGAAAAGTCTTCTTTGGCACACATATACAGATAGTGATGCTTAGCATAATTCAAGACCCCGTCGATACTTTTTGTGGAAGGTATCCTGAGTAATCCGGGCGGTAACCCGACATATTTGTAGGTGTTATAAGGCGATTCTACCTCCAGGTGTTTTGTCAGTATACGATGAAGCGAAAAGTCGCCGACAGCAAATTTAACCGTTGGGTCGGCTTGCAAAGGAATGCCTCGCCGGAGCCGGTTAATATATAGTCCCGCCACGACAGCATATTCGTCGGCCAAAGCAGTCTCTTCTTCTACAATAGAGGCTAATATGGCCGTCTCTACCGGTGTCAGGGAGATAGCGGCAGCTTTATTCCTTCTTTCGCTTGTCCAGAAAGCGTCATATTCGCGCTTCATACGTTGCAGGAAGTTTTCTACCGATATATTCCAGTAGACCTCATAGGTGTCAGGTATAAAAAGGGCGCCGATGGTCTCTGTCGTAAATCCCCCTAAAGAGCGGCAGTATTCCTGGTCGTTCAGGCGCTGTAGAAACTCCTCTTTTCCAAACATAAGTTGCCCATCCAAACGTTCGGCCAGGTCGTCTATCAAACGGATATTATTAAATGTAATCCGCATTACCGTTTGTTGTCCACGGCGTAAGGTATTCAGTAACTCCCAAAGGCTCACTCCCGGGATGACGGCATATCGCCCCGTCTTCATATTGGATGGATATTTCAATACGCCGGCCAGCATTTTGAAATGGTCTATATTGGAGACATTGGCCGATTCCGCCAGAAAACGACACAGATCATCAAAATCATTCCGGCTGTCAATATATAAATATACAGTCTCTTTATTCGCAAAACCAGGCATATAAAACAAACGATACACCCAACGCCCCGCGACTGCCGCAAGCACGACACAGGAAACCAATATTCCGGTTAAAAGAAAACGTTTCATTCTGATTTATCTGTAAAAAAATATGTACTATGAAATAAGTTTTTAACCTGAGAAATCCAGGTTAAACCGGCGCAAATGTACAACCTTTTTTCTTTAAATAAAGACATGGCAAAAGCGTTCGCCCTGAAGCATCCAAACGGAAGTCTTGCGTATCTAAATTTATTCTATATCTTTGCCACCTCCGAAAAAGAACTGTTAGCTCAGTTGGTTCAGAGCGCTGCCTTGACAGGGCAGAGGTCGCCGGTTCGAGCCCGGCACAGTTCACTTTTTCACCTTACTGCCATGACGTTCTTCATGTAGAGAAAGACATAAATTTTACGCGACATTGTAATGCTGTTAGCAAAAACATGATTACATTTGCGCTTGTTAAAAAAGAAAGCAAATAATAAACGTTTTTAATAAACCCAATAAAAGTTATATTACAATGATTAAAGTAGGTATTAACGGTTTTGGCCGTATCGGACGTCTGGTTTTCCGCGCTGCACAAAAGAGAAATGATATTCTGGTGGTTGGCATCAACGACCTGATTAGTGTCGAATACATGGCATATATGCTGAAGTACGACACTATACATGGCCGGTTTGACGGAACTGTTGAAGTTAAAGATGGCAAATTGATAGTAAACGGCAACGCAATACGCGTTACGTCCGAAAAAAATCCCGCCGACCTGAAATGGGACGCTGCAGGGGCTGAATATGTTGTTGAATCAACCGGATTGTTCCTCTCCAAGGACAAAGCGCAAGGCCATATAGACGCCGGCGCTAAGTACGTAGTAATGTCGGCTCCATCCAAAGACGATACACCGATGTTTGTATGCGGCGTAAACCTCGATACATACGTTAAAGGAACTCAATTCGTGTCAAACGCTTCTTGTACAACCAACTGCCTGGCCCCGATCGCCAAAGTACTGAATGACAAATTCGGCATTGTTGATGGTTTGATGACAACCATTCATGCCACAACCGCTACCCAAAAGACTGTTGACGGACCTTCCGCTAAAGACTGGAGAGGCGGACGCGCCGCATCAGGCAATATCATCCCTTCTTCTACCGGCGCAGCAAAAGCAGTAGGAAAAGTAATACCTCAGTTAAACGGTAAACTGACAGGTATGTCAATGCGTATTCCCACATTGGATGTATCTGTAGTAGACCTGACGGTGAACCTGGCTAAGCCGGCGTCCTACGATGATATCAAGGCAGCGATGAAGGCCGCTTCCGAAAACGAATTAAAAGGCATCCTCGGTTACACTGAAGACGAAGTTGTTTCTTCCGATTTCGTTGGCGACCCACGTACATCCATATTCGACGCTAAGGCCGGTATCGCACTGACCGACAAGTTCGTTAAACTTGTTGCATGGTACGACAACGAATGGGGATATTCCAGCAAAGTGCTGGAACTCATCGCCTACATGAAGAAAGTAAACGGATAATCACATAGGTGGTAAGCACAGAATAAAGTGGTTTCTCAAAAAAGAGAAGCCACTTTTTGTTTATATTTGATCCACTAAATTTAATAAATATGAAAAGACGAGATTTCCTGACTAACACGGCGTTGATAGGCGCCGGTATCCCATTAGGCGTAGCGCCTGTGGCCTTAAATTCCTGTAGCGGACAAGCCGGAACAACACCGGCAACAAAAAACTATTCGCCAGATGAACTGGGGATGTACTCATTTGTGGATATAGCGCCCGACGGCAAACCGCTGAAAGCTGCATTGGTTGGCTGCGGCGACCGTGGTACGGGAGCGGCCACGCAGTTCCTCTCGGCCGGACCCGGTGTATCTATTATTGCTCTGGCCGACCTGTTTCCCGACAGGTTAAACACATGCAGGGGCGTTTTGAAAGAGAAATTCAACAACGAAGTGGCTGATGCTGATTGCTACTATGGTTTCGACTCTTACCTGAAGGTATTGGAACGTAGTGATATAGAAGTTGTACTGCTCTGTACGCCTACCCATTTCAGACCTGAACATTTCAAGGCTGCCGTAGATGCGGGAAAACACATCTTTATGGAAAAACCCTGCGCCGTAGACCCTGCCGGCATACGTACGGTGATAGCAGCCGCCAGGGTGGCTACAGGTAAAGGACTGACCGTAATCACGGGTAACCAGCGCCGCCACCGCCGGGACTACTGGGAGGCATTTGTCCAGGTAAAAAACGGATTAATAGGCGACGTCATCTCGGCTACGGCGCACTGGGACCAGGGTGCATGGTGGAATAAGCGCAAACGCCCTGAGTGGAGCGATATGGAGTACTGCATCCGCAACTGGTTTAATATTAAATGGCTTAGCGGAGATCACCTGCTCGATCAGGCTATCCACAATATAGACATAGTTACCTGGTTTATGGAGCAACGCCCGGTAAAGGCCGTTGGCTTCGGCGGACGCGCACAACGTCTGACAGGGGATATTTATGACTTTTTCAGTGTTGACTATTACTATGAGCGCAACAAGCGCATGCTGGCGACAGCACGGCAGATTGATGGTTGCGACGGAAATGTATCCGAACAGGTTTATGGCGCCAAAGGCGTTGCTTTACTCAATGACCGTAACGACATAAAGATTGTGGATTTCAACGGGAACGAGCTTTGGAAATACGATTACGAAAGCAAACCGGTTAAGAATCCTTACAACCAGGAACATATCCATTTAGTAGAATCTATACGCTCAGACAAGAAAATCAACCAGGCTGAAGATCTGGCTTATTCTACCCAGGTCGCTATTTTGGGACGCGAGGCTGCTTATACGGGTAAGCCTATCACATGGGACGAGATAATGGCTTCGCCTTTGCGTTATGGCCCTGAGACATATGCGATAGGCCCGCTTCCCGACTATAAGGAAGGAGCGGCCCCTGTTCCGGGTAAAGCGCCGGATGCTCCGGTAATGTAATGTTTTAGCAACGAATGTGCAACTGCCGCAACACGTCACGGATCTTTTCAAATGTCGTGATACGTGTAGGCACTAACGGGAGGCGGAGTTTGTTTTCAATGTATCCCATTGCATTGAGCATACTCTTCACTCCCGCAGGGTTTCCATCCACAAAGAGAAGGTTGAAGAGTTCGGTAAAACTGTGGTGTATCGTACGTGCGCCTGCGTAGTCGCCGGCCAGTGCGAGGCGTACCATGCGGCTGAATTCACGGGGAAAAGCGTTCCCGATCACTGAAATAACGCCAATAGCTCCAAGCGTGATCAGAGGGAATGTGATGGCATCATCTCCCGAAATAACGTTAAAATCAGCAGGCTTGTTCTTTATTATGTCGTCTATCTGGGAAAAGTTTCCGGAAGCTTCCTTGACTGCTATAACGTTTTTAAACGTGCGGGCGATGCGAAGCGTGGTTTCGGCAGTCATATTCACACCCGTTCGTCCGGGGACGTTATATAGTACTACCGGGAGTGAAGTGGTTTCCACAATTGCTTCGTAATGCCGGAAGATGCCTTCCTGAGATGGTTTGTTATAGTAAGGTACGACCGAGAGGATAGCGTCAATTCCTTCAAAACGATTATGCTGCTTCAGCTTATCGACAATGGTGCGCGTGCAGTTACCTCCCACCCCTAAGACAACAGGGATGCGGCCGTTCACTTTCATCGTCACACATTCTATGATTTTATCTTTTTCATCTTCCGTAAGTACAGGGGTTTCGGCGGTAGTTCCCAAAACCACCAGATAATCTGTTCCATTCTGCAATTGGTAATCGACGAGTTTACTTAATGTATCGAAATCAACGCTTTCGTTTTCTTTAAAGGGAGTAATTAGCGCTACGCCCATCCCTTTCAAATCGACATCAGTCATACGGAATAAAGTCCATTTTGTTTTTGCACGGCAAATGTAAATAAATAAATATCATTTGGAACGGATAGTCTGTAAATAATACAAAATATGCTGAAAGAACAGGGCCATCTTATCGCCTTCTCCCATCGGGATTGTAAGGTCGAAAAGATTGCGCAGTGACGATTTATTTCCTACTTTGAATGATGTAGGATTCGTTAACAGCAGATAGTGCATTATGTAGTCACCCGCCCGTGTCAGGTCGATTAAAATATCGGCGGGGATATCTTTGAACTGTCTGCACAAGTCAGGCGCAGGGAGGCCGTTAGAGGCAAGCTCATCCTCTTTTATTTGTATCCATGAAGGGTCCATTTCTTCCGCCACCTTCATCTTTTTAGGGATAAAGACCGATATATTTACGTCTTTCTCAAGTTTTTTCAGTTGCTCCACACAAGGCAGCGCCTCGTCTTTGTCTTTTATATTGAATATCACTAAAAAAGTTTTCGCTTCAGATAATGTACAAAAACGAGATTTCCTGGCTGAAGTGTTCTTTACGATAGTTCGTATCTTTTTTCTGATAAAGTAGCTTTGAAAAATCATTCGTCCAACATGTTTAAAAATTCATCTTCATTTATAACTTTCACATTCAATTTTTTCGCCTTCTCCAATTTTGCCGGGCCCATATTATCGCCGGCCAGGATATAATCCGTCCTGCCGGAGACCGACCCTCCGCACTTTCCTCCGTTTTGTTCTATCATGGCTTTATATTCATCCCGCGAATGGCGGGTGAATATGCCGCTTATGACAAAGGAAATGTTTTTGAGCCTTTCTGAACGGCCGGTAAGTATTGTTTCATCGACAGCCATTTGCAGTCCGCAGGCCTTCAGTCGTTCGATGATTAAACGGTTATTTTCTTCTGCAAAATAATTCACTACGCTTTGTGCGATGCGCTCTCCTATATCGTTGACCTGCATGAATGATTCTAAAGTCGCCTCCTGCATTTGTCCGATGTTTAAGAAGGCGTAAGCCAGACGTTTGGCAACCGCTTCCCCTACGTAGCGTATACCCAGGGCGAAGAGCACCCGTTCGAATGGTACCGCCCTCGATTCTTCCAGACTATCCATAAGGTTCTGCGCACTCTTTTCAGCCCAGCGTTCCAGGCGGAGCAGACCGGGAAGGTCCAGTGTGTAGAGATCGGCTATATTCTTTATGTAACCTGCATTGTAGAGGTCTTCCACGGTTTCGGGGCCGATATGTATATCCATCGCCCGCCGGGAAACGAAGTGTTCTATCCGCCCTTTTATCTGCGTGGGGCAGCCCGACTCGTTCGGACAATAATGGGCGGCTTCGCCCTCAATGCGCACCAAAGGGGAGCCACACTCAGGGCAATTTGAGATAAAGCTGACCTCATCGCCTGCCGGCATGGTACGCGACCCGGTGTCTACACCCACTATCTTGGGGATAATCTCCCCGCCTTTTTCGACATAGACATAATCGCCGATATGTAAATCCAATCCTCTTATAATGTCTGCATTATGCAGGGATGCCCGTTTTATGGTGGTTCCCGACAGGAGGACGGGTTCCAGATTGGCTACAGGCGTCACCGCTCCGGTGCGTCCTATCTGGAAGGTGACCGAAAGCAGGCGTGTGACCGCCTGCTCCGCCTGAAACTTATATGCGATGGCCCAGCGGGGGCTTTTGGCCGTAAAGCCCAGATTCCTCTGCTGACGAAGGGAGTTGACTTTCAATACCACTCCGTCGGTTGCGACCGGGAGCTTTTTGCGTTCTGCGTCCCAATAGGCCAGGTAGTCAAAAATGTCGTCCGGGGTCTGGCATGTACGGATAACGTCGGGTATCTTAAATCCCCATGTACGGGCTATCCTCAGGTTGTCGTAGTGTGTGCCGGCCGGAAGGTTTTCTCCCAGGAGGTAATACAGGCAGGCATCCAGCCTGCGTGAAGCCACAACGGCCGGATTCTGTTGTTTAAGCGTGCCGGCGGCGGCGTTGCGCGGATTGGCGAACAGAGGTTCTTCCTGATCTTCCCGTTCCTTGTTCAACCGGTCAAACTCCGCCCAGGGGAGTAGTATCTCGCCGCGTATTTCAAACTTATCGGGGTAGTTGTCGCCCATTAGCTGAAGTGGAATGGAGCGGATTGTCTTTACGTTAGCCGTAACGTCGTCGCCACGGGCCCCGTCGCCGCGGGTGATGGCGCGCTTCAGCTTTCCTCCTTCATAGATCAGCGATATTGACGTGCCGTCGTATTTCAGTTCGGCCACTATCTCAAACGGTTCGTTGAGCAGGCGTGCGGTGCGGTTGTAGAACTCGCGCACTTCGTCCTCTGAGTACGTATTGCCCAGCGACAGCATAGGGTAGGTATGCTCCACCTGCTCAAATTCTTTCGACAGGTCGCTGCCTACGCGTCGCGTGGGAGAACAGGGGTCGGCATATTGAGGATATGCATCTTCTATCTGTTCTAATTCTTTCAGGAGTTCATCAAATTCACGGTCGGAAATGGTTGGGGATGCAAGCACATAATAATTATAATTGTGCTGTATTAGCTTCTTGCGAAGCGAATTTATTTTTGTCTCAATTTCGTTCACCGGCTGTCTCGTGTAATTGGTTAGTATACTTCATCTTCTATACCTTCTCAGCGCAAATGTACGTACTTTATCTTAAATATATGTTAATTTCCCGCCGGCTGGTAGAGATAGCGTTTGATACTGCGTTTGGGTGTTTTCTCAAATTCCACGGCGCACAGTTTAAAACCGCCCACTTTGCTGTACACGGGTAAGGATTTGTTTAACAGGTTAAGGTTTTCGCACATCAGAGTTTCCACCCCGGCCTCGTCGATATGCTCGCCGGCTATCTTTTCGATGTCGGGGAATATAAGGGCTGTCAGTCTGTCTTCCTGATTGATTATAAGTGATTCGGCCACATAAGGCATATTATTCAGGAGGTCTTCTATTTCTTCGGGATATATATTCTGGCCGTTTGAACTCAGGATCATGGTTTTGCTTCGTCCGCGGATATAGAGTACTCCGTCGTTGTCTATCAGGCCCAGGTCTCCGGTGTTCATCCATCCGTCGGGATGTAATACTGCGTCTGTGGCCTGTTGGTTCTTATAGTATCCAAGCATCACGTTTTCCCCTTTTACAAAGATTTCTCCCACACCCTGACGGTCGGGAGAATCTATCCGCACCTCCATGCGGTCTACTATCCGTCCGACGGAGCCTTCTTTGAATGAATCCCATTGCGAGTAGGCCACTAAAGGGCCACATTCGGTAAGGCCGTACCCTACGGTGTAGCGGAAGTGTATGGAATGTAGAAAGCTTTCTACTTCTTTATTAAGGGCCGCTCCGCCTATGACTATTTCGGCAAAGTTGCCGCCAAAGGCGTTGTTCAGCCTGCCGGCTATCATATTTAATATTTTATTTTTTACTATGGGCAGTTTAAGGAGGGTGCGTATAAGCGGTTTTTTCATTTCGGGGAAGACGCGGCTTTTCACCATCTTCTCTATAATCATCGGCACAGCCAGGATGAGCGTCGGGCGAAGTGCGGCGAAGGATTCAAGCAGTAGTTTGGGGCTTGGGGTACGGGTGAGGAAGTGTATATGGCATCCCTTGCCCACGGCGTTGAGTATTTCGAACGCCAGTCCGTACATATGCGCCATCGGAAGCATGCACACCAGGTTATCGCCGGGATGTATAAATGGCAGTACGTCGTTGGCGTATTTCGTATTGCTCCACAGGCTGCGATATGGCAGCATGACGCCCTTGGATGAGGATGTGGTGCCGGAGGTATAGTTCAGCACCGCCGTTTCGCCGGGCTCTTCGGCATGGTATGTTGCGTTGCCGGGGGTGAAACCGCCTGGGTATTTGTTTTCAAAATATACGTCCCAATTGTCTCTCACTTCGTGCATATGGCCGGCATTTTCCGCACGGATAATGGAGAAGTCGTCCAGTAATACAATGAGTTGAAGCCCCGGCATGGCCGAAGCGTCGATCTTATCCCAGTTGGCGGAGCCGGCAAACAGGGCCTTTGCTTCCGAGTGGTTCACGATATGGTGTATGTTATCCGGTTTGAATTCGTGCAGTATCGGGACTGCCACAGCTCCGTAGGTCAGTATTCCGAAAAAGCTGATCGCCCAGTGCGACGAGTTCCGCCCCACAAGCGCTACTTTATCTCCTTTACGTATACCTGCCTCTTCCAGCAGTATATGCAGGCGGGCCATCCGGCCGGCGATGTCACGGTAATAATATGTTTTGCCGTTATAGTCTGTGAAGCCCGGCAAATCCCAGTATTCTTTTATACTATGTTCTACTATGCCTAAGAAACGATTTTCCATGGATATTATCTTTTATCTGTCTGTTTGTTGCAAAAGTATAAAATTATTCTTTAAAATTTAATGATACTGCCCCGTTCATAATAAATTGTATTCTAATGGCTAAGGAGGCGGGTTATGAAACATGAAAAGTTGTGGCGAAGGCAGGCTGTTTTGTTAAATAACCTGCTTTGGATTTTAAAAATACGGCAGGTAGAGGGCGGGTTCCATTTAGGAAATCTATAATTCCTTATTTAACCCAAATCGGTCATTAAAACCGATTGTAAATTCATAAGTCGTTATTATTAAAGTAGTTTCATCATAAATTCTCTAATGGCGGTCAGAATCTCGTTTTTTCACTTACGCAGCGCGGCCAGTTGTTTCTTCAATTCTTCAATAGCCAGGTCTTTTTCTTCCAAAGCTTTCACCTGTTCCACAAGAGTTTTTCCCTGCTCCAAAATGGTTTCACCCTGTTCAGCTATGGTTTCATCCTGTTCTGCAAGAGCTTCGTCCTTTTCTTTCAAAGCTTTCCCCTGTTCCGCAATGGTTTCACCCTGTTCCGCAATGGTTTCACCCTGTTCTGCAATGGTTTTGTCTTTTTCCTCAATGGCTCTTTCCTTGTCCTGGAGTTCTTTCAGGTAGTCGTCCTCCATCTCCATCTCTATCTGCATATCCTCGCTCTCGGAGGCCATACGAAGGCGGCGGATGATGGGACGGTATTTTTCGGGGAAGTCGTCTTCGTCTACATTCAGTATGTGGTGGTTTCTTGTACGGTTCTCCTGGTCAAAGATGCTCAGCAGTTTCTCCAGATCAGTGCGGCGATGATACTTCAACTGCTCGGTCTGTACTATCCACGAACGGTGGTGAAGACTGTCCGTAAACTCATTGGGGCCGCTCAGCGCCTTGCCGGTCGTAACGTCCCTTATCATGGGATCGACACTGACAACCACACTGCCGGGGAAACCGATGTCATAGCCCAGAAGGAAGATGCAGTATATCTGACGGGCCTTCCGGCTGTCGCCTTCGCCGTACGAATTGTCGGGATTCTGGTAATGCAAACCGACATAACGGCGGAAACGCATGATGTCGGAGGCCAGTTTGGCTTTCTGCAACTCTATCAGCACCGTCTTGTAGCCTCCACCCGATGTGGCGATGCGGGCCGAAAAGTCAAAACGGCAGACCGTGAAGTTTTTACCCGATCCTTCAGGGGTTTTTTCGACTTCCTCTCCTTTACCCGAAGGTACGCGGATGATACGCTCCTGGGAGGCAAAATCAAGCTCCAGCACTTCCTCGCCGATAATGGCCGAAAGGAAAGCTTTTGCAACCCGGTTGTCTTCTATCATAAACTTGAAGACTACATCGTATATGGGATTAGCTATATGCATGAACGTCTCGCTTTTTTAGTTATCGAACACAAAAATAGTGCATTATATTGAGATTTTAGAATGTCTGCATCTAACCTGACTGAAATATGACGGGAATAATTTCTCCACCAAAAAGAAAAAGTAAACTTATCCATTCTTTTCTTTTTGCCTGGGAATTTCCATCCGTAATTGTCTTATTCCGGCATTTTTACAAGTTCCCTTTTAACTTACTATATATTAAGTGGATATAGTATATTCGAATCTCTAATGACCGATTTGGATTTCATTACTATGGTGGTGTGGTGGCGGGAAGGGGGTTATGTGATGACTTCGGATATCTCGTCCGACCAGGGGCCTTCCTGAAGGCGGGGATTGACCCAGGCGGCTGAGAGGATGATGCGCCTTATCCTGTCCTGACGGTCAAAATGGAAGGTGTGGCGCCGGCGTGTGGATATTTCGTTGCGCCAGAAGGTCTCGTCTTCAAACCGCCAGCGGATTTTGAAGCCGTGGTAGTGTTTGACCTGAAGTCCGTGCGTCGGATGCCCGTAATCCATACGCTTGGCGGATACCGTAAGCTCGCCGTGATGGTGCGCGACGCTGATAACAGGAGATTCGCCCGGCGGCGGCAAAGGCAGGCGTGAAGTACGCTTGCGTGGACGCAGTTGCATTGCGGCCAGGGCTTCGTCGGGAACCGAGGTGTTGGCTTCAAGGTAGTTTATATATGTTGACAGGAAGTGCTTCAGTTCTACAAAGGCGGCCTTTTTTATCATAGCTGTCATGTGGTTGCGCATCATGGGGTTTGAGTTTGTATGGTACGCTTCTTCGGCTGTTGTTACCAGTGATGTCAGCGCGTCGAGGCGTTCCGGGTCTATTTTTCACTCATCCGAATGTTGAATGCACTGATAATTCATTGATCTTACAAATGCGATAAACTCTTCGTCCGGCATCTTCAATGATTTTGTAGTACTCATAATGATTATGTTTTCAATTAGTTAAAAAAATCGGTGTATATAGATTAAAGAGTCCGGCAAAGATAAATATATTATTCAAAAACCGGTAATATTTATACAATTCCCTTTAGGGAAATAGTGATTCCCTTTAGGGAAATTGCGATTCCCTTTAGGGAAATGGCATTTCCCTAAAGGGAATTAATGAGAGAGGAATATTAATATTTGTTTCCGGTAGCTCCTTTTACTTTATTATTTCTATTTTCGGCGACGAATAGCTGACTTTAATCATACCACACAACACACTTATACTATTATGTTGAAAGTAAAAACCATCTTATCACTCCTTCTTTGCTCCCTTACAGCGGTTACCGGACGCCTCTCAGCGCAAGACGCGCCGGATGCCGGGGATTACCTTACCGAAGCTAAAAGTTATGCTTCTATTTATAGTGGAAAGGAAGGCTACCGCTATCCGCGTTACCTCCTTAATCATCCTTACTGGGACGATGGCGGGTACCGTGAAGGCAGCGTATTGTACGACGGCGTCGGGTATGCAGGCGTGTTGATACGCCTTGATCTGTACCGTGATGAGTTGCTGCTCAGTTCGCCCGACAGGCGTTTTGAGGTCGCCCTGCATGCCGCGGGGCTGGACCATGCGCTCGCCCCTCCTTATTATATTGCATGGATGGGAGGCGAAGAGGCCGGACTTACGCAGGAGGGGTATTACATACGCCTGTACGACGGCAGCGGATGCCAGGTGTGGAAACGGGAGACGAAACGTATCGCACAGACGCAAAACCTATACAGTAACGTGCTGGATACTTATTTTGAAAGCAGGGTGGTCTTCTATGTCTTTAAAGACGGCGCATATCATGCGGTTAAGAGCGAGGCTTCGCTCCTGAAGCTTTTCCCCGATAAAAAGAAGGAGCTGAGGCAATATGCGCGGCTTATGGGACTTAGTTTTAAAAAAACTCCCGAAAAGCTCATTGTAGACCTCGTGGGGCAGTATGAACAACCGGACACTGAAAACTTATGAAACGACTATTTTACTGGTTTTGCCTCTGCTGCGCCGGATGCTGCGCGGCGGCGTACGGACAGACAGAGCCGCTGAACGTGCAACCGGAAGAGGGAGCGACGATATACAGGCTCTTCGAGGTTATTGAAGAGCAGACGTCCTTCCGCGTCTATTACCTCCCGTCCGGGGAGCTTGACAGTATAAGGGTCTCCCCTACCCTTGCCGCCGGCCCTCCGCCGGCCGTCTTGCAGTCGGTCTTCACGGGGACCGCCTTCAGGGTGTCGCAGTACGGGCGGGGCCTGTTTGTCAGCACACAGCCCGCCCTTATGACGAGCCTTCCCGAAGGGTACTTCAATGTTCAGGGGGCCATCCGGCAGGGAGAAGGCGAAGCCGGACGGCAGACGGCGCCTGTCTTCGCCACCCAAAGACGGACATCCGGGGAGGACGAGCCGGAGAGGAGCTATAACCTGCCGGAGGTGCTTATATCATCGGAACGGTCGGACGCCGTAAGGAACGTCACCGCAGGCCTCCAGCGCCTCCAGGTGAACACAGTAAGGAAGATTCCGACAGCCTTCGGAGAGGCCGACATACTACGGGCCGTGATGTCGCTGCCGGGCGTAAAGACAGTAGGCGAAGCTTCCGGGGGATTTAACGTCAGGGGCGGGGCGACTGACCAGAACCTGATACTCTTCAACGAGGGGACGGTCTACAACCCGACGCACCTCTTCGGCTTCTTCTCGACCTTCAACTCAGGTGTGGTGCGGGATATGGAGCTTTACAAAAGCAGCGTCCCGGCAAGGTACGGGGGGCGTATATCGTCGGTGCTGAACATTACCACACGTGAGGGGGATAAAAAGAAAACACAGGGCTCGGCAAGCCTTAACCTGCTCACCAGCAGCCTGACGCTTGAAGGGCCCATCGTGAAGGACAAGACGTCGTATATAATAGGCGGGCGTACAACGTATTCGGACTGGATACTGAGGCAGTTGCCACGGAACAGCGGATACCGCGACGGCAGCGCCGGCTTCTATGACATGAACCTGATGGTGAGCCATGTCTTCGACCTTAACAACGCCCTTTACCTTAGCGGATATATCAGTCGCGACCGCTTCGCCTTCGACAGTGATAACCGGTATTTTTACCGCAACGCCAACGCCTCGCTCAGGTGGAGGCATATATACAACAACAGCCTCAGCAGCCTCGTCGCCGCAGGGTACGACCATTACGACTACGACACCGAAAGCACCGAAAACCCGGTCAATGCCTACATCCTCTCCTTTGCCATCGACCAGTACTACGCCAGGGCCGGGTTCAACTATAATCCCGGCGCGGGGCATACGATGGATTTCGGGTTCAACGGCGTACTGTACAGCCTCAATCCGGGTACCTACCGCCCTTCGGGGAGCGAATCACTTGTCGTCAGCCGGTCGGTAAGTACGGAAAAAGCCCTTGAACCGGCCCTATACATCAGCGACCAGTGGGAGGTGACGCCTGAGCTGGGTGTAGACCTGGGCGTGCGCTACTCAATGTTCAACGTCATGGGGCCGCGCACCTACAACCTCTATCCCGGTGACGCCCTGCCGTCGTTGGGAGCCGCCGACGGGACGGCGACCGAAGGCAGCGGGGTGTTCAAGACTTATCACGGACTGGAGCTCAGGGCCTCGGCGCGCTATGAGTTTGTGCCCGGAGCCTCGGTCAAAGCCGCTTATAACACCATGAGGCAGAATATACACAAGCTGTCGAACACTACCGTCATGTCTCCCACCGATACATGGAAGCTGAGCGACGCATACATCAAGCCCCAGACAGGGTCGCAAACGTCGCTCGGTTTCTACAAGAGCTTTGGGGGCAATGCCATTGAAACTTCGCTGGAGGCTTATTATAAGCAGGCCGATAACTACCTCGACTACCGTACCGGGGCACAGCTTCTGATGAACGATCATATAGAGACCGATGTGCTCGCAACACGTATGCGCGCCTACGGCATAGAGTTTATGGTTAAAAAGGCTGAGGGACGCCTCAACGGATGGGTCAGTTATACTTACTCCAGGGCGCAGCTCCGTCAGGATGACCCCCGTATAGCTTCACCCGTGAATAATGGCGACTGGTATGCGGCCGATTACGACAAGCCGCACGAGGTGAAGATGGTGGCCAATTACAAGTTCACCCACCGGTACAGCCTTTCGGTTAACTGCGATTACAGCACCGGCCGGCCCGTTTCGCTGCCAGCCTCAAAGTTCAACTATGCCGGTGGCGAGTTTGTCTATTACTCCGGGCGCAACAAATACCGGATACCGGACTTCTTCCGCATAGACCTTGCCTTCAACATAGAGCCGAGCCACCACCTGACCCTTCTGACGCACAGCACCGTGGTCTTTGGCGTCTACAACCTCACGGGCCGCAAAAACGCCTACTCCGTTTACTACATAGCCGAAGAAGGTGCGCTGAAGGGTTACAGACTGGCCATCTTCGGCATGCCCGTCCCGTACGTGTCTTACAATATTAAGTTCTGATCATGAAGGCGAATACTCTTATACTGTCCTTTTGTCTGATAGCCGGCGCTGCCTTAACGGCCGGCGCTGCCGACCCTGTGCGCGAGCGTATATACGTCAGGACGGATAAACAGACATACCTGCCGGGAGAGATGCTCTGGCTGAAAGCCCACGTCACCGGCCACGACGGCAGGCCTGTTTCATTCAGCCGTATCGGTTATGTGGAACTTCACGACGGCTCCTCCCCTGTTGTACAGGTCAAGATAGAGCTGTCGGACGGTAACGGAAGCGGATGGATGGAGCTCCCGGCCACGCTGCCTACCGGCTATTATTATCTGAGGGCATACACACGTTATATGCGTAACGAAGGTGAAGCGGTTTTCTTCAGCAAAAGGCTGGCCGTTATCAATCCTTTCACGGCCGACAGGGCTATAAGTATAGACACCGCACCGCCGGCATTGCCCCTTCCGCGCCCGGAGCCTGGGATAAAGGTAAGTCTAAACAGGGGACAAGCCTGCGCCATCCGTTCCGAAGGCGAGATATTGCTTGAAGATTTGCCCGAAGACATTCATTCGCTCTCCCTCTCTGTCGCCGGTAAAGATATAGTGCCGGGAGACGGGTTGTCGGATATTTGCAGTTGGCACGGCCAACTGCCGCAGCTTCCGCTTCAACCGGTGCAGGCCGGCTTCATCCCCGAATACGAAGGGCATATAGTGGCCGGAAGTCTGACGGATGCCGCCTCGGGCGAGCCTGCGGATGAAAGAGTCGTTTCCTTCCTTGCTTTCCCCGGCGACCGTATACGCCTCTTCGGCGGACAGTACAGGGATGAGGGCCGGGTGTCTTTCTATACCAAAGGGATCACAGGCGTGTACATGGCGGCGGCCGTTACCCGTACGGGGCCTTCGGGGAGGGAATACCGGCTGGGGCTTCAGTCGCCCTTTGCTCCCCTTACGGCCGTCGCGCGTACGCCGTTCAGGCTTCATCCTTCGTGGGAGAGCGAGTTGTTGCAGCGTAGCGTGGCTTTGCAGGTGATGCACTCTTATACGCCGGATATGACCGGACGGACGGACTCCGCTTCCATCGCCTCCGTCTTTATGTGGCCGCCCGACCGTACTTACATCCTCGATGAGTATACGCGCTTCACGAGCATGGAAGAGGTGGTAAGCGAGTTTGTGCTCGGACTGGGCATACGGCGCGACAACGGCAAACGTTACATATCCGTGATGCGCGAAGACCGTATAGGGCAGACGCTGGCCGGCTCGTCGGTCAACTCCCTGGTTTTGCTCGACGGGATACCCATTGCGGATCATGATTTTATCTGCAACTACGACCCCCTGCAGGTCCGGAAGATAGAGATATACCGGGGCGTTTATTTCTTCGGCGAACAGTACTTTGACGGGATTGCGTCTTTCAGCACTTACAACTATCGTTATCCCGGACTGAAAACGGATGCAAAGCTTCAGATGGTCTATTACGAAGGAACGCAGCCGCAGCGCCTTTTCCGTTATCCTTCTTACCGGGATGAACAGGAGAGGAAAAGCCCTGCGCCCGATTTTCGCCACACCCTGCTGTGGATGCCTGAGATCAGTACCGGCGGAAGGTCGTCTGTCGTCATCCCCTTCACCACCTCCGACTATACCGGCGAATTTCAGGTCGTAGTCGAAGGCCTTACCAGGGATGGCAAACCTGTATTCGGCATAGCCGACTTTAAAGTGGAATGATAATTTATGCTTTATGAAGAAGTACCGGTTTATATACATTATATTATCCCTGTTTCTGAGCCTGCCCGCCTGCATCGATGAATATCATCCGGCAGGAATGGAACAAACAGGGGGATTCCTGGTTGTGGACGGGATGATCACCGACGGCGAGTCCGTTTTCAAATTAAGTTACAGCAGTGGGATCGATGACCTGTCCGGCGGTGTGACAATCATCGGTAACGCTTCCCTCTATGTGGAGACCGGCAAAGGTGAACGCATCGAAGGCAGGAGGCGCGACAGTGTTTACATCGAGCAGGACGCCAGGAGCAACAACCCGCTTGCCACCACAGACCGCATGGAGCAGGGCATATACACCGTCCCGACAGGCGCGCTTGACCCCGGCGAAGAGTACCGCCTGCATATCTCTGTGGACGGTGAAGAATATGAGTCTTCGTTCCTGAAACCCCTCTCTACGCCGGAGATAGACAGTCTGTCGGTATCAAAGAAAGGCCGGGGCGAGCCGGTAGTCCTCTCCGTCACTTCGCACGGCTCCGGGGAGCAGTCCGCCTACTACCGCTGGTCGTTCCTCGAAACATGGGAACTGAAAGCCGAGCTTGTGCTCTGGGGTTATTTCCCTTCGGGCATGCGTAATGATCTTCCTTCAAACCTGGTCTGGTTCGGCAGCCTGACAGAGCAAAGGCCGGATAATTTTTATTACTGCTGGGGGCGCGACACCTCTAAGACCATTATAACGGCCACCTCCGAAAATATGGCGGAAAACCTTATATATCAGTATCCGCTGGTAACCATTCCCTGCAATAATGAAAAACTGTCTATCCTTTATAATCTCGAAGTATGCCAGACAGCCATCCGAAAAGAGGCATATGATTATTTCTCCAATATGCAGACCAACGTAGAGCAGAGCGGCAGCATCTTCTCACCCATCCCCGGCGAGATAAACGGTAACATACGCTGCCTCACCGATCCCGGACGCCCTGTTATCGGCTTTGTAGAAGTAACCTCCGCAAAGCGTAAAGACATCTTCATACCCGAAAACGGCTTGTACTACGAACCGTCCGATGATTTTCACGGATACTATCAGGACCCGTGCTCGTTGAGGAACGACCCGGCCGTCTTACCGTTTTCAGACAATTACCCCACGGTGGCAAAAGAGTGCTGGGACTGCAGGTACAAGTATCATTCCGCCAAAAATCGCCCTCCCTCATGGCCGACGGACCACTACTGATAAAAAAATATTCATATGAAGAAGTACCGGTTTCTATACATTATACTATCCATGTTTCTGGGCCTTCCCGCCTGCATCAATGAATATCACCCGGCAGGAATGGAACAAACCGGGGGGCTCCTGGTTGTAGACGGGATGATCACCGACGGCGAGTCCGTTTTCAAATTAAGTTACAGCAGTGGGATCGATGACCTGTCAGGCGGTGTGACTATTATCAACAACGCTTCCCTGTACGTTGAGACCGGCAACGGTAAACGCATCGAGGGCCGGAGGCGCGACAGCGTTTACATCGAGCAGGACGTCAGGAGCAACAACCCTCTTGCAACCACAGGCCGCATGGAGCAGGGCATATACACCGTCCCGACAGGCGCGCTTGATCCCGGCAAAGAATACCGCCTGCATATATCTGTGGACGGTGAAGAATACGAGTCTTCGTTCCTGAAGCCCCTCTCTACACCGGAGATAGACAGCCTGTCGGTCTCAAAGAAAGGCCGGGGCGAACCGGTGATCGTTTCCGTCACTTCGCACGGCTCCGGGGAGCAATCAATCTACTACCGCTGGTCGTTCCTCGAAACATGGGAGGTAAAGTCAGAGTATGCCCTCTGGGGTTATTTTCCGTCGGGCACACGGGAAGCAAGTCCTGCAAATCTGATTTGGTTCGGTAGTCTGACATTAAAAAGGCCGGATAACTTTTATTACTGCTGGGGGCGCGACAGTTCGAAGGCCCTGATGATAGCCACGTCTGAAGTTCTGGCCGAAAATCTCATCTATCAGCATCCGCTGATAACTATTTCATGCGATAATGAGAAGCTGTCCATCCTTTATAATCTCGAAGTATACCAGACAGCCATCCGAAAAGAGGCCTATGATTATTTCTCCAATATGCAGACCAATGTAGAGCAGAGCGGCAGCATTTTCTCACCCATCCCCGGCGAAATAAACGGCAATATACGCTGCCTCACCGATCCCGGATGCCCTGTCATCGGCTTTGTGGAAGTAACCTCAGTCACACGTAAAGACATCTTCATCCCCGAAAACGGCTTATACTACGAACCCAAATATAACAATGATAACTTCCGGGAAAGTCCATGCCTGTATGAAAGGAACAGTCCCCCGGTTTTACCGTTCCTGGACGGTCTTTCGTCGATAGGAAGAGCGTGCTCTGATTGCAGGTACAAGTATAACGCCGCCAAGAACCGTCCCCCGTCATGGCCGACGGACCACTACTGATAAAACGGCGCCACAGGCGCCCTCTGCATTACCCTGCGCCCCTTCGTCGATAGCGGAGAGGGAGGGCCGTAAAGCGCTCCTGTAAAAATAAATCTTAAAGTTTGTGATGTACGCAGGATGAGATTTGAACTCACACACCGTAACCGGCACTACCCCCTCAAAGTAGCGTGTCTACCAATTCCACCACCTGCGCGTATATAAGGGCAAAAACAAAACGGCCAAAGGACTTTTTTAACTGTGCCCGGAACAGGACTCGAACCTGCACGTCCGCAAAAACACTCGCACCTGAAACGAGCGCGTCTACCAATTCCGCCACCCGGGCATTATTTCCGGGGCCAAAATTAAACATTATATTTAATCCTGCAAATAACCGGTCTAAAATTGCAGGGCAAACACATTGAATTAAAAAAAAGAAGGGGTGGCCTGATTTGACCACCGCCTTCACATTAGTCGTTATTCCAGCGTGGGGTTGAAACTTCCTCCCCAATTGCTGTTTTGCTCAATATTATGGTTCTTCTCAAGTACGCTTTGCTGGATGGGATAAATGGTGTATCTGTCCACATCGGGAATTTCATTAACCTTAACCCCGCTGAAAGGGATCTGGTGAATAACATACCTGAAATCCGACTCGACAAGCTCTTCGGCATTGCATTTGCCCAGCGCTTCGCCCATATTCATTTCCGTTCCGTCAGGATTAATGGCAATCGCCTCAAGCCCGTGTTTAATGCTATTGTGCAGTATTCCTATTTCACGGAGCCTTCTGAGATCATCATACCTTTTCCCTTCAAAGCCGAATTCAATGTTCCGCTCGGCAAGTATAAGTCCGCGCAATTGCTCCCTGCCCGGGGTTCCAATTCCATAGGAGCCGTCAGCGCCCGCTTCAACGCCCGCCCGTTCGCGTATCTGTTTCAATAACCCGATCGCTTCGGAGGTGTTACCCGTCTCACTGGCAGCTTCGGCGTAATTCAGTATAACTTCGGCGAACCTGAGCAGTATCCAGTCAATATCATACTGAAGGCTGGTGGCCTGAGACAATTTCAGGTCGTCAAACTTTCTTTGAAAAATTCCCGAATACCTGTCGAGGTTGGTAGAATTGATACTTGCGTTGGGATTGGTTCCAAAATCGTCGAGCGTGTTACACAATCCAAGCGCCGTATACTGGCGGTTGCCCGACTTGCCGCCGACTTCATACAATGCGCCGTTCCACAGCAGTGAAGCATAGAAGCGGTCGTCTCTGTTCTCCCAGAAATGCTGGGCGAACCCGGTTTCGTCTGGGCCGGTATAATATCCTGACGACGGGTCGTCCCATCTCTTTCCGTCTTTCATCAGAAAGGCTTTGGCATATTCCCATGTAATTCCGCATGAAGCCTGCGCACGGGCTTCGCTGCCGGGCCTTGCGCCCCAGGCAAGATAGTCAAACGTCCTGTTAGGATAGATGGCTATGACGGAAAATACCGTTTCCGGCCCTCCCTCGTTCAGGAATATGTTTTTAAATTCCGGTTCGAGCCCGTATCCGTAACCGGTAAGCTTTTCGTACGCCTCTTTGGTGGCGCTGTACGCCGCCTGCCAGTCGGAGTTGCCGTAAGGATTGCCCGGGTGAAAGATGGGAGAGGCTTTCCACAGCAACACGATGGCCTTGTATGCCAGAGCGTATGCTCCGTGGACCTTTCCGAAATCATTCGACGAGCCTGGGATGTATTCGGGAAGGAGCGTTATTGCTTCGTCAATATCCTTAATTATAAGGTTGAAACATTCGGCCGTGCTATTCCTCGGCACATAAAGGTCGTCTGCTTCCCTGTCCTGTGGGATCGTTATATACGGCACTCCTCCGTGACGAAATACCATTTTTGAATAAAGATATCCCCGTAAGAATAGCAGTTGTCCCCTGATATTGTTTTTGAAGTCCTGACCGAGTGTACTGCTTTCCAGTTCCTGAAGCCCTTCGTTTATTTTACGGATGTTTGTATAATCCCACAGTTTTCCCTCTCCGTTGGTGATGGTCACCCTGTCGGCATACCAGTAAATGCCCGTCATTTGCTCGCTGTTTGCGTCGCTCGTATTGCTCTGCGTTCCATAAATGTGATAATACAGATCGGCAAGATAGGAGTTGACAAGACTTTCATCATTCCAGACCAATTCCGCATCGTAGTTGTAAATATTTTCTACGTCCAGTGTGTTACAACCTGATATGAACAGCGCGGAAACAGATATTAAAATATATTTCAGTGTTCTCATTTTTTCTATCTCCTCTTAAAATTTAATGTCTAATCCAAAAGTAAACGACCTCATCAAAGGGTAACTGTCATAGGTATCCTGTTCGGGGTCATGAAATTCCGTTAACGGGGATATAACAAACAGGTTGGTCCCGTTGAAGAACACCTGGGCCGAAGAAAGTCCCAGCAGCCTGGTAACAGCTTTGGGTATGTTATAGCCCACATTGAGATTCTTCAGCCTGACATAGGCGCCGTTCCTGATCCAGAACGACTGGTTCCCTGTTCCCGATTCATACCAGGAGCTTCCGACAACTGCCGGATATGGAGCGTTCGGATTGTCGATTGTCCAACTGTTACCGGTCGCCCAGATGGGGAAATACGGTCTGACCGTTCCGCCATATTGCGCGAACCCTCCTGAGTGCGTACCATCGCCGCCGCCGGATGTGCCGACCATACGGTCATATTTCCCAACGCCGTTAAAATGCAGATCAACGACGAAATTCTTCCACGTCACGCTGCCGCCAAAGCCGAAATTGATCTTTGGATAAGCGCTCTTTGAAAGTATTTGTATGTCATTCCCATCCACCTTTCCATCCGGGCCTTTTGAGTAGCCGTCTCCGCGAATATCTTCAAAATAAAGACCTCCCAGGTACGGTTTCCTGCCCCAATAGGTAACGCCGCTCGCCAGCAGTTCGTCAAGCTGCTCCTGAGTACGGATCATTCCGAGCGTATTATATCCCGTGATGACATTAAGCGGCCCGCCTACCAGACTCATATCTTCGAGCGATCCGCCGGGCAGGTATGTTGCTTCCTGGTCAATCTTATCCCACCGGTCAACGGTGTATCCGATATTTCCGTAAACAGAGTAAGAAACATCTTTGGAAGCCCTGTCTTTCCACATCCCCTCAAATTCAATACCCCTCCATGAACGCTGGGCGTAGTTTTCGGGGGCGAGGCTCTGGCCGTAGTTGTCGGGCAGCGTTACAATACGTGTGGTAAGAATATTAGATTCAACACGGATAAACCCGTCGATCGATCCCGAAAGCCTGTTATCCAAAACAGTAGCGTCGATACCGGCATTATAGGTGGTTGATGTCGCCCATGTCACGCCCGGATTGGGTGTCGCTCCCTGGGTCAGGCCGATATACTTTCCGGTACCGAAGATATAGGATTCTCCTGTCACGTAGTTAGGAAGATAGGTGAAGGGGGAGATTTTTTCGTTAATCTTGAAGTCATTACGGATAGTTCCGTAAATCTCGCGCATCCTTGCGTTGTTGATATATATCTCATTACCGGTTGTCCCGTAAGAAGCGCGAACCTTCAGGTTGTCCAGCCAGTCGACGGATTCCATAAACGATTCTTCACTTATCCTCCATCCTGCGGATATTGACGGGAAGAATCCCCATCTTTTATCTTCGGGGAAGAGGTAGTTGCCGTCGTACCTGAACGAGACCTCGCCGATGTATTTCTGGGCGTAGTTATAAGATGCACGGCCGATCCATGACAGCCTTCCGCCATTGCGTTCAACGGCATCTCCCCAGCGGTAATCCCTGTCGTTTGAGTAAACAAACATCTGGTCGTAATGGGTGATCGGGTTTTCGCCGCGGGCATTTATCTGTTCGCCGCCTCTCTGCCAATGTTCAAAAATAACCGAAGCGTTGATGTCGTGTTTTCCGAATGTGTTGGCGTAATTGAGGAACCAGTTCAATTGGTTTTCCCAGTATGTCTGTGTCGTATAATCAAGAAATTCCTGGGTGTTGTTAAATGAAAATACCGACATCTTTGTAGGGTCCGGCGCCGCAGGGATAAACCTGTTCCCTGAAGGATCTCTGGATATAAAGGTGTAATTGTTCTGGAACGTAAGATACTGCTTGTTCATATTGTCTGTTGCCAGATAGCTTCCTACAAATTTGGTGGATAAACCCTTAATAAGTTTGTCGAGGCTAATGTCCAGCGTAAGTATCCCATTAAACTTACGGTCTCTTGTTTTGTTGTACCTGTCGCCGACGATCTGGTCGATAACGTTCCACATGTTCCAACTGCCGACAGGGACTTCCAACGGGTATTCCGTCACACGGTTGGCCGGCGTTCCGTCAGCCTCCACATAAAACGGATAAGTTCTCGGCCAGTTAAAAGAACACCGGTAAAGGTCGGCTACCGTTTGCGATTCAACCGACAGCAAATTGGCAAACGGCCATAGGAACTTGTTGCTGTTGCTTTGATTGGCCGAAATGTTGAGGCCCGCTTTAATAAAGTCTGTAATTTGTGCCGTCAGGTTAGAACGTACATTGAACTTTTTATTGTCAAGCGTAACATATGACCCTTCTTCGCCGATGTAACTCAGGATTGTAAAATACTGAACCTTATCCGTTCCCCCCGTTTATGCTTAACGAATGTTTCGTGTTCCAGGGCGTCTGCCATATCCAGTCATTAACGCTATATGTTCTGTCTTTGAAATAAGCAAACTCGTCATCACCGTTAGGAAGGGCAAGAGTCGTTCCGTTATTCCGGTTCCGGTTTATAATTACGTCATTCTGATATGTAAGTTCGTCTGTAGCCGTAATTGCGTCGGCAAGCAGTTTCTTCGTCGGGGCCATAAACGTATAACTCCCCTGGTAGCTGAAGACCGGTTTGCTGTTTATCACGCCGGTCTTTGTGGTAACCAGCACAACGCCGTTGCCCGCCTGGCTCCCGTAAACGGATGATGTTGCAGCGTCCTTTAGGAACGAAATCTGGTCTACTTCATTCGCTTCAAGAGCATCAAATGCCGCCTTGTCCCTGACGATGCCGTCTATTACGTACAGCGGCTCATCGTAGCCTCCGCGTACCCTGACTTCGGAGGATCCGCCGACAATGCCGGAGTTGCCGACAATGTTAACGCCCGGAGCCCTTCCGGCAAGGGTGTTTGACAGGTTTGTGGTTGAGATGTTGCTCAGATATTCCGTATTAATGTTTGTGATAGAACCCGTGAGGTTAACTTTTTTCTGAGTTCCATAGCCCACAACAACAACCTCATCAAGAGACAATCTGTCTTCTTCCAGAGTTATTGTTACGGGAGAGAGGTCATTAACGGTAACCTCCTTCGTCGCAAATCCGATGTAAGACACCTGTAAGACATCGCCTCTTTTCGCTTCAATGGTAAAGTTCCCATCCATGTCGGTAACTGTACCGGTAGTCGTTCCTTTAATCATAGCATTGGCGCCAATAATCGGTTCGCTTCTTGTGTCAACGACCGTTCCTTTCAAACTACCCTGCTGTGCGCAAATTTGTCCCACACCTGCTAAGGACAGGAAAAGGGAGACACAAATGAATTTCATGTAATTTTTCATAAATACTAAATTTAAATTAACAATTTCGTTTATAGCCATAAAAATAGCGTGGATACATCCTGTCTGAAGTTCAGGTTTCCACGCCTCTATCTCTGGCAAGTTGTTCCACGCCGTATACACGGCGTTCGCAAACTTATTCTTGAGATAGAACCCCAAATTAAGGGTTACACAGTGGAAATTGAACTTCAAGAATAGCAGCAAATCGCTATTTTTATATTTTAGTAATTGAGGGTCAGTCCTCGTTGTTTGATTTATTTCATAGGCAAATCATTTAAAATTTCGCATCAAAGGTAGCAATTGCTTTAAATTTATCTAAAAGTACAATGTGAAAAATTTGCAGGCATGTCCGGATTCAGGTCAGAGCAAACGCATTTAGATATATTTTCATTTATTAGAGGCGTGTTTAAATTTTAAAGCAGGAAAATATTAATCGCGTTTCCTTATGGTAACGGCATCTGATAGCCATGACAGTAACACGGATAAAGACCGGGCCTTCAGTAAATGGGAACAGATATAACGGCAATGCCTCAATTGCGTATATGCGCACAGGTGAAAGACGGCTCCGGACAAATGTACGGCCTTCGGGCGTACGC
>JAISBL010000043.1 GCA_031266215.1 Tannerellaceae bacterium | reverse complement strand
AAATATTTATTGAATTATATTGCTGATTACAAATTCTTTTGCACATTTGTAGCCGCAAAAATTATCTTTCAGTACCGCTTCCTACTAAGAAGCGGTACTGAAATAAAATGAAATGGCCGTTATCTGTTTATTATTATCGCAAACGTGAATTAACGTGTGTATGGCGTAAAAACCTTAACGCCAACGCTGCATGAGTTTTGTTATTAAGCCCTCCGCCGCCATCCCTGCTATTGCCGGCCGCCTTCTGGCCGGAGTTTCGGGATAAGGGATTATAAGCAAAAGGAAATAGAATAAAAATAAACGCATCTCAGCCTCCAGTCTGTCGGTGCAGGTTATCCCATTGATTTAACTGCCAAAATCACTAATGCGTAATTTTGGTATAAATGCCGGGGGAGATCATTATCGGCGCCGTTTTCAGCGCCTTCACCGGCGGCGTAAGTAACGGCCCTCCCTGCATCGGGAAGGACGAAGGCGAGCCGTCCCTTTTCGATAGTCGCGCCTCCTTCTTCAAAATCGCCTGACCTGCCGGAGGCGGATGTGGCGATGAGCGTCGCCACGAGAAAAAACCAGGATGTCTCATATTGAATAAATTTAAATTACGTGACAAAGCTACTGTATATCAACGATATACCCTCATCAAAATCCTCCCTGAAGTTCACCTCCACTGCACTACTCCCATCCCGATAGTTCACCGTTTCCGGCATTAAGCCGATACAAACATTCATCATATCAATCCGCGTATATTTCGCTGATCCCAGGAACGGCATGCAGACAGGAAAGTGACCACCGGTCAACCCTGGGTTAACAGACATGTCAATGCCGGGTTAGACGGGCCTGTGACGCCCCTCCAACCGTCATTTGCGTTATACAAACATTTCTATATTTTTGCAGGCAAACTTGAAAAAGTATGGCAATAAATAACATAAGACGACTCGCGGCCCTGAGGGCGGCTATGGCGCGGAAGGGAATGGCGGCCTACATCATAACCGGTTCGGATGCCCATATGAGCGAGTACGTGCCTGAAAGGTGGATGACGAGGCAGTGGCTGTCCGGCTTTACCGGCTCGGCAGGGACGCTGGTAGTAACCGCCGGCAAGGCCGGGTTGTGGACCGACTCACGCTACTTCATCCAGGCTGCCGCCCAGATCAAAGGTACGGGCATAGAGTTGTACAGGGCCGGACTGCCGGGCAGCCTCTCTGTACATGACTTCCTGACTGGAGAGCTTTCCGCCGGCTACGTGGCCGGTGTAGACGGAAAGTCTTTCAGCGCCGCCGACGCCCGCACATTAAATAATGTATTATCCGGCGCAGGTATACGCCTGGATGCCTCGGCCGACCTTTTTGACGAGATATGGGACGACCGTCCGGGCCTCCCCGGCAGAGAGTCGTATAATATGCACGAAGATATAGCCGGGCGAACGGTAAAAGACAAACTGGAGGATATTGCCGGCCGGCTCAGGCACGACGGGGCTGACGCCGTGCTGCTGTGCGCCCTTGACGAAGTTGCCTGGACGTTCAACATCCGCGGTTACGATGTAGAGTATACTCCCCTGGTCATGGCCTATGCTTTTGTAAGCGAAAAAGCGTCGGTCATCTTCATCAGCCCCGGCAAGCTGGATTCTGAGACGAAAGACAATCTCACCTGCGCAGGCGTACGCATAGAAGATTATGACAGCATAACCCGATACCTGCCGGGCCTCTCCGAAGGCCTCCGTCTGGAAGTGGATATGAAAAAGACCAGCGCAGCGCTCTTTAACGCCATCCCGCAACATTGTCGCATAGTGGAGGGCGTCACTGCCGTCGGCCACCTGAAGAGTATAAAGAATGTTGTCGAACTGGACGGCTTCAGAAACGCCACTGAGTTGGACGGCCTGGCTATGACGCGCCTTTTCATCTGGCTGGAGAACGGGCTTCGCGCCGGGTCGCGGCCGACGGAGACGGACGTCGCACGGGAACTGTCCAACTTCCGCGCCCGCTGCAGGCACTACCTGTCTGACAGCTTTCGCAGTATCGTGGGATATGCCGCCCACGGAGCCGTGGTTCATTACTCGGCCACGGAAGAGACTGACGCCGTCATACGCCCCGAAGGGCTTTTGCTCATCGACTCTGGCGCACAGTATCTTTACGGCACAACCGACATGACGCGAACCGTATCGCTGGACGAAAATCCGTCAGAGGAGGCTAAAAGAGACTTCACCCTCGTACTCAAAGGCCATATCAGTCTGGCCCGGTGTAAATTCCCCGCCGGGACGCGCGGATCGCAACTTGACGCCTTTGCCCGCAAAGCCCTCTGGGATGCCGGCATGGACTACGGTCACGGTACCGGTCACGGCATCGGTCATTGCCTCTGCGTGCACGAAGGGCCCCAGAGCATACGTCGCGAGGAAAATCCCGCAGAGCTTCTGCCCGGCATGGTGCTTAGCAACGAGCCGGGACTGTATCGCGAGGGCAGGTACGGTATACGGATTGAGAATATGATGACAGTCTGCAAAGACTGCGAAACGGATTTCGGCACCTTCCTGCGCTTCGAGACCCTTACGCTATGCCCGATAGACACCCGCCTTATCATAGTCTCCATGCTCACCGGCGGTGAACGCGAATGGCTGAACAACTACCACCGCATGGTATTAGAAAAGCTAAGCCCGGCGCTCGACGAAGAAGAGCAGAGATGGCTAAGGATAAAAACACAATTAATTTAAACAATAAATAATAATGGCTCTTATTAAAACTCTCAGGGGGTTCACTCCCCGGATAGGGAAAGGCACTTTTCTGGCAGACAATGCCGTCATCATAGGCGATGTAGAGATTGGAGAAGGTTGCAGTATATGGTTCGGAACGGTTCTGCGCGGCGACGTGAATTCCATCAGGATAGGAAACGGCGTGAACATACAGGATGGGTCAGTGCTGCATACGCTATACGAAAAATCTGTTATTGAGATAGGAAACGACGTATCTGTGGGTCACAACGTGACCATCCACGGGGCCAGGATATGCGACGGCGCGCTGGTTGGAATAGGTTCCGTAGTGCTTGATCATGCCGTCATAGGCGAGGGCGCCATCATCGCCGCTGGCTCGGTGGTGCTCAGCAACACGGTTGTAGAAGCGGGCTGCATATACGCCGGCGTCCCGGCCAAATTTGTCAAGAAGGTAGACCCCGCACAGTCCCGGGAGATAAACCAGAAAATAGCCCGCAACTATCACCTCTATTCCTCATGGTATAAGTAAAACAGATGGCTGTGAGAAGGATAAACCGTCATTAAACCGGAGAGCCGGCTACTGTCCGCCGGCTTCCGGATGACATACTCCATCCCCCCCCGGCGCCTCCTCAGCAAGTGGATGTTACGTATTGTAAGAATGAGATTGTTAAAACGCTTAAGTAATTACGAAATTTATTGCAAAAAGTTTGTTTCTGTCAGATAATGTGTATATTTGCCACATGCTTAGAATAATTCCACACCTCGAACACCTGCTTAAAACCTGCGATTGCGTAATCCTCCCCCAGCTTGGCGGATTTGTCCTGCAGTCGGCATCAGCATCGTACGTTGCTGAAAATGGTTTGTTCCGTCCAATGCACAAGGAAGTAGTGTTCAACTCCGGTCTGAAATATAACGACGGCCTGCTGGCAGAAAAATACATGGATGCCTACGGCGTGAGTTTCCAACGGGCCTACCGCATGCTGGAAGAAGATGTGGAAGAAATAAAATCTCTGCTGTTCAGGGAACTGAGAGTATCGCTGGGTAATATAGGCACGCTACGCAGGGAAACAGAAGGGCAGATAATCTTCCAGTCGGGCGACATCGAAATCTTCAGCATAGATTCATACGGACTGTCTGCCTTCCGTATCAAAGCATGGGAAGATATGCAGCGGGAAAACGAAGCCTCCGCTCCGGCCAAAAAGAATACCTATTACATCCCTGTCAACCGCAGCATCCTGCACGGAGCAGCATCAGCCGCCGCCGCAATCGCCCTGTTCCTGATGGTATCCACTCCTGTAAAAGAAATAAATCCCTCATCCTATACCGCAAGCTTCATACCGGTGGAAATAGTAAAGACGGCGTCTCCCAATAAGGATAAAGCCGTTCTGCCGGTCGCAGCTAAGGCTACGGCTACAGCTAAAACAACAACTCTCAACGCCTCCGTTCCTTCTGCTCGCAGGACAACTGAAAAAGCGACGGTCAAGCTACCGGTATACTACGTAGTAATAGGCAGCGTTAAGACCAGAAAGCAGGCTGAAGAGCTAGCCTTAAAAGCAGAACGCGCAGGTATAAAAAACGTCAACAAAGTGCTTGTGTCAGACAAAATACGGGTTTATGCAGACAAATTCACCGACAAGACCAGGGCTGAAGCCTACCTTGCTAAAATCAAACAAACCCCGAAGTATCAGGATGCCTGGCTGTATACCCGTAACAAATAATATTCGTTGGAATTTCAGCTTGACACGAATAATAAAGAGTTTCAGGATGCCTTACAACTGATTACCCACACCCGGCAATCTGTTTTCCTTACAGGAAAAGCAGGTACGGGTAAATCCACTTTTTTAAAATACATCTGCCGGCATACCAAAAAGAAGCATGTTGTGCTTGCGCCTACCGGTATAGCAGCCATAAACGCAGGCGGCGTCACGCTGCATTCATTCTTTAAGCTCCCTTTCCGCCCGCTGCTGCCCGACGACCCCGACCTGAGCGCGAAAGACGGACGTATCTTCGACTTCCTTAAATACAATAAATCAAAGCAAAAGATTATCTCCAACGTAGAGCTGATAATCATTGACGAGATATCTATGGTCAGGGCGGATATTATCGACTGTATAGATCGTATCCTGCGCGTATTCTCCAAAAATATGCGCCTGCCATTTGGCGGCAAACAACTATTGCTGGTAGGCGATGTCTATCAGTTGGAACCGGTTGTACCAGGCGATCAGAAAGATATATTAAGCCTTTTCTACTCCAATCCCTTCTTCTTCTCGGCACATGTATTTAAGGAGATAAACCTGGTACCGATAGAGTTGCAGAAAGTATACCGCCAAACCGATCCTGCATTTATCCATATCCTGGATAAGATACGCGATAACACGCCTCAGAAGGAAGATCTTGAGAAACTGAACTCCCGCTTTTCACCTTCCTTTGTTCCCCGGAATGAAGATATGTACGTCACCTTAGCCACCCGCCGCGACCAGGTGGATTATATCAATGAAAAGAAACTGAAAGAACTCCCCGGCGAAGAATGTGTATGCAGGGGAGAGATAGAGGGCGATTTCCCCGAATCGTCGTTACCCACGCAGCTACATCTGTCAATCAAAGAACGGGCGCAGGTCATCTTTATCGACAACGACCACAACAGGCGCTGGGTGAATGGGACGATTGGAATGGTATCTGGGATTGACGCCGAAGGAAACGTCTTCGTCCTGCTTGAAAACGGAGAAGAGCACCACGTCGAGCAGACCTTGTGGAATAATTACAGGTATAGGTACAACGAAAAGGAGAGAAGGATAGAAGAAGAAATTGTAGGCGCTTTCCGCCAGCTTCCCCTTCGCCTGGCCTGGGCCATTACGGTGCATAAAAGCCAGGGACTGACCTTCAGCCGTGTGGTGATAGACCTGACAGGAGGCGTCTTTGCCGGAGGGCAGACCTACGTGGCGCTGAGCCGGTGCGCTTCGCTGGAAGGGTTGGTGCTGAAAGGGAAAATTACGGAACGCGATATCTTCATACGTAAAGAAATAACCGACTTCAGCCGTAAGTTTAACGACAGGATGATTATCGACGCTGCCATCCGCCAGAGTGAAGCAGAGATACTATATGCGCAGGCGGCTCATTCGTTTGACAAAAGGGATATGCATGAAGCTGTCGAAGCCTTCTCGGCTGCCGCCTCGAAACGGAACGATCTGTTGGTAACCCCTTCCGCCAAACGTCTGTTAAGAATGAAGCTGCAACTGGTCAACAAGCAGGAAAAAGAAATAAAACGCCTCAGAGACGAGCTGTCAAAACAACGCGAAGCGCAAAAAGAATATGCGCACGAATACTATCTCATGGGCAACGAGTGCATCATCAAAGCCGGAGACGCAAACGCGGCAATCCGCAACTTCGACAAAGCCCTGAAACTAAACCCTTCCTTCGTAGACGCCTGGATAAGAAAAGGCATCACACTCATGGATGCCGACGACTGCCATGCTGCACAGACCTGCCTCAACGAGGCCGTCAGGTTAAGCCCTCGCTCCTTCAAAGCCCGCTACAACAGAGGAAAGTGCCTGCTCCTGCTCAAATATTATGACGAAGCCATAGCCGACTTTGACAAAGCGGCCTCCATAAAAGCCGGACATGCGGCCACGCACGAATACTTAGCCCAGGCTTATCATCACCTGGGCAATAAAAAACAAGCGCAGTATCATCAAAACATAGCGGATGAACTGAGAGGGGACAAACTTACTTGATGATGTAAAGCGAACTTATTGACTCGTCGTTGCAAACGCGGCGGATAGCTTCCGCAAACATATCGGCAATAGAAAGAATCTTGACTTTATCGCACTTCTTGGAATAGGGAATAGAGTCGGTAAATATTATTTCAGTGAGAGAAGACTGGTCTACGCGCATCGAAGCGGGGTCTGACATGACGGCGTGACTGATTATGGCACGCACCGACTTTGCTCCGTTCTCCATCATCAGGTCTGCGGCCTTAGTGATCGTACCCGCCGTATCGACTATATCGTCTACCAGCAGCACATCCCGTCCTTCCACATCTCCGATAATCCTCATCTCGGACACTTCATTGGCGCGCATGCGCGATTTATGGCATATAACCATAGGGATTTCCAGATACTTGGAATAGCTGCTGGCACGCTTGGTGCCTCCCACGTCGGGAGTGGCGATAACCAGTTTGTCCATCGGCAGTTCGCGTTTGATGTAATCCAGGAAAACGGAGGAAGCGTACAGGTGGTCTACCGGCACATTGAAGAACCCCTGTATCTGGTCGGCATGCAGATCCATTGTTATCAGACGGTTTATACCTGCCGTACTCATCATATCGGCAATGAGCTTGGCCGCGATAGAGACGCGGGGTTTATCCTTCCTGTCCTGCCTGGCCCAGCCGAAGTATGGTACGACTGCTATTATGGAGTGCGCCGAGGCGCGTTTGGCCGCATCAATCATCAGGAGCAGTTCCATGAGCTTGTCTGAGTTGGGGAAAGTGGATTGAACCAGGAAGACATCGCGCCCGCGGATGGATTCTTCGTAGGAAACCGAGAACTCTCCATCGGCGTAATGCTGCGTATTCATCTGTCCCAACGGACATGCAAGACTGTTGCAGATCTTCTCTGCCAGGTACCTGGAATGTGTCCCCGAGAACACCAAAAAAGGAGTTTGTGCGCTCATTATCGTAATATTAAAGGTGATTTTTGCACTGCAAAAGTATGTTATTTTTTTCTCTGAGGCAAATACTTACAACCCAACAGCAGGGTCGGCGCATATGATTTATCAGGAGTTTGCCCGGGTATTTATTATCCCATCCTGCTTTTAATCGTTTGCCCCTCACTCCGGCTTTTGCTGTTTTCTCATTTTTAAGCATGTTCAGGGCAATGCGGTTTACTCTGATGAGACACAGGCCGTATGCAGGTTTAAGCAGTGTGTTGCGGCAGTTGCCTGTCAGCCTTCGATTCTTCTGCCGTCCGTCACTTGTATATCAGTGTATGTCGCCGGCTGTGATTGCCTGTCAGCCGATCCGGCAGGTCTTTGGGTATTGACCATTCAAACTGGCGATTCACAATCTGTGTAACAGGATTATCTATGCAACTAAATTTTTTACCTGTACTTCCATTCTATTTGCCGGCGCCGGAGACTATTACTTCCGAAATGCTCATATATCTGTATATTAATCAACTATACACTTTGTTGTCGGATGTTTTCACGTACAAATATGAAAAAAACGCAAAGAAATCCTTTTATATTTCACAATTATTTCATCACGTACGTGATGGTTTCTAACTATATGGTGGTTTATATGTATCCAACATTAAATATATGGTGCACCCGTAACGTGACTTACAGCATAGTGGATTATTCCGATGCTACTGCCTCTGCATCCGCACAGTTGTATTATGTGAGTGCATCAAATGTCAAACCTACCCCCGCCTCGATTGAACCCATTCACGGTACATATGCTGAAGCTATCAGTGTCGGTATCAGTGACCCGGTACAGGTGACTTACGCCGGCACTTCCGGCTACATGAGCACTGTCACTATCAGTATGCCCATAACGAAAGTGCCTGTTGACCTTAAGGTCAGGCTCACAGGTACGACCGGCGATAAGGATTCCGTCAGCATTATAAGCGTATCGGCTTATAACGACGAACGCTACCCTACCGAAGGATCGTACAAGCCGGTGCTTAAAGCGGGCAGGTACTGGGCGTCGGTGAACGTGGGGGCAACCAGGATGGAAGCGGTTACCCTTACTCAGCCAACCGACGCTCAGGTGGGTCTGTATATCCAGTGGGGGCGTACTACCGGTTTTTACAAAGGCACATATAATGTAGAAACCGACGCTATAGCAGACCTTCTTGAAGCAGATGATCTGAGCAAAAAAGTCATCTTATGCAACGGCGACTGGTTATCTCCGAAGAATGACGAGCTCTGATCAGGCGCAAATGTGCAGGGCCCCTGTCCTGACGGATGGAAAGTTCCCACAAAGGCAGACGTTAACAGTCTCATAGCAGTTTATGACACAAAGACGCCCCCTGCCACTTCGGACAGAAGGTGGACGACTCCAGGCGATAACGCAGGGCTGTTAAGTTCTGAATAATATATTAATGAGTTCCTTAACATTAGACATTATATTCAATAAATTCATACATGATTAAAAATCAATGACATTGAAATTTTAAAATTATGGAGTCCGCAAGCGATAAGCATGACTAAGTCATCAAATCCGAACTTGCGGCATCTAAAACGTTCTTTGACAATACGACATTTTTTGACACCGCCAATGGCATGCTCAACAAGGATGCGAAAACCGGAGATTCTTTTGTTCTTTTCTTTCTGTGCATCAGATAAAGATTTGCCTTTAGGTTTCTTTGCCGGCATTTTGACTATAACGTTTTCAGGTTTATATCCTTGAAATCCGGTATCTTGCCATAAAGTAATTCCTGTTGGTAAACTCAACGGTTGTTTATCAACTATTTTTTTATCATGAACACGCCCGTCGCAGGTCTTTGAAAGCCACAATATACGTTTTGAAGGTGTGCACGGCAGGTCATTTTTCACGTTATGAGTTTTTTTACCACTATAACATGATTTTTGTCTGTCTGAATCCGCGGGATGTTCTATTGGTCTTTCTGTTCCATCAGGCAAGCTTTGCAAGAAAACATTCACTTCATGTGGCTTGCCGGTAATAACACTCCCGATTTCCGTACTATCAACAATTTTCGCGGCAAGCGTCTTAAAGACGACATCAAAGATATGTTTACAGGCATTGTCCTTCTTTTGGCAGAAGCCGGTTATGTCAGCCTTGATGTTCAATATATAGACGGTACGAAGATAGAGAGCGTTTCGAATCGTTACACCTTCGTTTGGCGAGGCAGCGTAGAGAAGAATAAGGCAAAGTTGGAAAGCAGGATAAGATCAGTTCCTGAAGAAGTTGACAACCATATCGAAAAGGACAAGCAGGAACGTTCGGTAGAAGAACTTCCCTGTATCAACTCCGAAGAGTTAAGGGCAAAAGTCATAAATCTTAATAAGCAGTTCTCCTGCATGAATAAAGCCGAACAAAAACAGATGAAGAAGCTTCGGGAAGATTATCTTCCTCGCCTGGAGAAGTATGAAGAACAATTAGAGAAGTTGGGCGATCGTAACTCTTACAGCAAAACGGATGAAGATGCTACTTTTATGTGCATGAAAGAAGACCACATGTTCCATTTGTAAGCCGACGATTGATTAGGCGAAAACGTAAATGCTGCCTGATTGAGTAGGAGATAGGCTCTATCCTATGGAAGCGGAAATTAAGAAAGATGTAAGTATGAGACTACTGGAAGAGATACTGTGCGACTCAAATATTGCCCTTGCTCAAAGTCGAGTAACCGGCAATCGCGGATCCGGAGGTGTCGATGGTGTAATGGTTGAAGACCTAAGTGATTATATGTCGTCCAAGTGGGCGGACATAAAAGCCTCCATTTTCTGTCGCAGCTATCGCCCTTTTCCTGTGTGCAGGGTTGAAATTCCCAAAGAGCAGGGCGGTCATCGAAAACTTGGCATTCCTACGGTTATAGACCGAACGATCCAACAAGCTATCACGCAAGTCCTCTCACCTGTGTTTGAGAAAGAGTTTCTACCGCACAGCTACGGTTTTCGTCCGGGTCGAAGCTGTGAGCAGGCGATAGTTCAGCTCCTCTCTTATCTAAATGTGGGCTATGAATGAGTAGTAGACATTGATTTGGAGAAGTTCTTCGACAATGTCCCTCAAGACCGTTTAATGAGTTTGGTTGGTCGTGTCATCCACGACCCGGACACAGAATCCTTAATCCGGAAATATCTGAAATCCGGTGTAATGAACGGCAGTCGTTATGAGGCTAGTGAAATGGGTACTCCTCAAGGCGGGAATCTGTCCCTCTGCTAAGCAATGTTATGCTTCATGAACTTGACCTGGAACTTGAGCGGCGCGGTTTGCATTATGTCCGGTATGCAGACGATTGTGTTATCGTTGTTGGCAGTGAAGCCAGTGCCAAACGAGTTATGTGCTCCGTGACAAGCTGGATAGAGCAGAAGCTTGGTTTGAGGGTCAATGCCGATAAAAGCCGGATATGTGGTCCGTGTGGCTTAAAGTACCTTGGTTTTGGCTTCTACAAGGATGCTAGCACCAGGCAATGGTCAGCGCGTCCTCACGAGATATCTGTGTATAAGTTCAAACACAAACTCAAGCGTTTGTGCAAACGTAACCGGAGCATTTCCATGGCTGACCGTATCTCCCTTCTAAACCCCGTGATACGTGGCTGGATCAACTATATTTCTCTATCGGATATGAAAATTAAGATGGCGAAGATAGATGAACATCTTCGCACAATGTTACGAGTGGTGATCTGGAAGCAGTGGAAGAGCCCGAAGAAACGTGCTTGGGGGTTGCGTAAACTTGGGATTAGTGATGAGTTGGCTAAACGAACTTCAGTTTGTGGAAACCGCTATCAATGGATGGTCACCAAAACCTGTATCGTCCGAGCTATCTCTAAAGAGTCCCTCACTCGCAAAGGTTGATTATTACCTGCATCGTCATGCTTTGAAAACAAATTAAACCGCCGTATGCCGAATGGCACGTACGGTAGTGTGAGAGGAGGAAAATGAAAGTAGGAAGAAAACTACTTCATTTTCTTCCTACTCGATTGATTATACTTATGAGATATAAGGTGATTACATCATACCACCCATGCCGCCGCCCATACCAGGGTTCATTGGCACAGCCGGCGTTTCTTCTTTCTTTTCTGCAATTACGCACTCGGTAGTCAGGAACATGCCAGCGATAGAGGCCGCATTCTCCAGGGCGACACGGGTCACTTTGGCCGGGTCGATAACACCTGTTTTGCAGAGGTTTTCGTAGACGTCGGTACGGGCATTGTAGCCATAGTCATCTTTTCCTTCTTTTACCTTCTGTACGATTACGGCGCCCTCTTTCCCGGAATTAACCACGATCTGGCGAAGCGGTTCTTCGATAGCCCGTTTCACGATTTCAATACCAGTCGTTTCATCTTCGTTTTCGCCCTTCAGGCCATCTATTGCTGCGATAGCGCGGATATAGGCTACACCACCGCCAGGGACTGTTCCTTCTTCAATGGCTGCACGGGTTGCACTCAGAGCGTCGTTGACACGGTCTTTCTTTTCTTTCATTTCTATTTCGGATGGAGCGCCTACATAGAGTACAGCTACACCACCAGACAGTTTGGCCAAGCGTTCCTGCAGTTTTTCCTTGTCGTAGTCAGACGTGGTAGTTTCTATTTGCATCTTCAACTGACCGATACGCGCCTGGATGGCGTCTTTGTCGCCTGCCCCATCTACTATCGTTGTGTTGTCTTTATTTACTACTACTTTTTCTGCATTACCCAGCATATCCAGCGTAGCGCTGTCTAACTTCATGCCTGTTTCTTCGGAGATAACAGTACCGCCTGTCAGAATGGCTATATCTTCCAGCATGGCCTTACGACGGTCGCCAAAGCCGGGAGCTTTCACTGCACAAATCTTCAGGGACCCACGCAGACGGTTGACAACCAGCGTGGCCAAAGCTTCGCTGTCAATATCTTCGGCAATAATCAGCAACGGCCGGCCGGTCTGTACCGCTTGTTCGAGTATTGGTAGCAATTCTTTAAGTACGGATATTTTCTTGTCGTAGATAAGGATATATGGGTTTTCCAGATTAGCTTCCATCTTTTCCATATCTGTGGCGAAATACGCGGAGATATATCCGCGGTCGAACTGCATACCTTCTACTACGTCTACCGTAGTTTCGATGCCTTTGGCTTCTTCTACTGTGATAACGCCTTCTGTTTTCACTTTCTTCATGGCTTCGGCGATCAGTTTACCGATGCTTTCGTCTCCATTGGCAGATATTTTCGCTACGTTTTCTATCTTTTCAAGGCTGTCGCCTACGGCTTCAGCCTGTGAGGCGATATGTTCTACTACTTTTACAACGGCCTTGTCAATACCACGCTTCAGATCCATCGGGTTAGCGCCAGCCGTTACGTTCTTCAGTCCCACGCTGATGATAGACTGCGCCAAAACCGTAGCGGTTGTTGTACCGTCGCCGGCATTGTCGTTGGTCTTTGACGCTACTTCCTTCACAAGCTGAGCGCCCATGTTTTCGTAAGGGCAGGACAGTTCTATTTCTTTAGCCACCGTTACACCGTCCTTGGTGATTTGAGGCGCTCCGAATTTCTTTTCTACAATCACATTGCGACCTTTCGGGCCGAGCGTGATCTTTACAGCGTTAGCCAGCTCATCCACGCCTTTTTTCAAAAGGTCGCGGGCTTCCATATTGAATTTAATTTCTTTTGCCATAATGTATATTTATTATTAATCGTATTTGTGAGCAGGTTAAATAATAGCTAAAATATCAGACTGGCGCATAATGATGTACTTCTCGCCATCCAACTCAATCTCCGTACCGGCATATTTGCCATATAAAACAAGGTCACCCTGTTTAAGCACCATCTCTTCTTCCTTCGTTCCGTTACCTACAGCAACAACCTCTCCTTTCAGAGGCTTTTCTTTTGCTGAATCCGGAATGATGATTCCACTAACCGTTTTTTCTTCTGCTGCAGCGGGTCGAATCAGTACCCGGTCTGCCAAAGGCTTAATGTTCATATTCTTGCTGTTGTTTTAAAAATGTTAGTAATTATACTTAATAATATTATTTTGACTATCCCTTTGCGAATTTTATGCCAATCGCGTAAAACTGACAAGATGTTATCATTCTCATGACAAATATGCGATTAGTTCGTCAGGTGTCAGTAATCGCTGCGCACCGTCCAGCATATTTTTCAGCTTTACCCTGCCTTCTGTCATCTCATCTTCCCCAACTAATGCTACGTATGGTATTTTCTTGGCGTCGGCGTAACTCATTTGCTTCTTTATCCTGATCGCTTCAGGATAAAGTTCCACGCGGATGCCGGCCGAACGCATTTGTCTTAGCAGTGGGAGCAAACCTGCTGCTGCTTCCGCCCCGAAATTGACAAACAATAATTGTGTGGTCTGCAGCGAGCCGTCAGGATAAAGCGACAATTGATTCAATACGTCAAAAATGCGGTCGGCTCCGAAAGAGATACCTACGCCTGATACGCCTTCCATACCAAATACACCGGTCAGATTGTCATACCGACCACCGCCGGTGATGCTTCCTATTTCAACGTCTGATGCTGTCACTTCGAATATGGCGCCGGTATAGTAATTAAGTCCGCGCGCAAGCGTCAGGTCCAGCTTTATGACGGAGCCCGGCCGGTCATGTTCAAGGCAGCCGAGGATGAACTCCAGCTCCGACACGCCTTTCAGTCCGGTTTCCGAAGCGGCCAGCGTTCGCTTCAGCTCCTTCAGTTTTTCCTGGTTTGTCCCCGTTAGTCCGATAACAGGTTGCAGACGTTCTATGGCCTGCTCCTGTAAACCTTTGGAGCGAAGCTCCTCGTTCACGCCCTCCAATCCTGCCTTGTCCAGCTTGTCTATGGCTACCGTTATGTCTGCTATCCTCCCCGACTCTCCTATAGTTTCAGCAATTCCGGCGAGGATCTTCCTGTTGTTTATCCTGATGACCACCCGTATGCCAAAACGGCGGAATACCTCGTCTATGATCTGTATCAATTCCACCTCATTCAGCAGCGAGTCTGAGCCTACGACGTCGGCGTCGCACTGGTAAAACTCGCGGTATCGCCCTTTCTGCGGTCGGTCGGCGCGCCATACGGGCTGTATCTGGTAGCGCTTGAAGGGGAAGCTGATATCGTTGCGATGCTGCACCACGTACCGGGCAAAAGGTACGGTCAGGTCGTAACGGAGCCCTTTCTCGCATGATTTCAGGGCAAATTTCACAGGGTCGCGCTGCTGTAACTCTTCGTCTGTAATCCTGTCGAAACAGTCGCCGGAGTTAAGTATCTTAAACAGCAGTTTGTCGCCTTCTTCTCCATATTTCCCTGTCAGGGTAGAAAGGCTTTCCATTGCCGGGGTCTCTATTTGCTGATAGCCATAGAGGTGGTACACCTCCTGGATGGTAGCGAATATATAATTACGTTTCGCCATTTCCTGTGGCGAAAAGTCTCTTGTTCCCTTGGGTATGGATGGTTTTTGCATGATGTTTGCCGATTCTTCGTCGTATTTTGAGTGCGCAAATATATTTATTTATTACTGTCCGCTAAAACCAAAAACAAACAAATGAATACCTTTTGCCTACTGATTTCAGGCGTGAATAGTTTTTATTTTGAAAAGTAAGTCCTCCCTATATACATTTCTTCAAAAAGAGCCGGCTCCGGAGTAAAGAGGCTGTCCGGTAAAATATATAATTCTACTCATGTGATACTTTTGTTGTTTGCAGGTACAATGCTATCGCTAAAAGGGCTGATACTACATTACGGAATATCAGCTCTTATAGCAATTGAATTTATTGTGTACTATATCCATCCTCGGCAAACCATCCTAAAATATCCGATACGGAAATTATATCTAAAGCATCAGCAATGGCCACCTCCAACAATTCTTTTGTTC
>JAISBL010000086.1 GCA_031266215.1 Tannerellaceae bacterium | reverse complement strand
TTCGTACCTACTTTAAGCCAAACGTAGGTACGTTTAATTGATTCGTACCTGCTTTTAAGGTTAACGTATGTACTTTTAATCGATTCGTACCTACTTTTAAGGTTAACTTAGGTACGTTTCGCCTAAAAGTACATACGTTTCGGCGAGAAGGAAGTATGTTTGGACGATAAGGAACTACTTTTAGGCGAAAAACACCTGTTTTTTGCAAAAAACATCAATGAACAGCGCTCTCAACACTCAATGGGCCGGGCTGATATATCTCCGGTATCTGCGATAAACTACCACGGCCTGTCTCTTAAACACAATCCGCCGCCCGGCTCCCGGATACGGATAACCATACCGGTAACCGACAACCAGCGCCTAATCATACATGAGATTGCAACCGTACTTCTGTTTTTGCCGCTAAAGACACAGGTCATAACAGGAGGGAGGGCATTATTTAAACCAAATTATAAATCATAAAAAAATAGGTTAACAGTATAATCATATTGAATCATATTAATTACATTTGCCGGACGTAAAAAAGTCACATTAAATCAAAGGAAAAATAATCATGGCAGCTGATAAGAAAGCAATTGATTTTGGCAAGATAAAGCGATACATAAAGAACAGAACAGCAGAGTTTTATATAGATTCATTGCCGGGTACTGAAAAAGACGAATTTAAATCAATAATTAATTACATAAACAACGTAAGAAGAACAAAGGATTTATCTGATAATTACGGGGTAAACGAGATCGAGCAAATTAAAAACAAATTAACCGATTTCTCTCCAACCCGTGACCAGCAACAAGTTATAGACAGTATTAACAGGCAGAAGAAAGAGGATAATATCAAGCTCAAAAAGTCAAGAACGAAAAGGCCGCCGGTCATTATTAGTAACACAACTTCGGAAAGATCAACCTACGAAAAAGTGTCTGACGCTTTCTGGAACCTTAAAAACCTGATAGAAGAAGAAGGGAAACTGCTGACATCAAGAGAAATTGAAGTAGTAAAGAAAAACATGCTCCTGCTTACCAATTTTATTGACGCAACCCTGCAGGAGCGGTTCAAATTTGAAATACAGCAGGCGCTAAGACAGGCTGAAGAGATAAAAATGAGGATCGAAAAACTTAACAGTAAGATTAAAACCCAATAACATGGGGGAATTGCTGGCTATCACCAATAAACATAAATATGAAATACAACAGACGTGATTTTGTTAAAACAGGAGGCGCCGTTATGCTTGGTTCTTTAGCGGCGCCGTCTTTTTTAGACGGAGTTGTCAATGCGGCAAATGACAAAGCTACAGGCGTTGCATTTGCCATGAACCACTTCAGAGTGAGTGAAGGCGACTTAAAAAAAGTGCTTGCCGCTGCACTTGAAAAAGGCGGAGACTATGCCGACCTGTTCTTTGAACATTCGTACCAGAACAGCGTAGCGCTGCAAGACGGCGCTGTAAACCGCGCTTCATCCTATATTGACTTTGGGATGGGTGTACGTGTACTGTCGGGCGATCAGACCGGTTATGCTTACGTGGAAAGTATAACCCCGGAGGAGATGATAAAAGCGGCGCGCACGGCTGCACGCATTGCTGACGCCGGTCAGGTGAAAACACCGGTAAACCTTACAGAGAGTCGGGTGGTAAACAATTATTACAGCGTTAAGACACCGTGGGACAGCATATCGATACAGAAGAAAACGCCCTGTCTTCAGACCATCAATGACCGGATCTTTGCCCTGGACAGCAGGGTGATGAAAGTAAACGCTTCATTGGGCGACACTACATCGCACATATTTTTCTGCAACTCTGACGGAGTGATGTACTACGACTACCGTCCGATGGCAACGTTAGGCGCTGTCTGCATAATGCAGGAGAACGGCAAGATAGAGAACTCATACGCCGCACGCGCCTACAGGATGGGGGCCGAATTTATAACTGACGATATCGTTGAAACCATCGCCCGTGAGGCTGTGGATAAGACTTCCATACTGTTCAGGGCCGTTAAACCCAAAGGTGGCGAGATGCCGGTAGTAATGGGGGCCGGAGGTTCGGGTATTTTGCTGCACGAAGCCATAGGCCATGCCTTTGAAGCTGATTTCAACCGGAAGAACATCTCGATATTCTCAGACTTATTGAACAAAAAGGTTTGCGACGAACATATCAACGTGGTAGACGACGGGACTATACCCTTCAACCGCGGCTCGGTGAACATAGACGACGACGGAGTGGAAGGTCAAAAAACCTACATCGTAAAAGACGGCATTCTGGCCAGTTACCTGCACGATCGCATCAGCGCCAAACATTATGGTATACGTTCTACGGGCAACGGACGGCGCGAGTCTTTCCGCATGATGCCTATACCCCGTATGCGGGCTACCTACATGGAAGCCGGGAATGTGACGGAAGAAGATATTATATCAAACGTGAAAAACGGTATCTATGCCGCCAACTTCACCAACGGGCAGGTGCAGATAGGCGCCGGCGACTTTACCTTCTTTGTGAAGGACGGCTACCTGATAGAAAACGGGAAGCTGACCCAGCCGATAAAGGATATAAATATTATCGGCAACGGGCCTAAAGCGCTTGCCGACATCACAATGGTGGGGAATAATTACCAGATGGATAACGGCACATGGACCTGCGGCAAAGACGGGCAGTCATGCCCCGTGACCTGCGGCATGCCGTCGGCTTTAGTCAGTAAACTTACAGTAGGAGGGGAAAGTTGATATGATAACTAACGAAAAGAAAAAACTAGCTCAATGGGCGATGGAGTTCGCTCTGAAAAATGGATGCCAGGCCTCGCGCATAATTATCTACGGCGGAACAAACAGTTCTTTCGAGATACGCGATATGAAGATCGACCGCCTCACGCAGGCGTCGGAAAGCGGCATGACGATCCAGTGCTTTGTTGACGGACGCTATGCTTCATTCTCTACAAACCGGTTGGAGAAGGAAGAGTTGGAGAAGTTCATCGCAGACGGCATTGCCTCAACCCGCTACCTTGCGGAGGATAAAGCCCGCACACTGCCTGATCCGTCTTTATATTACCGGGGAGGAGGGGCTGATCTGCAATTGCTCGACCAACGTTTCGACTCCATACGGCCTGACGATAAAATAGCGCTGGCCATGCAGGTATGCGACGAAATAATGGGTAAGGACAGCCGTATACTCTCCTCCACGTCTTCCTACAGCGACCAGGTAAGTTCCAGATATATGATTGCCAGCAATGGTTTTGAGGGAGAAACCGCCAATTCGTCTTATAGCCTGCTGGGCGGTGTAAGTATAAAGGAAGAAGGTAGCGAAGCGCGTCCCGAATCATACTGGTATGACTCTTCCATCTTCTATGACACGTTAATAAAGAAAGGAATCGGAACCAAAGCACTGGAGCGCACCATACGCAAACTGGGACAGAAGAAAACAACTTCGGGCAAATACCGGATGGTGGTGGATAATATGAACTCATCGCGCCTGCTTTCGCCTGTAATAAACGCTTTATATGGCTCGTCCATACAACAGAACAACTCGTTCATGCTGAATAAACTCAGCCAGAAGGTGGCGAGCCATAAGCTGAGCCTGACGGACGAGCCGCACACTCCACAGTCGCCGGGCGCGCGATATTTCGACAGCGAAGGAATAGCTACCAGACGGTTGCCGGTGTTTGAGGAAGGTGTACTGAGAACGTACTATATAGATGTCTACAATGCCAATAAACTGGATACAGCCCCAACCATCGGTTCGCCTTCCATCCTCACCATGCCATTGGGCGACAAGGACGTGGACGGACTGGTCTCGATCGTAGAGAAAGGAATATTGGTCACCGGCCTCAACGGAGGCAACTGCAACAGTTCGACCGGCGATTTCTCGTATGGCGTGGAAGGTTTCCTTATAGAGAACGGTAAACCGGCTCAGCCTGTTTCGGAGATGAACATCACCGGAAATATGCTGACACTCTGGAGTAATCTTGCTGAAGCGGGAAAAGATACGCGCAGGAGTTCCAGTTGGAAAATCCCGTCCCTACTGTTCGATGACGTTGATTTCAGCGGGCTTTAAAGCCCGCATTTAAAGCCTGTCGCCAAATATTATATACATTTGTTCCCCGATTAATAACTTAAAAAATTGAAAATGAAAAATAATCTCTACCGGCCATTAGCGGCCATTCTTTTGACATGCATCTGGATTACCGGCTGCAAAACCAAACCCAAAACAGCTTCAGAAAATAATATCCAGTGGGATTCTGTCCATGTGGAGAAAACCTATCATATGCAGGATGATCCGGAAAATCCGAACTGTAACCTTCAGATTAGTTTCGTTTTTCCTGTCAGGTTTGATGATAGTAAAGAAATACTTGCGGCTGTTCAGCGACACTTCATCCGTTCGTGCATGGGCGAACCGTACGAAAATTACACTCCGTCAGAAGCTGTCGGCAAGTATGTAGAACAGTACCTGAATGAATATAAAAAACTTGAAACGGACTTTGTGGCGGAAAAAGAACATGATCATGAAGCGCCTGCCGCTTCCTGGTTTTCTTTCTTCGAGTTCTTCTCCAACGAAATCACCTATAACAAAAACGACCTGCTGTGCTATACCGTGAACTATGAGAACTACACGGGAGGCGCACATGGATCACATTCGCATACCAGTTATGTTATAGACCTGAGTACCGGACTGCCGCTGACCGAAAAAGACTTTTTTGTGGATGGCTTCCAGGACGAACTGGCCGGCATAATCGTACGCAAGATAGCCGAAAAGAACCAGGCCCGGAATGCCGAAGAACTGGAAAACATGGGCTTTTTCAGCGTAGACGAAATCTATCCTAACGGTAATTTCTCGGTAGACGATGCCGGTATCACCTATTATTTCAATGAGTACGAGATTGCCGCATATGTGATAGGCTCTACAAAAGTATTTCTACCTTACGGCGAGATAAAACATCTGCTGCGCGACAATAACAGGATTGCTTTGCCGACCGGTTATTGACACGATACGATGATGGAACAGTCTATTCACGACTACCAGAGATCCATCATAGAGAGCGAGTTTCCCCATCTGAGCGACAGGCAGAAGGGGCAACTCGCCGGACTCTATGATTTATACACAGACTGGAACTCCAGGATCAATGTTATTTCACGCAAAGACATTGAAAACCTTTACCTTCATCATGTACTACATTCGCTGGGCATCGTCAGGATGCTGCACTTCAGGGACGACACCCGGGTGATGGACCTGGGTACGGGAGGAGGCTTCCCTGGCATCCCGCTGGCGATATTCTTTCCCGGCGCGCACTTTCACATGGTAGACAGCATTGGTAAGAAAATAAAAGTTGCACAGGCGGTAGCTCAGGCCGTTGGACTGTCTAACGTAAGTTTCCGCCACGGACGCGCCGAAGACGACAGTAAGGAGGCTTTCGACTTTGTCGTCAGCCGCGCCGTTATGCCTCTGGACAGCCTGGCGAAGATAGCGGCCGGGAAGATAAGGAAACAGCAACAAAACGCCATGCCTAACGGACTGATATGTCTCAAAGGCGGAGAACTTGAACATGAGATACTACCATTCCGTAAGAAAGCAGTCTGCATTGAACTGAGCACGTACTTTAAAGAGCCTTATTTTAAATCCAAAAAAGTTGTATACATACCTCTATGATAACTGTCAAAGCATTTGAATTCAACTATTTTTCTGTTAACACCTACCTTCTGCACGACGAAACACGCGAAGCTGTCCTGATTGATTGCGGATGCTTTCGCAAGGAAGAAGAACTGGAACTGAATAATTACATCATCGCCAACAAACTGACACTGAAGCATCTGCTATGCACGCATCTGCATCTGGATCACGTGTTCGGCAACGAGTTTGTAAACAGGATGTACTGGCTGAGGCCTGAAGCCCATAAGGCAGACGTTGAAGCCCTTCCATCTCCACAGGAGCAGGCAAGGCTGTTCGGCATTCAGGACAAGATACAATCCATCCCGATAGGGAAATATATAGTAGGCAACGAAGTCATACCGTTCGGCAACTCCGAACTCATTGCGCGTTTAGTGCCGGGCCACTCCCCCGGCAGCCTGATATTTTATAACAAGAAAGATGGCTTTGCCATCGTAGGAGATGCTATTTTCAGGAGAAGCATAGGGCGTACCGACCTCTGGGGAGGTAATCACGACGTATTGATTGCCGCAATCAAGGACAAGATACTCTCACTACCCGACGAGACTATCTTATACCCCGGACACGGAGAGCCTACGAACGTAATAGCAGAAAGTCTGAACAATCCTTTTTTATAATTACCATATGGACACAAATAAATTTATTAACCGCCATGCAGGCATAGCAGCCGGAGATATACCTTCAATGCTGCAAACAATCGGTGCAGAGTCATTAGATCAACTTATCGACCAGACTATCCCGCAGGATATACGGCTGAACAAAACACTTAACCTGCCCGAACCTATGACAGAACGGGAGTACGCCGAACATATCGCCGAACTCGCATCCAGGAACCAGGTGTTCACATCCTACATCGGTATGGGATGGTACGATACCGTATGCCCGGCCCCGATACAGCGCAATGTGCTTGAAAATCCCGTCTGGTACACTTCCTACACCCCCTACCAGGCAGAGGTGTCGCAGGGGAGGCTTGAAGCACTGATGAACTTTCAGACAGCAGTATGCGACCTGACCGGCATGCCGCTCACCAACTGCTCGCTGCTTGACGAGGCTACGGCCGGGGCCGAAACCGCCTCAATGCTGTATGTGACGCGTAACCGCGAACAGGTTAAGGCCGGAGACAATGTGTTGTTTGTAGACAACAACGTCTTCGACTCTACCCTTGCCGTTATAAACACCCGGATGAAACCGCAGGGAATACAGGTGGTCACCGGAGATTACAAGACATTCGCCTTTACCGGCGCCGGAGTGTTCGGAGCCATCGTACAGTATCCCGACGCCAACGGCTCTATCGAAGATTACCGTGAGTTTGTCGGACGCTCCAAAGCTGCCGGCGTCCGTGTCGGCGTAGCTGCCGACCTGCTGAGCCTCGTCATCCTGACCCCTCCGGGGGAATGGGGGGCCGACGTGGTTTTCGGCTCGGCACAGCGCTTCGGCATACCTATGTTCTACGGCGGACCTTCGGCCGGGTATATGGCAACCTCCGACGATTATAAACGGGCCATACCCGGACGTATCATCGGCATATCCAAAGACTCCCACGGACACCGGGCTTACCGTCTGGCGCTGCAAACGCGAGAACAGCATATCAAACGCGAGAAGGCGACCTCCAACATATGCACCGCCCAGGCCCTGCCCGCCTCCATGTCGGGCTTTTACGCCGTGTATCACGGAGCCGAAGGGCTTCGTAATATCGCGTTGCGGATTCACTACTACGCCACGTTCCTGTCCGGAGAACTGGAGAAGCTCGGATACCGGCAGATTAATAAAGACTTCTTTGATACTCTGAAAGTGGAACTGCCGGCGCACGTTTCGGCAGACGCCCTCCGCGAGATAGCGCTGGAATGCAGGGTCAACCTGCGTTATTTTGACGCCGGGCAGGTTGGGATAAGCCTTGACGAGACGACCCTGCCTACCGACGTGGGCGTGCTGCTTTACATCTTTGCCGGTGCGGCCGGGAAGGACTATACCCTCGAGAGCGAGATAACGCAGCAGGTGGGGTTCGACGGGAAATTTCTCCGTACCTCCGGGTTCCTGCAACACGAGGTGTTCAAAAAATACCGTACAGAGACTGAGTTGATGCGCTACATCACTCGTCTGGGACGCAGGGATGTGTCGCTGGCGCATTCGATGATATCGCTCGGTTCATGTACTATGAAGCTGAATGCGGCATCTGAGTTATTCGCCCTGAGTGATCCCCGGTTCCAGCAGATACACCCTTATGCGCCGGAAGATCAGGTCGAGGGATACAGGGAGCTGATAGGTAACCTGTCGGCCTGCCTGGCTGAGATCACAGGCTTCAGGGGTGTTAACCTGCAACCTAACTCCGGAGCTTCGGGCGAATACACCGGGCTAAGGCTGATACGCTCATATCAGGAAAGCATCGGGCAGGGACACCGCGACGTAGCCCTGCTGCCCGCTTCGGCCCACGGGACCAACCCGGCGAGCGCCGTGCAGTGCGGGTACACAACGGTGACGGTCAATACAGACGCCAACGGGAACATAGATTTGCAGGATTTCCGCGAAAAGGCCGAGGCCTTCCGCGACCGTCTGGCGGTTACAATGATAACCTACCCTTCGACGCACGGTATATTCGAGGCTGATATACGCCTGATGTGCCGCATCGTTCATGACTGCGGCGGACAGGTATATATGGATGGCGCCAACATGAACGCGCAGGTAGGGCTTACCAATCCGGGCTTTATCGGGGCCGACGTATGCCACCTGAACCTGCACAAGACCTTCGCTTCTCCGCACGGAGGCGGCGGGCCGGGCGTAGGGCCTGTTTGCGTGGCTGAGCATCTGACGCCTTTCCTGAACGCTAATCCCGTTGCGGCGGCCCCCTTCGGCAGCGCAGGCATACTGTCTGTCACATACGCATATATCCGCCTGCTGGGAGCCGAAGGGCTTACGGAGGCTACGCGGATAGCTATCCTCAATGCCAATTACCTGGCGGCTAAACTCAAAGACTCTTACGGCATCGTTTATACGGGAACAACCGGGCGCGTGGGGCATGAGCTGATACTTGAATGCCGGAAGATAAAAGAGCGCTCAGGTATAGATGAAAGCGATATTGCAAAGCGGATGATGGACTTCGGGTATCATGCCCCTACCCTGTCTTTCCCCGTTCACGGCACACTTATGATAGAGCCTTCCGAGAGCGAGAGCAAGGCCGAACTGGATCGTTTTGCGGAAGTGCTGGATTGCATCATGAGCGAAATAAAAGAGGTGGAATCCGGCATTGCATCTAAAGAGGATAACGTGCTGAAGAACGCTCCGCACCCCGAATACGAAGTGACGGCTACGGAGTGGAAGCATCCCTATTCGCGCGAGAAGGCCGCCTTTGCGCTCGACTGGCTTCACGACGGCAAGTTCTGGGTCAATGTCTCACGTGTGGACAATGCCTACGGAGACCGTAACCTTGTCTGCCGACTGCAGGACTAACGCTTGCGGTATCCGGCCACGGCCAGGGCGTTGAATCCTGCGGCAAAGAGGCAGACGATGAGGAAGTGCGCCGTCAGGTCTGTCCAGCCGCTTCCCTTTAGGTATACCATACGCATAACTTCCACGAAATACCTGAGCGGATTGAAAAGCGTGATCCGCCCGGCCCATTCCGGCATACTGTTTATGGGAGTGAACAGTCCGCTCATAAGTGCAAAGATGATCATGAAGAAAAAGGTTGTGAACATAGCCTGCTGCTGGGAGGAGGAGATAGAAGATATAGCCAGTCCGAATCCCGTGAAAGCAATCAGGTAGACCGCCGCAAAGAGGTAAATGACGGCAAAGCTGCCCACGGGCGTCAGTCCGTAGACCAGCCAGGCGATAAGCGCGCTTACGGTGAGCAGCACAAAGCCGATGATCCAGAAAGGTATCAGCTTTGAGAGAAGGAAAAGAGCCTTGGGGACGGGAGAGACGTTGATCTGCTCTATCGTTCCCTTTTCTTTTTCGCTCACAATGTTAAGCGCCGAGAAGAAGCCTCCCACAAGGGTGAGCAGGAAGACGATAATGCCCGGTATCATGTAGTTCTTGTAATTCAGGTGCGGGTTGAAAAGGTAGCTGTAAGTTATCCCCGGCCCGGCGGCCATCTCTGCATCCGGCAGCCCGTATCCCATCTCGTCGTTGAAATCGCGGATTATGGCGTTCAGGTAAGAACTGCCCAGTCCGCCCTTTGTTCCGTTGATAGCATTGGCGGCGACCAGCACCCCGGCGGTCTCCCCGCGTGCGAGCTGCTTCTCGAAGCCGGCAGGTATCTCGAGGAGCATGTCCGACTCACGGCTTTCTATCGAGCTTAACCCCTCGTGGTAACTGTCTGAGACGTCGGAGAGGCGAAAATATCCCGACGAGAGCACTTTCTCCACAAAGCGCCCTGAATAGACGGAGTGGTCGTTGTCTATCACACCCAGGCGTATATTGCGCATCTCGAAGTCTGCGGCGAAAGGAAGTATCAGCAGTTGCAATATCGGCACTGCGAAGATGATCTTAGGCAGGAAGCGGTCTCGCCTTATTTGTTTAAACTCTTTTTCCAACAAGTACATTAAGCGGTTCATTTCTGTTTTCATATTTTGATGTATTTATTATTACCGGTTGCGATGCATTAGAAAGGTAATGCCTGCTGCATTAGAAGCCTGATGTAAGAAAAGTCCGGTGTGGTCCGTGTTTTCTCCCCTGAAAAGTGTGCAACTTTCGTCGGGATGTGACCACATCTCATCGAAATGTGGCCACTTTTCATCGAAATGTGGGTAACTTTTCTCCGAAATGTGAGCACTTTTCATTGAAATGTGAGCATTTTTCATTGAAGTGTGACCACATCTCATTGAAGTGTGAGCACTTTTCATTGAAGTGTGAGCACTTTTCATTGAAATGTGAGCACTTTTCATTGAAATGTGAACACATCTCATCGAAGTGTGGCCACATCTCATTGAAATGTGAACACATTTTTCCGAAATATGGGTGGCTTTCACCGGATTTTTATTACATCAGGGTTAGCAGGGCCATGCTTACCGGACGTCCCTGGAACGCGCCCGCTTTACCGACCATCCGAATTTACCGATAAAGTCGCCCAGGGCGTAGTAACTGCCGTGGACGTAGGCCAGCAGGTCAGCACGCTGCATGTCAAAGGCGCCGCTGTCGGGATCAAGGTATTGCTCGTCGGCCATGACGTTTACCACGTCGGATATGTACATGTCGTGACTGCCAAGGGCCATGATCTCGCGTACCCGGCATTCGATGCAGAGGGGCGATTCTCCGATAGCCGGAGCGTTTACGACAGAGGCCTTCACGGGTGTCAGGCCCGCCTCTGAAAATTTGTCATGGTCTTTGCCCGATACCACGCCGCACCAGTCGGTAGCGCGGGCCATGTTGCGGGTGGTGAGGTTGATCACAAATTCCATATTCTTCCTGATTATGGCGGCCGAGTGTCGCTCAGGGCGGATGGAGGCGTAGCACATGGGCGGGTTGGAGCACAGGGTGCCTGTCCAGCTTGCGGTAATGATGTTGTATTCCGGCGGCTCGCTTCCGCAACTTATCATAACTGCCGGCAGAGGATATATCATCGTTCCCGGCTTCCAGTTTGTTTTCATTTTGATTTACTTCTATTTTACAATGATCTCTTCCTTGTTTATTTTGCGCTCGCAATAGTGGCACTTGATGGCGCCGCTTTCTTTATTGATCACCGTGAAGCGGGTCGGCATGGGTTCGTTGTTGGTGATGCATTTGGGGTTGTTGCATTTTACTATCCCTATGAGTTCGCCGGGCAGCGATACGGGTTGTTTACGGGTTACCTCGTAGTCGCGTATCTCGTTCAGCACTACGTTGGGGGCGATAAGGGCTATGCGGTTGATCTCGTTTTCTTCGAAGAACTTATCGGCAATCTTTATGACGCCTTTGCGCCCCATTTTCCGGCTTGGGAAGTTGTTGCCTATCGTGATGGTGTTTGTGTCGAGCTTCTCCAGCTCCAGCAGGTGCGCCACCTTAAACAGTTGCCGCGGTGGGATGTGGTCTATGGCTGTTCCGTTTTCCAGGGCTGCCACCTGCATTTCCCTTTTCTTTTGTGTTGATGACATATTGCTTCAGATTAGATGATTGATGCCTAAGACGTCGCAGATAATGGCCTGGCGGGCGAACAGTCCGTTACGCGCCTGCTGTATGAAGTAGGCTTTCGGACTGTCGTCTACGTCGGAGGCTATTTCGTTTACCCGTGGCAGGGGGTGCAGTATGCGCAGGTTGCTTTTGCTTTGCCCTATCATGCTTCGCCTGAGTATGTAGACGTTCTTTACCCTTTCGTATTCTTCGGGGTCGGTGAAGCGTTCACGCTGCACGCGGGTCATATAGAGGATGTCGGAGCGGTTGATGATATCTTCGGTGAAGTCTGTGTGTTCTGTATAAGGTATGCCCAGGTTGTCGCAGAAGCTCTTCTGTTCGTCGGGCATCCGCATTTCGTCGGGGGCTACGAAGTGGAACGATGGTTTGAAGTGCGACATGCCTGCGATAAGCGAATGTACCGTACGCCCGTATCTGAGGTCGCCCACCAGGGTTATCGTCAGATTGTCGAGCCTGCCCTGAGTTTTTTGTATCGAATAGAGGTCGAGCAGCGTCTGCGAGGGATGCTGGTTGGCACCGTCCCCGGCATTAATGACGGGTATGCCGGCCACCTCCGAGGCGTACCGGGCTGCGCCCTCAAGGTGATGGCGCATTATGATAAGGTCGGCGTAATTGCTTACCATTAGTATAGTATCCTTGAGCGTCTCTCCCTTGGAAGAGCTGGTCGTGGAGGCGTCCTGAAAACCTATAACGCGCCCGCCCAGACGGTTAACGGCCGTTTCAAAGCTGAGGCGCGTGCGGGTCGAAGGTTCGAAGAACAGTGTGGCGGCTACCCTGCCCTCCATCAGGTTACGGTTGGGACTGGCCTCGAATCTGGCTGCGTTCTCCAATATACAAAGTATGTCGTCTTTGGAATACTGGTGGATAGAGACTAAACTTTTAATTTTCATACATAGCTTTATTTTAACCGGCGAAAGATAGCTCTTTTTTTGCCGCTACCGGATTTTTTGCCGCCCGAACGTGAGCCTTAAGACTTTCGGCCTGAGTAAGGGATAAGCTCAGATGGCGACGCTCCGACCCGTTAAGCATTATTAATAAGCGCGGTTACAGACAGAGAATTAAAAAAATTACCTTTGCCGCCGTATTATTCCGAAATGAAAAAGAATATTCGTCACAGTATATTATTGGTTTGCTTTCTTTTTGCCGCAGGGGTATTTGTATCCAACGCTCAAAATATAATCACAGCATCAGGCACTGTAAAAGACTCGATTACCGGTGAACCTATTTCCTACGTCTCCATTATCTTTGAAAACTCAACTATCGGTGGGACAACAGATGATTACGGGCGCTTCAACCTGCGTAATGACAGGGGAATTACCCGCATGCTGGTGTCGTTTATGGGGTATACGCCGAAAGTAATCACCCTGACGCCCGGGCAGAGAAATGATAATCTGGACGTACGGATAAGCCCTGTTGCACAAACCCTGGACATAGACGTGGTCATCAGACCCGACCGCGAGCGTTATTCGCGCAGGAACAACCCCGCCGTAGACCTTATCCGCCAGGTGATAGAGCATAAGGACGATAACCGTATCGAAGCGCAGGATGAATACGAGGCTGAAGTGTATGAAAAACTTACACTGTCGCTCGATAATTTCAACCCTGACTTCGATAAAAACAAGTTCTGGAACAAGCTGAAGTTCGTTAAGAACTACATGGACACATCCGAAATTACCGGCAAGCCTATACTGACGCTCTCGATACGCGAAAGCCTTTCGGATATTTATTACAGGAAAAGCCCCAAAACGCAAAAGACTATCGTAAAAGCCAGGCAGACGCAGGGCATAGACCAGACGGTTGACGAGGGAGGTATCACCTCTAACCTTGAAGAGATATTCAAAAGCGTCAATATATTCGACAACAACATAAAGATACTGCTCAACAGCTTTGTCAGTCCGCTATCCTCGCTTCTGGCCACCTCTTACTACAAGTACTACATAATGGATACGGTCGATATATCGGGAGACAAATGCGTCGATCTGGCCTTTGTGCCGGTCAACAGTCAGAGCTACGGGTTCACCGGCAGGCTGTTCGTAACCCTTGACGGCAGGTACTCGGTCAAGAAAGTCCGCCTCAATACGCCCAAGAACATCAACCTGAACTTCATAAACAACCTCGACATAGAACAGGAGTTCAAGCGGATGCCCGACAGCACCTGGGTGGTGGATACCGAGAACACGTACCTCAACTTTTACCTCGTCCAGGGCGCACAGCAAATCTACGCCCACCAGTTACGCGCCTATTCGGGATATAGCTTCGATGTAGAAAAAAGAGACTCGATATTCGGTCTTCTCGGCTCCATCCACGTCTTGCCCGAAGCAACCGAACGGCCCGACACCTTCTGGGTCAACAACCGCCATATACCGCTGAACGAGAAAGAAGACATACTGGACGACCTGCTCGACGAGCTTCGCAAGATACCGGCCTTCAACGTCATTATCAAAACAGCCGAAATATTGATATCCGGATACATACAGACAGGCCCGAGGCGCGAACTGAACTACTTCGACATCGGCCCCATGAATACGGTCTTCAGCGCAAACCAGCTGGAAGGGTTCCGCCTGCGTGTCGGCGGGATGACAACGGCCAACCTTCATCCCCACATATTTGCCTCCGGCTACCTCGCCTATGGGATGGACGACCGCAAATTCAAGTATAACGGCAAACTCACCTATAGCTTCGACAAGAAAAAATATCACGAGGGAGAGCCTCCCGTCAACAACCTCTCCCTGATACAGGAGTATGACGTATATACGCCGGGGCAGGACTTCCTGTTTACCAGCAAGGACAATATCTTCGTGGCCTGGAAGGTAGGCGAGCCGGTAACAAAGATGAACTACGTGCGCAAAAGCATGCTGCAATACGAGAAGGAATGGCTCAACGGACTTACCGTCAGGACCTGGGTGCGGCATCAGAACGAAGAAGCGGCGGGAACGCTTCACTACACATTGTACGACGAAGAAGGAAACGCCCGCAGGCAGAGCAGCATTACGTCTTCGGAAATGGGCGCCCAACTGCGCTTCGCCCCCGGCGAACGGGCTTACGGCGGACGCAAAGGACGGGAGTCGCTCTTTAACGTGTCTAAAGACGCGCCGATATTCAAGCTCTCGCACCAGTTGGGAGTAAAAGGCGTCTTCGGCAGTGATTATAACTACAACCGCACGGAGTTCAGCGCCGAAAAGCGCATATGGCTCTCTTCCTTCGGGCATATAGACGCCCAGGTCAAGGCCGGGAAAGTATGGGACCAGGTACCCTTCCCGCTATTGGTGCTCCCAAACACCAACCAGTCCGTAACCATACAGCCTGAAGCATTCCACCTGATGCGTGCAATGGAGTTTGTCGCCGACCAGTACGTCTCGCTGAGCGCTACGTATTACCTGAAAGGCTGGATACTGAACCGCATCCCCCTCATCCGCTGGCTGAAATTCCGCGAAGTAGTCTCCTTCAACGGTATATACGGCAGGCTCTCAGACCGTAACAACCCGGCTATGGGGAATAACAACCTGTTTGTGCTTCCCGAAGGCACTGCCGGCCTGGGAAACAAACCATATATGGAAGCCAGTTTCGGGGTGGAAAACATATTGAAGATACTACGTATAGATTACTACCACCGTCTCACCTATCTGGATAATCCGAATACCAGGAAAAGCGGTATCCGAATTGCACTCCGGTTCTCTTTCTGATGGCCCGGACGCACCTTCTTCCCGCTGAAAACAGGCCTCTTTCCGGCGTAAAGAAGGTACGGGAATTATGAGAATCGGAGAAATAAATGCATGATTATCCCGTTAATTATTCCGTTAGCACTATATTAAATACAAATAAAACAGTCTGATGCATGAAAAATAACTATTGCGTGATCATGGGCGGAGGGATCGGTAGCCGGTTCTGGCCCTTCAGCAGGGCAGGTTATCCCAAACAGTTCCTGGATTTTTTTGGTTCGGGGCGCTCTTTGCTCCAAATGACGTTCGACAGGTTTGCTCAAATAATTCCCGAAGAGAATATCTACATTGTAACCAACGAACTGTACTTCTCGCTGGTGAAAGAACAATTACCCGGCATCCGCGACAAGCAGGTGCTGCTGGAACCTTCGCGCAGGAATACGGCGCCATGCATAGCCTATGCAGCATACCATATAAGGGCGTGCAACCCGGACGCTAATATCGTTGTGGCCCCCTCAGACCATTTGATCCTTAAGGAAGATGTTTTCCTCCGGGATGTGCAAAAGGGACTGGACTTTGTCAGTCGTAACGAAGCGCTCGTTACACTGGGCATCAAACCCTCGCGCCCTGAAACAGGCTATGGCTATATTCAAAGCAGCGATGCGAGGCTGGGCGATTTCCTGAAAGTAAAGACCTTCACGGAGAAACCGGACCTGCGGCTGGCGCAGATATTTTACGAAAGCGGGGAATTCTTCTGGAATTCCGGCCTCTTTCTATGGAACGTAAACACTATCATAAAGGCGTTCTCCATACACCTGCCCGACGTCAGCAGCCGTTTCGACCTTGGGAAAGACGTCTTTAACACGCCCGGAGAAGGACGCTTTATACAGGAGCACTTCCCTTACTGCCCCAATATCTCCATTGATTACAGTATTATGGAAAAGGCTGACAACGTATACATGATGTGCGTAGACTTCGGCTGGGCCGACCTGGGCACATGGGGGTCTTTGCACGACATCGCCGGAAAAGACGAACAAAGCAACGCAAAGCTGAAGAAAAGCAACGTAATGCTGTATGAAAGCAACGGTAATATAATTGCGATGGACGATCCCGACCGGCTGGTCGTGATAGAAGGTCTGGACGACCACATCGTGGCCGAGTCGGGTAATGTGCTGCTTATATGCAAAAAAGACGACGAACAGCGTATAAAGCAATTTGTAGCAGATGCGCAACTGAAGTTTGGCCAGACATTTAATTAACCTCCCGCGTTTTGATTATATGAGGATATTTATGCTGATAATGCTGGCCGCCATTCTGGGCGCCCACTTCTACGTATTTCACAGGCTGTGGTTTATGATTCCGCATCCGGCTGCCAGGCCGCTGATGCTTGTTTTAGGCATCAGCGCCCTGCTGTCGCCTGTACTGGGTATGTTTGTCGGCGACTATCTGCCGCAGTCTGTCGCTTCCCTGGTGTACAGGATAGGATTCTCCTGGATCATCATTTTCCTGTACCTCCTGCTTGCTATTGTGCTCATCGATATTGTCCGTCTTACTCATCTTCTTCCTGTAGACAGGTTTTTCTCCGGGAGTTGGACAGGTATCTTAGCTCTGATGTCTCTGATTGCCCTGTGTCTTACCTGCGGGTATTTCAACTACCTGAACAAAAAGAAAGTGGAGCTATCCATCACGGTGGATAAAAAAGCCGGGCCGTTGAACGCACTGAAGATAGTGGCTATAAGCGACCTTCATCTGGGGTACGGCATAGGGAAGAAGGAGTTTGAAAGCTGGCTGCCCCTCATTAATAATGAAAACCCGGACGTCGTACTGATTGCCGGAGATTTGGTCGACAGCAATATCCATCCTCTGTTTGAGCAGAATTTTGCAGAGTCCGTAAGCAAACTCCGGGCAAAATATGGTGTTTACGCCGTCCTGGGTAATCACGAATATATAGGGAATGCAGAGAAGAGCGCGCAATTCCTCCGCTCGGCAGGTATCACCCTGCTGCGCGACTCCGTAGTCCTGGTTGACGACTCCTTTTATATTGCGGGGCGCGACGACCGGTCAAACCGGAACAGGCTATCGGTTGAAGAACTGATCTCTGCGGCAGACAGGTCCAAGCCGGTCATTATGATGGATCATCAACCCGTGAATCTTGAAGCTGCGGAACAGAACCACATAGACCTGCAACTCTCCGGCCACACGCATAAAGGTCAGATATGGCCGTTCTCATGGGTGGTAAACTCGCTCTTTGAACATGCCTACGGGTATTTGAAAAAAGGAGACAGTCACATATACGTCACATCCGGACTGGGCATCTGGGGCGGTAAGTTCCGCATCGGGAGCCGGTCAGAATACGTAGTTATCCGCATGTCTTTTAAATAAGCGCTTCTTTAGGCCGGATTATCAATGAAAGAATGGTTATACGCCCTCTCCGGTTCGCCCGTCACAGAGGCCATTGCTGTGATAGCCCTTGTCTCGGCCGCAGGCCTGTGCCTGGGGCGTATCAGGATAGGAGGCATATCCCTCGGAATCACCTTCGTCTTCTTTGCCGGTATCATGGCCGGACACTTCGGCGTCGTGCTGGATGAAGACATGCTCGTTTTTGCGCAGAACTTCGGCCTTATACTCTTTGTCTATACACTGGGATTGCAGGTCGGGCCGGGCTTCTTCTCATCGCTGAAAAAGGGAGGCGTCAGGCTCAACCTCATGGCTATGGCCGTAGTCTTTACCGGCCTCCTTCTGGTTCCTGTCTTTCATTGGCTCACCGGCGTATCCGTACCCAACCTGATGGGCCTGCTATCAGGGGCCGTAACCAATACACCTATGCTCGGGGCGGCGCAGCAGGCCCTGTTGCAGGTCAATCCGGCAGATCCGGCGGAGCAGGCCGGCATGGCTCTGGCCTGTGCTATTGCATACCCCCTGGGTGTGGTAGGGGTCATATGGGCGGTCGCTGTCATGGGCCGGCTGTCGCGTAAAAACGAAACGGAGAAGGCAGAGCAAAAACCGGATAAACCTAACGTGGCCGAGTTCCAGGTGATCAACCCGGCCATATTCGATAAAAGCATCCGTGATGTGATGCTGCCGACAGGCAGGCACTTTGTCATCTCTCGCCTCTGGAGGAAAGGCAGGGTAGTTATTCCCGCTTCCGACACCCTGCTGCGGCAGGGAGACCACCTGCTGGTGATCTCCGAAGCCGCCGATGTAGAGAGCATCAGGGTTCTCTTCGGCGAGCAGGAAGACGTAGACTGGAACAAGGAAGATATAGACTGGAACGCCATCGACAGCCATCTGGTATCGAGGCGCATCGTCGTCACCCGCAGCCGCATCAACGGAGTAAGGCTCGGATCGCTCCGCCTGCGCAACCTTTACGGTATCAACATCACGCGCGTGAACCGCGCCGGCATCGACCTCCTGGCGTCTCCCGGCCTCCATCTTCAAATAGGCGACCGGCTCACCATCGTAGGCGAAGTGACGGCCGTCAATAACGTAGGAAAGATATTGGGCGACGAGGTGAAACGCCTGACAAGCCCCAACCTTTTTGCAATCTTCATGGGTATTTTCCTCGGGGTGCTGCTCGGCTGCCTGCCGGTGTATATTCCCGGCATGTCTGCATCCGTCAGGCTGGGAATAGCCGGGGGGCCTATTATAGTGGGCATACTTATGGGAGCGTTCGGCCCGCGTTTTCACGTAACCACCTACACAACGCAGAGCGCTAACCTCATGATACGGCAGTTTGGCATAGTGATATATCTGGCCGGACTGGGAATTGCCTCCGGGGCGCATTTCTTTGAAACAGTGTTCCGGCCCGAAGGGATTATCTGGATCGGACTGGGATTCCTCCTAACCATGATACCGGTTCTGGCCGTCGGCTTCATCTCGTCGGCTGTCTGCAAGACCACATATGCCGTAAACGCCGGCATGCTCTGTGGCAGCATGGCCAATCCTATGGCCCTGAGCTATGCCAACACAACAGTAGAAGGCGACGAACCTTCGGTAGCCTACGCAACGGTGTATCCGCTATCTATGTTTCTTCGGGTGATTACGGCGCAACTTATGATCATGCTCTTTGCGTGAGGCGCCATTGTAGTCAGAGGTTCTTTTTACGCAACTGGAAGTCTTTCCCCAGATACTTTTCACGAACTATTTCGTTGTTTGCCAGCTCTTCGGCCGTGCCCTGGAATAACACCTTTCCTTCAAAGAGCAGGTATGCACGGTCGGTGATACTAAGCGTTTCATACACATTATGGTCGGTAATGAGAATACCGATGTTCTTATGCTTCAGTTGCGCCACTATACTCTGAATATCCTGTACGGCAATAGGGTCAACGCCGGCAAAAGGCTCGTCAAGCATGATAAACTTAGGGTTAATGGCCAGACAGCGGGCAATCTCAACGCGTCGGCGTTCACCGCCGGAGAGCTGGTCGCCAAGGTTTTTCCTCACCCTTGTAAGTCCGAACTCAGCAATCAGGCTCTCAAGCCTTTCCCTTTGCCCGGCTTCGGGAATATCGGTCATTTCAAGAACCGCGCGTATATTATCATCCACAGTCATTTTACGAAACACCGACGCCTCCTGAGCCAGGTATCCTATGCCGCTACGCGCCCGTTTATAAACCGGGTACTTTGTAATATCCAGGTCATTGAGGAAAATCCTGCCCTGGTTAGGTGTCACCAGTCCGACCGTCATGTAAAACGTTGTAGTCTTACCCGCCCCATTAGGGCCGAGCAGGCCCACAATCTCACCCTGTTTCACCTCTATGGAGACATGGTTAACCACCGTACGCGCCCTGTACTTCTTTACCAGATCCTCGGTACGGAGGATCATCTGCTGTTTATCTGCCATATACTAAAGATTTGATGCAAAGGAACACAATTATTTTTTTCCTGACAATACAGTCCGGGTGTAGCGTAAAGCCAAAGCTGGCTCTCTGCGCCTGTCCGGTCGTCTCTTAAAAAGGGGCGAATATTGTTATGCTAAGAAATAGCCGTTATATGCGGGACAAAAAACGGAAACTGTTTTGGGTGACGCAGGCAAAACCAGCGTAGCTTTAGCTAAAGATTGACGCCGTAGAGCGTCTGATTTCGATAACCCCGGTATCAATCCGGCAAAATTGAAAAGTGCAGAGTTTTTCAGCAGACCATATTTACTGTTATCGCTCCTGACTTCGACACTTTTCTTCTTCCATTTTCATAACATAATACTAAAGATAAAAAGCATCAACCTGAGTGTGGACAAGGTTTTGAATATTGCAAAAACCATAACCACTATGAAGATCAGGTTGCCCGGAGATGCCATCAACGTCATGTCCGCCGCTGCCGCATTCAACTTCAAAATAAGTCTCACGGCTTATTTTTCGGCTCATTCAAAAAGGACTATTTGCCCTTATAAATGATCAACAAATTACATGGAGAAAACAAGAGGTGACGTTTTGCTGTGGTTGGAATGCTTTTTAAGGATCGACTAATTAAATGATTAGCACTATGTTATGTTATGCGGGACGGATTAAAACGCGCATGGATTTTTTTTATTTACCCGTGAATTTGTTCATATCTCACGTGAGACAGGTTCTATTTCAAGTGAAACAGGTTTCATCTCACCTGAAACAGATCTCATCTCACCTGAAACAGGGCCTTATCTCACCTGAGACAGGTTTCATCTCACGTGAAACGGATATCATCTCAAGTGAAACAGGTTTCATCTCAGGTGAAACATATCTCATCTCACCTGAGACAGGGCCTTATCTCACCTGAAACGGATATTATCTCACCAGAGACGGGTTTTATTTCACCTGAGATGCGCTTTATCTCTTTCGGGACGGGTTTCATTTTTCGTGAGACGAACCTTATCTCCGGCGAGATGGATTTCATCGTGCATGGGATGTGCTTTATCTCCTTCGGGACGGGTTTCATTTTTCATGAGGTTAGTTTTCTCTGACATGAATTGTATTTTTTATATCGTGAAACATAAATGATCTCTTACGTCTCTACATTTTTCCCTCTCGCTATCTGTGTAATTTCGCTTCGCGGACTGATGTTTACGGGTTTATCGGATTACAGGTTAAAAGACTGGGTCACAGCAGCCAGTTAGCAGTGCCGGCGATAGATGAAATATGCGCGGGCTGATATGGTGAATGTTTGTACCTGTTTGACGTCGGAAATGATGAACTAATGGGGCTGAAATAGCGCAGCGGAGGTGAACTTCAGGGATGGTTTTGATGAGGGTATTAGGTTGATATACAGTAGCTTTGTCACGTAATTTAAAATTATTCAATATGAAACATCTTGGTTTTTTTCTCGTGGCGATGC
>JAISBL010000092.1 GCA_031266215.1 Tannerellaceae bacterium | reverse complement strand
ACACACCCAAAACGTACTGTCATTCAGGCAAACGTACCTGATAACCGGCAAAAATGTGGCCAACTTGCAATGAAACGTGAACAACTTTCGACAAAATGTGAGCACATTTCAATGAGATGTGGCTAATTTTCAATGAAATATGGCCATATTTCGACGAAATGTGAGCATACTTTAATGTGATGTGGCCAAGTTTCAACGAAATGTGGCCAGGCTTCAACGATTATCTGACACATTTTTAAAGCAAAACAGTATTATTTTGAAAATTCCTCTATCTTTGACAGCGTTTATTTTATAAAAAAATCAAAATAACAAGCTAATCCGGCAGGAGCTGTAAATTAAAAGTCTTCGAGTATATTTGCAACTTAAATGTAACAATTAGTTGATGAAAACTTTTACCGCCGTTTTACGATACCTGCTGTCGGTTCATTGCCTTGGAATTGCATGTTTCATAATCTTCAGGTCAGTTTTATGTCTCACGAACACAGATAATATTGCAGATGCCGAAAATAAAGGGTATCTATTCTTCAGGGCATTTCTTGTCAGTCTGCAATTCGATAATTTTATCGCGTCCTATATCAGCTTTTTACCGCTGTTGTTGCTGAGTATCCCGGCGCTGTTCAACAAAATCCCCCGGAGCATGGTCACAGCATGCAATATTTTTTTCATAGTATTCTATGCCGTTGCTTTCACCGTTTCGGCGGCCGACATACCGTATTTCTCCTACTTCTTTAATCACCCGGATGCTTCAGCACTGAACTGGTTCGAGTTCGGTCAGGAAACCGCAGGATTAATCTTTCAGGAAAAATCCTACTATCCCTATTTTTTACTGCTTGCCGCTATGATCGCAATCTTTTCATTCACGGTTATACGCTCAGGCAAAAGGCTGGTGCCGGCAAAAGCAGGCGGACTGCAAAATATGAGGCTATACATTACGGCTCCGCTCATACTGTTGACATGGTGCATTTGTTTTGCAGGAATGCGCGGTTCCTTCCAGCGATATCCGTTGCGGGTGGGATACGCCTATTTTTCAAACAATTCATTCTTTAATCAGTTGGGCATAAACCCCACATTTTATTTTCTGAAAAGCTTTTCGGCAAACAGTAACAGTAAGAATAATGCGAATGACCTGATGAGCGTCGAGACAGCAATTCAAAATGTACAGACAGAGTTGGGCATTGTCTCTAACGACGAAAAGTACCCTGTTAACCGGAACGTAGAAACCGAGGGAAAGGCAGTAAATGCCAACGTTGTCATAATTTTAATGGAATCCGCTTCGACAGTTCATTTACAATATGAGTATGAGGGTAAAAAACTGATGCCGTTCCTGAATGAACTAATCTCAATATCATATTATTTTGAGAACTTCTACTCTTCGGGCATACATACGAATAACGGTATTGTTTCGACCCTGTACGCTTTTCCGGCTTTATTCAACAAGCCGATGATGGAAAGTCAGAGCGCCCATTATACCGGATTGCCCTATCATTTGAAGCAACAGGGGTACCGGAATCTTTTCTTTGTAACAAGTAATCCGAACTATGATCACATGAATTCGTTCCTGATGGACAATTATTTCGACAGGATATATTCCCTGTATGATTATCCGGAGGAGAAAGCGGTTAATAATTTTGGAGTACAGGACGATTTTATGCTGGAATACGGAATACAGCGCCTGAATGAAACCGCCGGAAAAGGCGAGCCGTTTCTTGCTACATTCCTGACGGTGAGCAATCATACTCCTCTGATAGTTCCTGAGAAATTCAGGGATTATGCCGATACGGATGAAAAACGTATGCTTGCATTTGTAGACAACAATATCCGTAACTTTATGGAAAGCGCATCAAGGGAACAGTGGTATCAGAATACTATATTTGTCATTCTGGGAGATCACGGCACAGTTGCAGGGCCACAAAAGTATGACATGTCTGTCAGCAACAACCATATTCCCTGCATCATCTATTCTCCGCTGCTCAGGGATATGCCACAAAGGTTTCACCAGTACGGAGGGCAGATAGATATATTTCCCACGATAATGGGACTTCTGAACAGTCCATATACCAATAATTCGCCGGGAATCGATTTACTCAGGGAAAAGCGTTCACGCATGTTTTTCGCCTCCGATAATCGTTTGGGCTGTATCAGCGACGAATACTTTTATGTACGGAATCTGACAGGCAACTCCGATTTTCTTTATAACCGTAACAGCAGTAATGCAGAAAATCTCTACGAAAATCACCCCGATATTGCAGCCGGCATGAAAAATTACGCCGTGTCAATGATGGTAACAGCCGATTATCTGATAAAGAACAACAGGACAAGGTGACAGGCAACGGCAGCGCAGGTGATAATGTAAAACGCGCCCGTGGCGCCGCCGAATCAATCATATCAGGTTTTTGAAAGGCTCTATCCACATGGTGGAGGAGGCATCGCTGGGCATTCGCCAGTCGCCCCGGGGAGACAGACTTATGGAGCCGACTTTGGGGCCGTCGGGGAGGCAGTTGCGTTTGAACTGCTGCGCGAAGAAGCGATCGAGGAAGACACGAAGCCACTTGCGAATGGTGTCACGGTCATACCTGCCCTCAAAGGCTATCCGGGCCAGATAGCCGATCTTTTCAGGCGTAGAGCCGAAGCGAAGGAAATGATACAGGAAAAAGTCGTGTAACTCGTAAGGGCCTACCAGTTCTTCCGTCCTTTGTGAGATATTACCGTCGGCATCCGCCGGTATCAGCTCAGGGCTGACGGGCGTATCGGCAATGTCTAGCAATACCCTGCGGGAGATTTCGCCCACCTTGTTACCAGCTACCCATTCGACAAGATAACGCACCAGCGTTTTGGGAATACCGGCGTTAACGCCATACATTGACATATGGTCGCCATTGTATGTGGCCCATCCGAGGGCCAGTTCCGAAAGGTCGCCGGTACCTACCACCAGTCCGTTCTCTTCGTTTGCAATATCCATCAGTATCTGTGTCCTTTCGCGAGCCTGGCTGTTTTCATAAGTCGTGTCGTGAACAGAGGCCTCGTGCCCTATATCTTCAAAATGCTGCCGGCAGGCCTCCGCTATGGATATTTCGCGCAGGGTGACGCCCAGCGAGCCGGCCAGGCTAACGGCATTTGCATAGGTACGGCCGGTAGTTCCAAATCCGGGCATAGTGACGCCAAGTATCTGCGTCCGGGGTATTCTGAGGGCGTCAAATGTCATGACAGCCACAAGTAGCGCAAGGGTTGAATCAAGTCCGCCGGATATGCCTATGACGGCGGTACGCGCCTGTATATGCTCTATGCGCCGCGCCAGAGCTGTCACTTGTATGTTGAATATCTCCTCGCAACGTTCTCCCAGGGCGTCGCCCGAAGGTACGAAGGGATAGGGGTCTACCTTACGGGTCAGTTCCGCATCCGGGTTTTCCGCCAGACGGAATGGTACGCGGATAACTGCCTGCAGGGGCAGCAGATGCGTGGCTCCACGCATAAAGCTGGTATTAACCTTACGGTCGTTTTGCAGGTTGCTGACGTCTATCTCGCTTATCACCAGCAGGTCTTTCATCGTGAAACGCTCCGATTCCTTCAGTATGACGCCATTCTCGGCTATTATGCCGCCACCGGAAAATACCAGGTCGGCGCTCGACTCTCCGTACCCGGACATGGCATATACGTAGCCGGACAGGCATCGGGCCGATTGCTGACTTATAAGCGAGCGGCGGTAGCGGTGTTTGCCTATCAGTTCATTGCTGGCCGAGAGGTTGAAGATGATATTTGCTCCTTCCATAGCAAGGAGGGAGCTTGGGGGGACGGGCGTCCAAAGGTCTTCGCACAGTTCTATGCCGGCCGACATTTCTCCGTCGGTAAAAAGAAGGTGACTCGAAAGGGGATACGACGCGCCCCGGATCGTTATAGTCTTTTCGCGCAGGTCAAAGGCCGACGTAAACCAGCGTTGCTCCTGGTACTCCCTGCTGTTTGGGAGGTATGATTTGGGAACGACACCCAGTATACGGCCTTTCTGGAAGGCAACAGCGGCGTTTATCAGCCGGTTCTCCGTCGCCAGCGGTATGCCCGCGACAGCGAATATGTCCAGTCCGGCCGTATTACCGACCAGTCTGAGCAGTGCGTCCGTTGCACCATTCAGTAATGTCTGGCTGGTAAAAAGATCAAGGCAGGTATATGCCGTTACCGACAGTTCGGGGAAGACGATCATCTGCACTCCTCTGTTTGCAGCCTCGCGCATCAGCGCTTCCATGCGTTGAACGTTCGCCCGGCAGTCAGCCACCGATACCAGCGGAACTCCTGCCGCGACCTTCACAAATCCGTAATTCATAGCGCCTCATGTTATTTTGCCGCAAATATACGCCATAACGGCACACCGGCATTACCCCTGTCTCATATTATTTCGTTGTTGGGCAGGATTTGCATATCGTCATGAATGAACTTATCGTAAACCCTGATGGGTTGAGGTGTTTTTACTGAAATATCTCCGTTCATATTACCAAACAGGTGGTAAATGTTCTTGACCGGGGTAAGTTTGGGAAAAAGGGCATACTTCAACAGTCCGTGCTCTGCGCCTATGTATTCGCACAGCGTTTGCTTTTTATTGCAGAATATCCGGTAGGTAGAGCCTGAAGAGGCCGGACGCAGGTGTATCTCATATTCCCATATCTCGGCATAGGCAACGTTATTATCCATAAAATCTTTGATCGTAACTCTCTTTAAACCGTTACACTCATTCTTAACAACCGAATGCCATTTGTCGGAGCAGAGTATCTCTGCAATGATCTCCGACATGCTCTCTTCAATTTCAAATTCCACTTTCATAATTATTTGGCGCCTAATTAACAGGAAATTTAATGTTGGTGTTTATTATTAGAACAATACAGCGGCAAAAAAGTTTATGTAAACCGGAGCATCTTACACATTTCTTCTACCTTTGCCGCGGAAAAAGCATATTTATGTAAATATATTATTTATGATCAGGCACATAGTGATGTTCAAATTAAATGAGTTTGCTACTCCCGCAGAGAAACAGGCAAAGATGCTAGAGATAAAGCAGGCGCTGGAATCTCTTGCAGGGAGGATAGAAGTCCTTCGCAGCATACATGTAGACTTTAACGTCAATCCCTCGGAGACATGGGATATTATCCTCACAACAGAGCTTGACAGTCTCGAAGACGTGTCGGCTTATGCCAGCCACCCGGAGCACGTAGCTGTTTCTACCGGACTGATCGCCCCGGTAAAGGCCGCCAGAGCGTGCGTAGACTATGAGGTATGGAACTGAAGATAATAACCTACAACGTCAATGGCCTCCGGTCGGCCATCGGTAAGGGGCTTCCCGAGTGGATAGAAAAGGAACAGCCCGATGTGCTGTGCATTCAGGAAACAAAGCTGCAACCGGAGCAGTTCCCGGCAATTATCTTTTCGGAACTGGGATATAACGCGTATCTCTTCAGCGCCAGGAAGAAAGGTTATAGCGGCGTGGCCATCCTTGCAAAGAAGAGGCCCGACCATGTTGAGACGGGCATGAGAATGGAAAGATACGATGACGAGGGGCGCTTCCTGCGCGCAGATTATGGAGACCTTTCCATCGTGAGCGTCTATCATCCTTCGGGGACGAGCGGCGACGAACGTCAGTGCTTCAAGATGGAGTGGCTGGAAGACTTCCGGACTTACGTCACTGCGCTGCAAAAGTCGCGACCTAACCTTATACTATGCGGCGACTATAATATATGTCATGAGCCTATCGACATACATGACCCTAAGAGAAACGCCGGGAACAGCGGATTCCTCCCCGAAGAGCGTGAGTGGATGACCCGTTTCCTCTCGGCCGGGTTTGTAGACAGCTTCCGTTACAAGAACCCCGACAGGCAGCAATACACCTGGTGGAGTTACCGTTTCAATGCCCGTGCTAACAATAAAGGCTGGCGTATCGACTATTGCATGGTCAGCGAGCCGGTCAAAGCGCGTATATCGGATGCCTACATCCTTAACGACGCCGTCCATTCAGACCATTGCCCTGCCGTTCTTAAGATCATTTAATTTCACAGTATATGGTCCGGAAAGATATGAAAGAGTTTACGGCTGACATGAAAGGTATCTATGCGGCCGTAAACCGGGACCAGACTGCTTCGGCATGTTGCAAGCGTTAGCACCACATCGGAGCAGGTACTTGCTCCATATCGTATCAGTCGCAGGGTAGTTATCGGGCCCTGTAACAACTTGCCAAGGCATATTCTTTAATAATTATTTACCTCTCAAAACAAATCCAGGGTTTCACTTTTTCAGCCATCCATCTGACACTTACACTCTGTCCAACGGGTTTTAAGACCCCGCCGACGCCCGTCCGGCTCGCTGTTGGACGCTACGTCTCTGAATTTTATAGCCCGGCAGGTATTTTAATTATTTCGTATATCTTTGTGGCGATTTTTTCCAAAGTATGTTAAATGAGAGATTAAGAAGTTATTATATCATGAAAAGTAGATTTGCCGAATACACAAGATTGGATTTATCTGATGTAAATAAAGAGATGCTGAAAAAATGGAGGGAAGGGGATGTCTTTCACAAAAGCCTTGAGATACGCGAGGGAAAACCTTCATTTGTGTTCTACGAAGGCCCGCCTTCAGCCAATGGGATGCCCGGCATACATCACGTGATAGCCCGATCGATAAAAGATATTTTCTGCCGCTATAAGACCATGAAGGGATTTCAGGTCAAACGCAAGGCCGGATGGGATACACATGGGCTTCCCGTAGAACTTGGCGTAGAGAAAGACCTGGGCATCACAAAGGAAGATATAGGTAAAAAAATCTCGGTATCCGACTATAACGCCGCCTGCCGTAAGGCCGTCATGAAATATACCGGGGAATGGGAAGACCTGACTGATCTTATGGGATACTGGGTGGATATGGATGACCCTTATGTCACGTGCGACAACCGATATATCGAGACATTGTGGTTTCTGCTGAAAGAGTTATATAATAAAGGCCTGCTTTATAAAGGATATACTATACAACCTTACTCGCCGGCCGCCGGAACAGGTCTGAGCACTCATGAGCTGAATCAGCCGGGTACATACCGCGACGTTAAAGATACTACCTGTACCGCCCAGTTCAGGATACTTGCACCAAAGCCTGAAATGAGCCGGCATGGCGAAGCCTTTTTCCTCGCATGGACAACTACTCCATGGACGCTGCCTTCCAATACTGCCCTGTGTGTAGGCCCAACGATCATATACTCCGCCGTGCAGACATTTAACCCTTATACCGGTATGCCTGTCACCGTGGTGCTGGCGAAGGATTTGATCAATGCCTACTTCAACCCTAAAGCGGAAGGACTTGCCTTAGCGGATTATAAGCAGGGAGACAAGCTGATACCCTGGCAGACTGTCGCCGAATGGACAGGAACCGAACTGACAGGGATGGCGTACGAACAACTCGTCGCATGGGTAAACCCGGGAGAAGGCGCCTTCAGGGTCGTACCGGGCGACTTCGTCACCACAGAGGATGGTACGGGCATAGTACACATAGCGCCTACCTTCGGGGCGGACGATGACAGGGTGGCAAAGGCTAACGGCGTGCCGCCTCTTATGCTGACAGACAAGGAAGGTAACCGTAGGCCTATGGTAGACCTGAGAGGAAAGTATTTCCGTCTGGAAGACCTTGACGCTGATTTTGTGCAGGAGAATATGAACGCTGCCGATTATGACCCGTTTGCCGGCCGGTATGTGAAGAACGAATATGACGATAGCCTGTCGGCTAACGACGAAACGCTGGACATCAGCCTGTGTATGATGCTGAAAGTGCAAAACCGCGCCTTCCGCATAGAAAAACACGTACACAGCTATCCGCATTGCTGGCGTACCGACAAGCCGGTGCTGTATTACCCGCTCGACAGTTGGTTTATACGCACAACGGCATACCGCGAACGACTGATAGAACTGAACAATACCATACAGTGGAAACCGCAAAGCACCGGAACAGGCCGCTTTGGCAAATGGCTGGAAAACCTCCAGGACTGGAACCTTAGTCGCAGCCGGTACTGGGGAACGCCCCTGCCTGTCTGGCGCACGGAAGACGGGGACGAGGAGGTATGTATCGGTTCGGTAGAAGAGCTTTTCAGAGAAATAGAAAAATCGGTTAAAGCCGGATTGATGGAGACCAATCCCTACAAACACTTCATACCCGGCGTTTACACGAAAGAAAATTATGACAGGATAGACCTGCACCGCCCATACGTTGACGACATTATCCTTGTCTCGGGAAAAGGAAAACCCATGAAAAGGGAGACCGACCTGATTGACGTATGGTTTGACTCCGGCGCCATGCCTTATGCCCAGATACATTATCCGTTTGAGAACAGGGAAGCATTCGACAGACGGAAGGTGTATCCTGCCGATTTCATAGCCGAGGGTGTAGACCAGACGCGCGGGTGGTTCTTCACCCTGCATGCGATAGCCGGGATGGTCTTCGACAGCGTTTCGTTTAAAACAGTTGTATCCAACGGGCTGGTGCTGGATAAAAACGGCAATAAGATGTCAAAACGCCTGGGTAATGCAATCGACCCGTTTGAAACCATCGAACAGTACGGCTCCGACCCGTTGCGCTGGTATATGATAACCAACGCTTCCCCGTGGGATAATATCAAGTTCGACATGGAGGGACTGGAAGAGGTGCGCCGCAAATTTTTCGGCACACTGTATAATACTTATTCTTTCTTCGCACTCTACGCCAACGTCGACGGATTTGATTATTCCGAAGAGGAGGCGCCCAATGCCGGTCGTCCTGAAATAGACCGCTGGATATGCTCGCTGCTGAACAGCCTGATAAAAGATACCGACAGCTACTATGACAGCTATGAGCCAACCCGTGCGGGGCGTGCCATATCAGAGTTTGTGAACGACAACCTCAGTAACTGGTATGTCAGGCTGAACCGCCGCCGTTTCTGGGGAGGCGGGATGACAGCAGACAAGCTGTCGGCCTATCAGACACTGTATACCTGTCTCGAAACCGTATCCAGATTGATGGCGCCGATAGCCCCATTCTATTCAGACCATATGTTCCGCGATCTGACAGCCGTCACAGGGCGCGACAAAGCAGAGTCCGTTCACCTGGCCGACTTCCCCGTCTGCCGGGAAGAACTCATTGACAAAGGTCTGGAAGAACGGATGAAAATAGCGCAGGACATATCATCCATGACACTGGCGCTCCGCCGGAAGGTCGGCATAAAAGTACGCCAGCCGTTGCAAACCATCCTTGTACCGGTGGCAGATGAGCGTCAGAAAGAAAATATCGAAGCCGTAAAGAACCTGATCCTTAATGAGGTGAACGTAAAAGAACTCAGGTTTACAGATAACTCCGCCGGTATACTGGTAAGAAAAGTCAGGCCCGATTTCAAGAAACTCGGCCCGCGGTACGGTAAAATCATGAAGCAGTTGGCCACCTGCATACAGGAAATGAGCGGGGCGGATATTTCCATATTGGAAGAAACCGGCAGCTTCGCTTTCCATGTAGACGGACAGAAAGCTGTTATCGTACCGGCAGACGTGGAAATAATATCGGAAGACATCCCGGGCTGGCTGGTGGCGAACGAAGGAAAGCTGACCGTCGCTTTAGATATCACCCTGACCGATGAACTACGCAAAGAAGGGTTAGCCCGCGAACTGGTTAACCGCATCCAGAACATGCGGAAAAACAGCGGGTATGAGATCACCGACAAAATAAAGATACATGTTCTGTCATCGGGCGAAATGGACGAAGCCATCAATGACCATAAGGAATATATTATGAATCAGGTATTAGCAGTATCCATCAAGCTGGTAGACATACTTAGCGAACCGGCAATACTGGATTTTGAAGACTTCAATATTTCCATTCGTATTAATAAAGTATGAACAATTTAAAAAAAGACTATATTTGCGGGATTAAAAAAAAAAGAGAAACTATGTCAGAAAAAACGAGATATTCGGATGCCGAACTTGAGGAGTTTCGCATCATTATACTGGATAAGCTGGAAGTAGCAAGGAAAGATTATGATTTGCTCAGGTCGGGGATTACTAACTCCGACGGTAACGACGTATCCGACACATCCCCCACATTCAAAGTACTGGAAGAAGGCGCAGCCACCCTGTCTAAAGAAGAAGCCGGCCGTCTGGCCCAACGTCAGATGAAGTTCATACAGAACCTTCAGGCAGCTCTGATCCGCATAGAAAACAAGACATATGGCATTTGCCGCGAAACAGGTAAACTCATCCCGAAAGAAAGATTGCGCGCCGTTCCTCACGCCACACTGAGTATAGAAGCCAAACAGGGAGGAGCAAAATAAATGAAATCGCTGAAGGGCTGGGGAGCAATGTCGGTGATAATAGTGTTCCTCATTTTAGATCAGGCGCTGAAGATCTGGATAAAGACGCACATGCAACTGCATGAAAGCATAGAGATAACGCCCTGGTTCTATATCTATTTCACGGAAAACCCCGGAATGGCCTTCGGAATTGAAATCATCGGAAAACTCTTCCTGACGCTGTTTCGCATAATAGCCGTCATCTTTATAGCCTATTATCTGCACAAAATCATAAAAGAAAACTATAAACTCTCATACATAGCCTGCATAGCGCTGGTCTTCGCCGGAGCCATAGGAAATATTATTGATTCGATCTTCTATGGAGTTATTTTTGACCATAGCGTAGGACAGGTGGCTGCTTTCATGCCTGAAGGCGGCGGATACGACAACTGGCTGCACGGCAAAGTGGTAGATATGTTTTATTTCCCGATAATAGACACTGTTCTGCCCGAGTGGATACCTGTCTGGGGAGGAAATGATTTCATCTTTTTCCGCCCTATTTTTAACCTGGCCGACTCAGGTATTTGTGTCGGCGTCTTTATTTTATTCATATTCTACCGGCATACGTTATCAAAAAGCCTTTCCAGGGAGAAATAAAAAGAAAACATGCGTAACAGGCTGTATAAATACAGTTTCGTCATCTTTTTGGCTGCGGCGGCAATGTCGTGCAGCAAAGTGCCTAAGGGCATCCTGCCTGAAAAAAAGATGAAAGATGTCTTAATAGACATGCAGTTAGCCGAGAACATCATTAATGAGGATTATAAAACCTATCCCGACAGCGCCCGCAAGATAGCCCTGTATCAATCGGTATTTAGAAAACACAATATCACACAGGCCGTTTACGACAGTTCACTGGTCTGGTACGGCCAGAATCTGGACATGCTGATAACTGTCTACGATCTGGCTCTGAACGATGTCAACAAAGATATACGGGAGCTGGGTGACATACCTGCCAGCGCTTCACTTTCGGATGATCAGGATTCTTCCAACATATGGCCGCGCCGCAGCTACCTTACGTTTCAGCCTGAAGCGTTGTTCAACGGGACGACATTTGATGTAGAGCCGGAAAGGGAATATCTTACAGGCAGCGTCTTTGTCCTGAGCATGCACGTATGGGGCATAACGCAGCAGATGCGCTATACTCCGGAAGTGCGGATTGCTGCGGAAACGCCTGATACGACACTTATCGTTAATGAAAAGATAACGCAGGACGGGTATCGGGAGATCATTCTGAGAACGCCTGCCGTCAGGCGGACGCGGCGCATATACGGACATATCCGTATGGATAATACAGACCGCAACTATTATAAAGTATTTATCAACAACCTGCGGCTTACAAGGTATAATTACGGCTCCGTCGCCCTGAAAGAGGCTGCCACCGGCGAGAGTATGGAATAAATTCATTATGCGCAGGATAGCTTCGCATTACATTTTCTGGAAGCAATTATACAGCATGCATTATGCAGAACTCAGCGATCAGGGTGTTTTGCAAGGTATACATCCTTTGCGGGAAGAAGCGCCGGCTACGGAGTTTTACGACGGCCTTATGTTTCCTGTCCCTGCAGGCGTCATTCTACCCTCCCCCTACCCTGTCACGGCGGAGCAAATCCGGCGCTCAGGGATAACCGGCAATGTATCATCAGGCGACAGGGTGCACCTCTATCGTATTCATGGGAATAGTATTGTCTTAGTAGCCTGAGTTTTCCATGCTGCAACGCAAGTAAAAAGCCTTAAGGTTTCTTAGCTGTATTGTTCTAAAATAGCTTTACAAAAAATCTAGAGTTATAAGACTAAAACATATCTACATTGTATAATTTAATATTGATCCCTATGAAAAAAGTAAGTGTAAAAGAACTGTATATAATATTTTTCAGTCTATGTGTGTCCTTGCTGGGGTGTAAAGATAATACCTCCGGCGAATTGATTGAATTTGATTTGGAAGGGAATTATCCTTCAAAAATATTAGATGTCCGAGATGTCGCAGACATAGAATATCTATTGCTGAAAACGACTGATAACAATTATTTGTTTAAGTATATCCGATCAGTAGGCGACAACTTTGTCGTTTGCGTTAATAATACAGAGCAGAGTTTTTTATTTTTTAGCAGGGAAACCGGAGAACCGGCAGGCAAAGTCAGCCGGTATGGAAACGGCCCCGAAGAATATAACCTGGCTTCTGTTTATACCTATTCGGAAGATAAAGACGAGTTATTTGTTTTCGGTTATAACACTCAGGGGATCAAAGTATATGGAATGGACGGGACTTTCAAACGGCAGTTGACATTCCGGGAAAGATCTTACCCGGCTTCGCCGGAGTCTCTATATGACTATGATGAGGATAACTTATTGCTTTATGATACTTTTCAAGGTGAGGTCAACGACTATTCTACCGCCTTCATCCTGATGTCTAAAAAAGATGGTCATACCACTGAAGAGATATTGATCCCTCGCAGAGAAAAATTAGATTTGGCAGTCCGACCTGAACCAAATAGCCCGGTAGCGCGCCGTCCGACTTCATATTCTGTCGTTCGTAACGGGACTGATTTTTTAATAACAGACTATTCTACGGACACGGTCTATCGTTTTACCCCGGAGCGTATACTCATTCCTGTACTGGTGCGTAAACCTTCTATCCACAGTACAGGGACAAAAACAGTACTCAATAGCTGGCTGGAAACGGACAACTACTTATTCTTTTCAACACAGAAGATGGAGTTTGACTGGAATACCATGAAGGGCCTACCGGAGAAATGCTATTTGATGGAAAAGCGTTCGGGACGGTTTTTCAATGCCCGTGTTTCTATGAATGACTACCGGGGGAAGGAACTGATTCTCGGGCCGCCGGTTCTTTCCAAAACAACCGATTCGCAGACCGGCCTGATTCTCCTGCCGGCTTCGGAGCTTTCGGGAGCGGCCAAAGATTGCAAACTGAGCGGAAAGCTCAAGGAGATAACCGAACAAATCGCTGAAGATGACGAGTTCGTTTTAATGATTCTAAAATTCAGATGAATCAAAGAAATTTATGTTCCACGATAGAAAAAATACAATTCATGTCAGATAGAATACACCTCGTTAAAAATGAAATATGTCCCACCGGAGATAAAGGCAATTTCATGAAAAATGAAATCCGCCGCACGTGGGATGAAACCTGTCCCACATGGGATGAAACTTATAACACGTCAAATGAAATCCATCCCACGTGGGATGAAACCTGTCCCGCGTGAGATGAAACTCATAACACGTCAAATGAAATCCATCCCACGTGGGATGAAACCTGTCCCACATGGGATGAAACTCATAACACGTCAAATGAAATCCATCCCACGTGAGATGAAACCTATCCCGCGTGGGATAGAAACAAATTTCCGGGTAAATAAAAAAATCCCTAGCGGATTTTTACTGTTATACGCTTCACCGCCGGCCTTTGTTTATTCTATCGCGATACCCTCTATTTCTATCAGCAACTCATCCCGGCATACATCTGCACACATGTATGAGACAGGAATAGAGAGATTATACGTATTCATTAGCTGTCGGGCCGGCTCGTAGTCGGCTTTGTTTTTGAGGTATACGCGGAGCAGAGATAGCATGGAGTTGCCGGTCAGCCTGCCTATATTTTCCATCGTTGCACGCAGTTGGAGCTCCAAACCGGTTCCTTTGAGACTTTCTTCTCCGCGGATGGCCGCCGTACCTGAGATGTAGACCAGCCGGCGTTGTCCGAAGGTCAGACTTTTGGCCCGCTCGAACTTTGGCGTTGTTTTTTTCTCAAAGGCAGTTTTCAGTACGTCGGCGGAATAGGCATGGGCGGCGATTTGAAGCGGATTGTCTATCGGCGTGGCAAAAGCGCCGGGAGAGGTGAACAGAACAGCGTCAAAGTCGACCACCACTCCTCCCATATTTGTACCTATCCCCGTGGCCGCAGGATAACCGTTTGCCCAGTCAGACCGGCTGTAGAAATCGCTGCGGGCGTTATTGAAACTCTGATAGTTCTGATCGCCACCGGTAAGACCGGTTATCTGTTCGATATAATTCCATTGCCGTACAATACTGTTGACAGGGAAACCTTCCGTTTTAAGTAACTCATCTGCCTGCATGAATATTTTCTCAGACTGTCGCCCGATGGTCTCAGAGGTAATATCACTTTGGATACCGCCGGCAAAGAGAAAACGCCCGGCTGTGGTTTCCAACACGGTATAATGGCAGTCGCGGAGGCATTTATATGCGATTTCATCGCTTTTATCGCGGGCGATACTGTGAACTTCCATAATGAGCGGAGCATCGAGTGGAGGCTGCGATACGTAGCTCAACGCCGGAGCAGGGCCTCCGTAATAAGCCGATATTTTTTCTTTCAGCACAGCGCGGCGGGCCAGATATTCATCGTTTGACGGAGGCGTACCAAAGAAAGAAAGCCGCAAAACCGCTTCGCCTACGGGTAATTGTTCCAGCAGACGGTCTGCCATGAGAGGGAAAGGGGCGCTACCGGTCCTGAATATCCGGTATCTGATCTTATCACAATAATTCATTCGTATTTCTTTTATATCTGTATGGAGTATGGTCAATCTCCTGAAAAGTTATCTACAAGTATTTCTCTGTATGAATTGAATATCTTTGATTTTGACATGTAGCCGATGTACCGTCCGTTCTCATCTACCACGGGCAGGTTCCACGCCTTAGTGTCGTCAAACGTTTGCATAACCTTTTCCATAGGTGTATTGGCCACGATCTTGGCAGGGACGGATACCATGAATTTGGATACGCGGAAACGGTCGTACAGCTCAGGGCGGAACATGATGTTGCGGATGTCGTCCAACTTAACGACGCCCAGCAGCACGCCGTCCCTGTCGATTACCGGAAAGGCGTTGCGGCCACTTTTGGCTATCACCTTCACAACGTCGCCCAGTGTCATGTCCGGACTGACGGTAAGGAAGTCATTCTCTATCACACCGTCTATGTTAAGGAGCGTCAGCACGGCTTTGTCTTTATGGTGGGTGAGTAGTTTCCCCTTCTGGGCCAGACGCATTGAATATATGCTGTGAGGCTCGAACGTGATGATGGTAAGGTACGAACTGATGGATACTATCATCAGCGGCAGGAATAGGTCGTACCCTCCCGTAAGTTCGGCTATCAGGAAAACGCCCGTCAGCGGGGCGTGCATGATGCCCGACATAACGCCGGCCATTCCCAGGAGAGCGAAGTTCTTCTCAGACAGGTAGCGGGTGAAATCAAAATAGTTGGATGTGTGTGCAAACATGAATCCAAGTATACAACCGAGGAACAGGCTGGGTGCAAATATTCCCCCGCAACCCCCGCCGCCATTTGTAGCGCTGGAAGCGAATACTTTGGTAAGGAGGATAAGCAGCAGGAAGACCAGCGCACCCCAGTAGGTGTTGCTCATGTCGTAAAACAAACTCGTATTCATTATATGGCTGTACTGCCCGTTCAGCAGCGCAGCTATCGTGTCGTACCCTTCGCCGTAAAGCGGCGGGAAGAGGAAGATGAGCACACTCAGTATCAGTCCGCACGTAATGAACCTTTTCCAGTAGGTCAGCTTTCGCAGCGAACCTTCCATTTTGTTCATCATACGCGTGACATACAGCGATACCAGTCCGCAGAAGACACCCAGCAGCAGGACGTAAGGTATGCGGCCGATTTCAAAGACCTCGGTCTGTGAGAATTTGAACATTGCCTCTGTGCCTGTGAATATGTACGACACTGTTGCAGCCGTTACCGACGAAATAAGAAGTGGCATCACTGAGGTCATCGTAAGGTCCAGCATCAGCACCTCTATCACAAATACCAGTCCGGCTATCGGAGCCTTGAAGATACCGGCAATCGCCCCGGCGGCTCCGCAGCCCACGAGCAGCATCAGCGTCTTCTGCTCCATGCGGAAGAGGCGGCCCAGGTTAGAGCCTATCGCAGCCCCGGTAAGCACTATTGGCGCCTCGGCCCCGACCGACCCTCCGAGGCCGATCGTGACTGAGCTTGCGGCCATCGAACTCCATATGTTGTGGGGCTTGATACGGCTTTTCCTCTGCGAGATGGCATACAGTATTTTTGTCACCCCGTGGCTGATGTCGTCGCGTACTATGTATTTCACGAACAATCCCGCCAGTAAAATGCCCACGACGGGGTATAGCAGGTAGAGGTAATTGGCCTCGCTCACGTCCATATTGTGTGTCAGGGCAGACTGTATGGCGTGTATAAGTTGCTTCAGAACGATTGCCGAGGCCGCTGTGCATATCCCGACCAGAAAACTGACGAAAAGGACAAAGTGTGTCTCCTTTATCCTCCTTTCACGCCATACAAGGAATTTGTAAAACAGGTTATCTTTCTTCATCTTCTTAAATACCTTTTCCCGTGATCACGGTTTTGATGGTATAAGCCAGTATTTTCATGTCCAGCGCAAGCGACATATTTTCGTAATATAGCATGTCATATTCAAGGCGTTCTATCATCTTGTCTACATTGTCGGCATAGCCGTATTTTACCATGCCCAGGGAAGTTATTCCGGGTCGAACGTTATGCAGGAGGTAGTAAAACGGAGCTTTTTTCACGATCTGATCGATGAAATAGCGTCTTTCGGGCCGGGGGCCTACGAGCGACATGTCGCCACGGAGTACGTTCCAGAACTGCGGCAGTTCGTCAAGCCGGTATTTGCGCATCATCTTCCCAACGGGAGTCACCCTCGCATCGTTACCGTTCGACAGCAGCGGGCCATTGTTTTCGGCACCGGCGTACATCGTCCTGAACTTATACATCGTGAAGGGGCGGCCACGGTATCCTATGCGTTCCTGGCGGAAGAAGATAGTCCCCGGCGAGTCTCTTTTCACCCTAAGTGCGATATGAATGTAAACCGGCAGGAGCAGCACCAGCGCCAAAGCGGCCAGAAACTTATCGGCCCAAAGTTTGATGTTCTTTTCCGCTTCCGAGAAATTATTGTCGGTCACATCCAGCAGCGGCAGTCCGCGGATAGTTTTTATCCTTACGCCCGACAGCATACCCGACTTGTCGGCCGGTATCTTCACCGGGCAGTTGTACCGGTATAGCGGGTAAAGCACGCTCAGCATCCTGTCGGCCCCGCCTGACGGCTCTATGGCCACCACTATCTGGTCTATCCGTCCGGCCGGCACGATACCGGCAAGATCTCTCATTACACCCAGGAGCGACTGCGGTTCCACGGCCACTTCAGCACCTTCGTTTTCGGCCACAAACCCGGCTATCCTGTAGCCCATATCATACAAGCCTCCGGCTATATGGAGGGCATAAGGACCGGCGCCGATGACAAGTACGTTTTGCGACCATTCGCGGCGTTTAACCCTGATAATTGCATTCTGCGTGATGCAGAACCGCACGAGGTAAGTGAAAAAGAACTGCAATCCGAGGAGGGAAAAGAACAGCCGGTAATAGATATGAAACGAACGCGGCAGGTCATTCAATATGAATATAAAAAACAGCAAGACAACGCCCAGTATGGTAGCGACCAGTGTGACGAAGAACTCTCCCATACGCGACCTGCCGAAAGGCCGGTTATAGTATCCCGAAAAATAATGAAGACCCAGCCAGAAGACCGGCACCGCAGCCTGCGTCACCCACACGTCCCTGTCGGCAAGGTAATCGCCCAGCGAGGTAAAACCCAGGTAGGCCGCGACATCGTAATATCTAAGGATGTTAAACAGCAGCCATGTGACGGACGATGCAAAGATATCCGAAACCACGTACCTGAACGCCTGCGTCTTTTTGTTCATCATCTGATAACCTTGAAAACGCCTCCGGCCCCAAGCCGTATAATGCCGGACGGAGAAGCTTTCCGACTATCTCCGCGGCGATAGTTCACCACGTAATCGACCCCCCCGGCGATCAGAACCGGAATCTCCCCGTAACACGACGGCGACGGCATTCCGCTCACATTGGCAGAGGTAGACACTACCGGTTTACCAAACTGTTCGCACAGCGAGCGCGAAAAAGCCTCGCCCGTCACCCGTATACCGATGCTGCCATCCTCAGCCAGCAGGTTAGCCGCCAGATTCCGCCCCCTGTCATACACGATTGTCAGCGGGTCAACGGCCGCCTCTATCAGTTGCCAGGCCACCTCCGGCACATCATGCACATAGATATCCAGCTTTGCCGGGTTGTCTATCAGCACCAGCATAGCCCTGGCGTCAGTCCTTTGTTTAAGGTCATACACCTTCCTGACCGCCTCCTCATTGGTAGCGTCGCAACCTATGCCCCACACCGTATCCGTAGGATAGAGTATCAAACCCCCGTCCCTCATCACCCGGCAAGCCTCTTTTATATCGTCGTTCATAAGATTGTTTGCTAAAAATCAGGGCAAATGTAATCCTTTATTTCCGGGTCGGCAAGCTCTGATACCACACGCTGCGCCCGTCGCCTCAAAATACCTATAATGTGCTATATGTCATAAATACAGCCGGCATTACTGATATGGTGCGCTGCACTGTGTATGCACCTGAGATACCCCTGTGTCACATGATTTTCTTACATCGAACTCAGTTTATCTCCGGGTTGTTTCGCTTCGCCCGGATGACGACGAGAGGTTGAGCAATTACAACAAATGGTGCAATAGTACCGGCGCATAGTGAGACGCCACACCGGCGCATAGTGATGCGCCACACCGGCGTATAGTGATGCGCCATACCGGCGTATAGTGATGCGCCATACCGGCGTATAGTGAGACGCCGCACCGGCGTATAGTGAGACGCTATATCGGCGTATAGTGATACGCCGTACAGGCATCTGGTGATGTGCTTGCAGATTGGCAACACAATAGTGTCCTGATCCGCACTGTGAGCAGGTTCGGCTCTAACCCGCTAACATGTTATACATGTAGCGCCGCAACTTATCGTCATCCTTGTGAACTAAGAGAAGAAACCCGGACAATGCCCGACTAACGGTTTGTCCTATGATGCAGGCTACACAGACACAGTGCCATACCCCATTACACATGATACCGGCAGGGGAGGTGCAGAACGCCCCCTACAAAGCTGAGACAAGGCTCTCATTGTTATTTTATATTACTTTTGCCCCGGTTAAAATCTATGAATAATATGAGGATAGTATACATGGGTACGCCCGAATTTGCTGTAGAGAGCCTGCGTGCACTCGTAGAAGGAGGATATGAAGTGGCAGGCGTAGTGACGGCGCCGGATAAGGCGGTAGGTAAGCATCAGAGCACGCTGCAACCCAGTCCGGTCAAGCTGTACGCCCGGTCGGTCGGCCTGCCTGTCCTTCAGCCGGTGAAGCTGCGGGACGAAGCCTTCCTGTCTCAACTGGCCTCGCTGAAGGCTGACCTGCAGATAGTAGTAGCCTTCCGCATGCTCCCCGAGGCAGTCTGGAACATGCCGCCACAAGGCACATTCAACCTCCACGCCTCCCTGCTGCCACAGTATCGCGGAGCCGCTCCGATAAACTGGGCCGTCATAAACGGCGAGACACTAACGGGTGTGACTACGTTCTTCCTGACGCACGAGATAGACGCAGGCAGGATAATACTGAAAGAAAGCCTTCCGGTGCCGGACGATGCCGATGCCGGGTCGGTGCATGACGCACTGATGAAGATAGGAGCCTCGCTTGTTGTCCGCACCGTTGATCTCGTTATCTCAGGACAGGCCGGGGCCGTAGCCAGCGAGCAATCCGTATGCGACGGTAATCTGCTTCGCCCGGCGCCTAAAATATTCACCGAGACCTGCCGGATAGACTGGAACTGTGATCTGAAGAGGGTGTATGATTTTATCCGCGGCCTCTCGCCCTACCCTGCGGCCTGGACGACGCTGGCGCTACCCGGCGTACAGGGCGGCCAAACGCTGAAGATATACAGGTCTGAGAAACGTTTCGCAACGCACTCCCTGCGGCCGGGAACCGTTCTTTCGGATTCTAAGACTTACCTTGACGTAGTCGTCCCCGGAGGCTTCCTGCGCCTCACGTCGCTTCAACTGGCCGGGAAAAAGCGCATGGACGCTGCCAGCTTCCTGAATGGTTTTAAGTATGTGGAAGGCTCCGCGGTGGAGTGATGCCGTGGTGCGGAGAGTGGTGCGGGGTCAGAACTTTCGTATGTAGCCGACGGAATACGTGTCGTACAGCGAATCTTTCATGCCGTGGTCATAGCCGAGCGACAGGATATTGCCCAGGTATTCAAACCGGAGGTCGTTGCGCCAGATGACCGGATGATCGCCATTGTTCTCGTATCCTGAGAACCCCGACAGGTCTGAGGAAAGACTAAAGCGTCCCAGCGTGCCGGATAGCCCCAGTCCGTACAATATGGCGTCGTTCTGGCGATGTACCATGTCGTTAGTCATCCAGCAATAGAAGCCGGCCATAGCCTGGAAGCGAAGGACACGCCCCGGGTCTGCGCCCCCGGCAATGTCTTTCCCGGCGCAGACATCTATCCAGTAAGTAGCAGCATCGGTAAAACGGGCGTCGCACAGCCGCCCTCCGCTGGCCGTTTTCAGATTGAGGCTGATAATGGCGTCAAACCATTTTTCACTTTTCCATAGCTGATAAAAGGCGCTTACCACCACATCCCCGCTGTACGGTTCATTATTACTCCATTCCAGTGCCACGGCATTACGCTCGTCGCGGGTTTCCGGCGTCATCCTGTATCGTTCCAGTGGGATTAAGCTGATCTCTACCCCGGCGCGTCCTCTTACCAGTGGGAGCAGCAGGCGGAGGAACAGGTCTTTCGTCCGGTCGCCGGCATAATAATGATATTCCCCGCGCACTTCCGCCTCGTAATTATCAGGTGCCTTCCCTGACCGGAGTTCCGGAACAGGGAAAGCCCTTGGGCCAAAATAACGTGGAGAGTAAATAAGCAGCGCAGTCTTATCCCGCCAGCTACCGCTGCTTTGAGCGTAAAATGATGTTGTAACAATGAATAAAAATACGAGGACGTATATATATCTCATGGTTGAAAGCAGGTATGAATTGAGCGCCAAAAGTATACAATTCAATCTGATTTACTACATTTGTCGACGCAAATATTAATCAATCAAGATAAAATCATGAAGAGCTCAATACTCACCAGATCACTTACAATACTGGCCTCAACGATGATAGCCTGTAGCATTACTGCCCGCAAACCGATTAAGACATTAATTGTCACCGGACAGAACAATCATAACTGGGAAGTCAGCCATGTAGTTATAAAAGATATATTGGAAAACTCAGGACTGTTTTCCGTAGACTTTGCCGTTTCTCCCGAAAAAGGACAAGACATGTCGGGCTTTATCGTAGACTTCAGCCCATATAAACTGGTTGTGTTGGACTACAACGGAGACGCCTGGCCGCAGGAAACCATGACCCGCTTTGAAAACTACGCCCGCAAAGGCGGCGGGATCATCGTTTATCACGCAGCCGACAACTCTTTCCCCAACTGGGCGGAGTATAATAAGATATGCGCCCTGGGCGGATGGGAAGGACGTGACGAGAACGCAGGCCCATACGCTTACTGGTCGGGCGGCGAACTGGTAAAAGACCTGTCGCCCGGAAGAGGGGGGTCTCACGGACGCCAGCATGAATACATGATGAATGCCCGTGAAAGCGATCATCCCATAATCAAAGGACTGCCCAACCGATGGGCGCATGCGCAAGACGAGTTGTACGACCGTATGCGCGGCCCTGCAAACATCTCCTCGCTGCTTTATACCGCCTATTCAGACACAGCCACAGGAGGCTCAGGGCGTGAAGAGCCGCTTATGTTTACCGTTGAATATGGCAAAGCCCGTATCTTTCACACCATGCCGGGACATTGCGGGCCTGCTTATGCAAACAATCCGGCAATGCAATGCACCGGCTTTCAGGTCACCCTGCTCCGTGGCGCCGAATGGGCGGCGACAGGCAGGGTAAGCCAGAAAATTCCGAAAGATTTCCCAACCTCTACTTTTATCACATACCGGTACGATTATAAAGAGAACCGTTTATAGATTTTTCATATTTGCCTCAACCCTGCCCCAACAGCGAAACGTATGCGGTAGACGGGGAGTACTGTAACCTGTATACACACAATTTGTTTTAGAAAAAGAAAAAAAATACATAATGACTAACAAATGGAATTTTCGAGACCCAACACAAGAAGAACTGAAGCTTAGAGACAACCTTGTTACAAACCTTGGATATAGCCCGGTCGTCTGCCTTTTGCTTGTACTAAGGGGCATAACTTCTGTAGAAGAAGTGAAAGAGTTCTTTAAACCCAGCATGAACAATCTGCACGACCCGTTTCTGATGCCGGATATGGATAAAGCGGTGAAACGATTGAATAAAGCTTTGGGTGATAAAGAAAAGATATTGGTTTATGGTGATTATGATGTAGACGGGACAACGGCGGTATCGTTAGTGTATAAGTATTTGCGCCTGTACACATCTATGCTGGAATATTACATTCCGGACCGCTATGATGAAGGATACGGAATCTCATACAAAGGCATCGACTATGCCCTGGCTACCGGTGTGAAGCTGATCATAGCGCTGGATTGCGGGATCAAAGCGATTGATAAAATAGCCTACGCCAAACAAAAAGGTATCGATTTCATAATCTGCGATCATCACATGCCTGACGAAGAGTTGCCCGATGCCGTTGCGGTGCTGGACGCCAAACGTCAGGATTCACAATACCCCTATCAGCACCTTTCGGGCTGTGGTGTCGGATTCAAATTCATGCAAGCTTTCGCCCAAAGCAACGGCTTCCCTTTTTCAGACCTGGAGAAACTATTAGACCTTACCGCCGTCAGCATCGCCTCAGACATTGTACCTATCACAGGCGAAAACCGTATCCTCGCCTGTCATGGTTTGAAACAACTCAACAGCAATCCCAGTCTTGGTATGAAAGGTATAATCGATATTTGCGGACTGAAGGATAAGGAAATAACAATAAATGACATCGTTTTTAAAATCGGCCCTCGTATAAACGCCTCCGGCCGGATGATGAACGGAAAAGAAGCCGTAGACCTGCTGTTGGCAAAAGACAGTGAAAGTGCGCGGGAAAAGAGCGAAAACATCAACCAGTACAACGACGAACGGCGCGAACTGGACAAGAAGATAACCGATGAAGCCAATGCCATCGTTGACAGGATCAGCAACATGGAAGACCGCAAAGCTATCGTGATATATGATCCTGAATGGCATAAAGGAGTTATAGGTATAGTAGCTTCACGTCTGACGGAGAAGTACTATCGCCCTGCCGTAGTGCTGACAAAATCCTCGGAGCTGATAACCGGCTCGGCGCGGTCGATACCGGGATTTGATATATACAAGGCCATAGAAAACTGCCGCGATCTGCTGGAAAACTTCGGCGGGCACACCTATGCAGCAGGTCTTTCATTGAGGGAAGAAAACATGCAGGCTTTTCGTGAACGCTTCCAAAACCTGGCGGCCGAGGAAATACAGCCGGAACAAATGGCTCCGCAACTTGACGTAGACGCAGTGTTAGACCTGAAAGATATTACGCCCAGGTTTGCCGCTGAACTGAAGAAGATGAACCCTTTCGGGCCGGACAACTCCAAGCCGGTCTTCTGTAGCATGGGAGTAAAGGACTACGGCACAAGCAAACTGGTGGGTAAAGACAATGAACACATCAGGCTTGAACTTATCGACCACAATACTAAAGCGCCGGTGCACGCCATAGCTTTCGGTATGCACCAGCATAGCGAACATATCAAAGCTATGAAGCCATTTAATATATGCTACACTATTGAAGAAAACACATATAACGGCATCACCAACCTTCAACTGTTGATCAAAGACATCAAACCCGGCGATGCATGAAGAGATGCAGGACATCTATCATGAGATATTAGCAAAATATTGGGGATACGCATCATTCCGCCCGCTACAGGAAGATATAATCCATTCTGTAGCGAGCGGAAAAGATACGCTCGGACTGATGCCCACCGGGGGAGGGAAGTCCATAACCTTCCAGGTGCCTGCACTGGCGTCCGAAGGGATCTGCCTGGTGGTGACGCCGCTCATAGCCCTGATGAAAGACCAGGTAGACAATCTGCGCAGGGTGGGCATAAAGGCTACGGCTGTTTATTCGGGAATGAACGGGCGGGAGATTATTACACAGTTGGACAACTGTATTTTGGGTAACTATAAATTTCTTTACGTTTCCCCCGAACGGCTCGCCACAGAGATATTCCTGATCAAGTTAAAGGCCATGCGCGTTTCCTTTCTGGTTGTTGACGAAAGCCATTGCATTTCGCAATGGGGATATGACTTCAGGCCGGCCTACCTCACGATAGCAAATATCCGCAAACAATTGCCCGACGTACCCATATTAGCGCTCACGGCAACCGCTACGCCGGAGGTGATAAACGATATACAGGAAAAGCTGCTTTTCAGAGAAAAGAATGTCTACCGGAAAAGTTTTTACAGGGCCAACCTCTCCTACATAGTCCGTCACACGGACGATAAATCGGACGCTCTCATAAAGATGCTGCACAAAGTCAGCGGCAGCGCTATAGCATATGTCCGAAGCCGGGAGCGCGCGCAAAGGATAGCCTACGAACTCCGGGGAGCCGGTATAGAAGCAAATTTCTTCCATGCCGGACTGAGCCGCGAAGAAAAAACACTTCGCCAGAACCGCTGGAAAAACGATGAATGCCGGGTGATTGTATCGACTAATGCCTTTGGAATGGGAATAGACAAATCTGACGTTCGTCTGGTTGTACATGTAGACATGCCTGGCTCGCTTGAGGAATACTTTCAGGAAGCCGGACGCGCCGGACGTGATGAGAAAAAAGCTTACGCGGTAGCTTTATGTAGCGGGGTAGACAATGCCAAGCTCAAAAAAAGACTTGCCGACGAATATCCTCCCAAAGAATTTATACTCCGCGTGTACGAGGCGCTGGGCAACTATTACCAGATAGCCGTGGGGTATGGTCTTGATACGATACATAACTTTACACTGCTGGATTTTTGCACCGCTTTCAAGTTTCCTCTACTGCATGCCCATAATGCACTGAAGATACTCGAACTATCCGGTTATATCGAATATACGGAAGAGATGGACAGTTCTTCACGCCTGCTTTTTACCATAGGTCGCGATGATTTGTATAAATACCTGAACCAGGACATAAATACCGATGAAGTGATACAGGCTGTTCTGCGTTCGTACACAGGTCTTTTTACTGAATACGCCTATATTGACGAAACATTTATAGCCGGCCGTTCCGCTCTTTCCCCGAATGAGGTTTACGATATCCTGACGAGATTGTCCAGATACGGAATCGTCAGTTATATACCCAAAAAGAAGATACCGCTGATTATCTACCTCCGCGCCAGGGAAGAGCAGAAATACATAGTCATACCACCTTCGGTCTACGAAAAAAGAAGGGAACGGTATGCAAACCGCATCGAAAAAATGCTGGAATATATGAACGAAGGACGCCGGTGTCGCAGCAGGATGCTTCTACATTATTTCGGTGAGCGCGACACTCATGATTGCAAATGCTGCGACGTATGTCTGAAACGAAATGAATCGGGACTGAGTAATGCAGAGTTTAACGCCATCAAAGAAGCCCTGTTGGAGATTTTGACCACAACTCCCTGTCTTGTAAAATCGCTGATAGGGTATCTTCCCTTCTCAACCGAAAAAATCTTTACAACTATCCGTTTCCTTGCCGAGCATGATGAACGCTTCATACTGGAAGACGGCTATCTTAGTGTAAGTTATTGACATTAATATGTCGGTGTTATAAAGGGCATTAATTAGCCGGCCATTAGAAGTCGCCGGGAAATTTACAGCATTACCCAAAAGATGGATCGTAGAAAGAACTTTCTCCTGGTTTGAAAGTTACAGGAGGCTAAGCAAAGATTATGAAGTACTGCCTGAAACTTCATAAACCATGATTATGATTATGATACAAATCATTACTGTCCGCTAAAAACATAATTGCCTTCATAATTAAGGGCTGATATTCCGTAATTGAGTATCATTTAGTAATAGCTTTGTGTACCTGCGGACAACAAAAGTACCACATGATCAAAAGTGCATAGTTTTACCGGATTGCCGCTTTATTTTTTTCATTTACCGTCAGATGAATTACATCTCTCGTGGAATGAAACCCATCTTTCGCAGAATTAAACCCATCTCTCGTAGGATAGGTTCCATCTCTCGTGGGACGGGTTTCATCTCTCGAGGGACGGGTTTCACCTCTCGTGGGATGGATTTCATCTCTCGAGGGATAGGTTTCATCTCTCGAGGGATGGGTTTCATCTCTCGTGGGATAGGTTTCATCTCTCGTGGGATAGATTTCATCTCACGTGGGATAGGTTTGTTTTCTCGAGGGATAGGTTTCATCTCTCGAGGGATGGGTTTCATCTCTCGAGGGATAGGTTTCATCTCTCGAGGGATAAGTTTCATCTCTCGAGGGATAAGTTTCATCTCACGTGGGATAGGTTTGTTTTCTCGTAAAATATGAAATATCTCTTGCATTTTTTCTATGAGTTACTGTAAATACAATATCCATTCCAATACGTTTTGCGTAAGAATCGGAGATAATACAATGTAAGAGCATATAGATAAAATAAAAGGCTGAACCCTGCAATGGATCCAGCCTCAATTATTACTTCAATTATCTATTGGTCTTATATCTAAGTTTACTGTTAGGTGCAGCGTACCGGCAGAATCATACCCCGCGCAACTCCTGATGTGAGGCCTGCAATTTTGTTATACTCAAAAAAGAGGAACTGTGCCAGAGCGTCACCAGGAGTAGTGGCTAACCATGTGGTTCCGTTATATCTGGAGGTAGCACCATTAAACACAGCTGCGTCATAATATCCTCTTGGCGCAAAATAAAGATACTCACCCTCGTTATCGCCTTTAAACCGGAACCTTTTATCAGTAGTGCCGTTGATGAACGCAACACTACCATAACCGTTTGTGAGAGGCAGGGTCTCTGTCAGGGTAGCAACCCTCCAACCGTCAGGACAAGGTCCCTGCGCTCTGTCGCCCAACCAAAGATTGTCATTCTGCGGAGCTGTCAACCAGTCAACCGAGACGCTATTAGCAGCAGCGTTTCCAATAGCTTTATTTGCGTAAGCAGCATCATTTTCAGCGGCATCAAGTGTAACAGGGCCGGGTACTATTGTCAACACTGTTCCTGGCGTTTTTCCGTCTGTCTCGGGAGCCAGAGGAGTATTGCGCCCCCACTGGAAATAATAACCGCCCTGTGCCAGGGTCGCAGGAACAGTAGTAGACACACCCAGCTGGGTAGCGCCTACATTAACCGGCGCCCAGTATCTTCCGGCGGCAAGCACCGGCTTGAGTCCCGGTTCTATCTCATATCTTGGGTCGGTATAATCCGGCACGCTTATAACCTTGACTGTCTGCGCATCGCCGCTGTTGCCGGTGAGCCTGACTTCGAGGTCAACGGGCACGGTTGTTTTGGGCAGACTGATAGTGACAGTACTCATGTAGCCTGCGGTGTAAGTCACCGCAACCGGATTGCTGATACCGACGCTGATAGCTCCAGCATGCGTACCGTGAAGGGCAACAACCTCGGCCTGAGGTTTGGTGCCTGTTGTACTCACATAATACAACTGTGCGGATGCAGAGGTAGTAGCTTCTGAATAATCCACGCTGTAATTGTTGATGCTGACGCCCTGGCTGGATGAAACAACAGGATTAAACCCGGCTTCGACGCTTCCCTCTTCGAAGGTGGGCAGGTCGCTGGCGTCAGTCCAGTCGGCAACCACAAGCTTAAAGGTCAGGTCGGAGTCTGTTGCACTCTGGGTGACCATTATCCGGTACAGCTTGTTGGCATCTATCGGCTGATCGGAAGCAAGGGTGATAGAGTACGTCTTGCTCTCAGCCGTCGTGACGGTAATAACCGTACCCGTACTGCCTGCACCAAGTGTAGTCGGATAGAGATAGAAGCTCGTACCGGTGTTAGCCAAAGCTGATCCCGCGATCGTGTAAGTAAGTCCGCCTACGCCGGGAGCAAGCACGTTGTCCGCATGATCCAGCACCTTACCCGTAGGAGCGGCATTGGAGATACTCACATTAGTAATAACGATACCATCTGCAATAACGTCAAACCTTGCCACACGCCGTTTGAGCGATACGGTGATGTCGGTGGACTGGGTTCCGATATCCGTTACTTTTACGTATGGCTGA
>JAISBL010000110.1 GCA_031266215.1 Tannerellaceae bacterium | reverse complement strand
AGGGGCCCTGTCCCGACGGTTGGAAGGTTCCTGCCGCGACAGAGGCCAAGCCTCTCACAGACTCTTATGGTGGTGGTAATGGTGTGTTCATCAACACCACTACTGATAAAAGGCTGCGGATTAACGGTGATAATGCGGGTGAGTATCTTTATTTTGTGTCAAGAGGATATTACCAGAACGGAGTGTTTACCGGTGGTGCCGCGAATGCATCCCTATGGGCAGGCACTGTTTACGATACTGATGGACATTTCATCTTTTTACCTGTGGGCGGAAAGGGAGGCTACGAACAAGGAATCCCCCGGGCCTGGGGTTTACCTGTACGCTGCATTCAACAATAATATAAAACCAATTTGGAGTAATACCCATAGCCTTCCTTAGCATGTGAAGATTTGCGTTTTTCGGGGCGGGCGTCTTTTCCTCCGGGTGAATCCGGAGAAAGGCGCCCGCTGCTCTTTGTCGTGGCGGAAATTGAACTGAGCCGCAGTTCCATGATGGGGGATAGTACTACGGGCTGCGCCTTCCGGCTTGCCGATTACCCACAAATTAAGGCCTCCTGCCTTACCGGTATGGCGGCGGCGTAATGCCCGGTCTGCGCCTTTGGCTTTGACCGGGTTACCCGTCTCAGACGCCGGAAGACGTCCAATTTGCGTAACCACCTGCAAGCCCTTAAGGGCGCAGCTCGGGGATAGTAGCCAACCGCTTGCAGAACTGCGAAGCTGTTCAACCGGAGTGTTTTTATACCCCGTGCTTCGGCTTGCTCGTATTACTCGCATTAAGTCCTTAGGGACTTAATGCGAGTAATACGAGCAAGCCGAAGCACGGATGAGCCCGGCCGTTCCGGTCGGCTGCAACGGTAAGAAACGCCCCCGGCACCGTCAATAGATATTGTACGAAGTAAGATAATGAACAGACAGTGTGCCAGAATGTTATAATAAGGTAAAAAACATTTACCCACGCACTACGTATTATATATTACTTATATTTGCCGCGCGTTGCCTTTAACATACCATGCAAACCACAAACAACCCAAAAGAAACATTATACCCGCACGTATCGGTAGACTGTGTACTGCTGGGCATTCACGACGAACAACTCTGCGTGCTGCTCACCGAACGCCGCGACGCCGGAACCGACAGGACGGAATACAAGCTGCCGGGAAGCCTGATCTACGAAACCGAAGATCTGGACGACGCCGCTTACCGGATACTGAACGAAGCTACCGGACTGAAACGTGTCCCGCTGAAACAATTCCGAAGCTTCGGTTCGCCCCGCCGGACAGCAAACAAGGAAGATGTGCTGTGGCTTGAGAATGCCTCGAAACTCAAGATAGGACGCATCATAACCGTGGCATACCTCGCCCTATGCAAGGTGAAGCGGCTGAAGATAAGCGACAGGTACGGCCCCGCGCAGTGGACGCCGATCGCCCGGCTGCCACGCCTGCCGTTTGACCACGAGGAGATCATCGCCGCGGCTGTCCGCGAGATACGCGTATGGCTCGACATGGAGCCTTCCATCGTGTTCGACTACCTTCCGCAGCTTTTCACGGTCTCGCAACTCAGGCGAACATACGAGATCATTTACAACAGGAATATTGACGTGAGGAACTTCCACAAGAAGATGAACTCACTTGGCTACGTCGTCCAGACAGACGAAACGGAGCAGGGCATGCCGCACCGCTCGGCGCGCTTCTATCGCTTCGACAAAAAAGAATATCACAGAATGCGCAATAAATTGAACACAATCTAATACCATTTAATTTATGTACCTCTTAGGATGTGACATCGGAAGCTCTTCAATAAAGGCTTCCATCGTAAACAGTGAAACAGGGCTTACGATCGCCTCAGACTTCTACCCAAAGGAAGAAGCAGCCATAAAAGCTATCCGGCCCGGCTGGGCCGAGCAGGACCCCGACGAATGGTGGGAGCACCTGAAGATGGCCGTCAGGGGCGCCGTTGCCGAAGCTGATATCCGGGGCGAAGACATCAGGGCGGTCGGAATCTCTTACCAGATGCACGGACTGGTGCTGGTGGACAGGCAGATGAAGGCGCTGCGCCCTTCGATCATCTGGTGCGACAGCCGGGCCGTGCCTTATGGCGAAAAAGCTTTCAGGGCGATAGGCGAAGACTATTGCCTGAGCCATCTGCTCAACTCGCCGGGTAATTTTACGGCCGCCAAACTTGCATGGGTCAGGGAGAACGAGCCGCGGCTGTTTGAATCGGTCTGCAAGTTTATGCTGCCGGGCGACTTTATCGCCATGCGCATGACGGGCGAGGCCGTCACTACGGTGTCGGGACTGTCGGAAGGTATCTTCTGGGACTTCAGGAACAACCGCGTGTCGGACGAGGTTATGGAATACTTCGGCTTCGACGGGGAGCTTATACCCGACATCAGGCCAACCTTCGGCATTCAGGGCGAACTGACGGCCCACGCCGCCGGGGAGCTTGGTCTGAAGAAAGGCACGCCCATAGCCTACCGAGCAGGCGACCAGCCCAATAACGCCCTTTCGCTCGGCGTGCTCAACCCCGGCGAGGTAGCTGCAACGGCAGGAACTTCGGGCGTGGTGTATGGCGTTAACGGCAGTGTGGGCTACGACCCACTTTCGCGCGTCAACACCTTTGCACACGTCAACCACTCAGACCGCGAGACCCGCCTTGGCGTCCTGCTCTGCATCAACGGGGCCGGCATACTTAACTCGTGGATAAAGCGTAACGCCGCCCTGGAAGGCATCGGATACGAGGCCCTGAACCGTATGGCGGCCGGTGTGCCGATAGGTTCGGAAGGGTTATCGATACTTCCCTTCGGCAACGGGGCCGAGCGTATGCTTGAAAACAGGGAGTCGGACTGCTCCATACATGGTATCAACTTCAACATACACCACAGCGGACATCTGGCCCGCGCGGCGCAGGAGGGGATAGTGTTCTCGTTCAGGTACGGTATGGATATACTGAACGAAACGGGTATAGACATCCGTATCATCCGGGCCGGCAATGCCAATATGTTCCTCAGTCCGCTCTTCAGGGAAGCGCTGGCGGCGACTACAGACGTAGTGATCGAACTTTACGACACCAACGGGGCTGCCGGGGCCGCCAAAGGGGCGGGCATAGGGGCCGGCATCTATTCCTCGGCGGCGGAAGCATTTGCCTCGCTGAAGAAAATAGAAGTGACGGAGCCTGACGCCCTTGTGCGCGACAAATACCTCGATGCATATTCAAGATGGAAAAACCTTCTCCACCGTTCGCAGGCGTAGCAAACGCCCCCGTTGGGGCGTTTATAACTGAGCTATATCATTATTAATTCATTAAATAACTATTATCATGAGCTTTTACAAAGGAAACATCGAATTTTTCCCCGGTATAGGGAAGATACTATTCGAAGGCAGTGAATCAAAGAACCCTCTGGCCTTCCATTATTATGACGAGAACAGGGTGGTTATGGGTAAAACACTGAAAGACCACCTCCGCTTTGCTATGGCCTACTGGCATACCCTGTGCGCCGAAGGCGGCGACCCCTTCGGCCCCGGAACAAAGAAGTTCCCCTGGAACAAGTCTGCCGACCCCATCACACGCGCCAAAAACAAGATGGATGCCGCCTTTGAGTTCCTTACCAAATGCAGCATACCCTACTACTGCTTCCACGACGTGGACGTGGTAGACGAAGGCCCATCGCTGTCGGAGTTTGAGAAACGGCTCGCCGTCATGGTAGACTACGCAAAAGAATTACAGTCTGCTACGGGCAAAAAACTCCTGTGGGGGACGGCCAACGTCTTCAGCTCGCCACGGTATATGAACGGAGCGGGAACGAACCCATACTTCAATGTCGTAGCCTGTGCGGCGACGCAGATAAAGAACGCCATTGACGCCACCATAGCCCTGGGAGGCGAGAACTATGTGTTCTGGGGAGGGCGCGAAGGCTATATGAGCCTTCTCAACACGAACATGAAGCGTGAAAAAGATCACCTGGCAATGCTCCTCACAATGGCCCGCGACTATGGCCGGAAGCAGGGTTTCAGGGGTACTTACCTGATTGAGCCCAAACCGATGGAGCCGACCAAGCACCAGTATGACCAGGATTCGGAAACCGTCATCGGATTCCTCCGCCATTACGGGCTGGACAAGGATTTTGCCCTTAACATAGAAGTAAACCATGCCACTTTGGCCGGACACACCTTTGAGCACGAGCTTCAGGCGGCCGCCGACGCGGGTATGCTTTGCAGTATCGACGCTAACCGGGGCGACTACCAGAACGGTTGGGATACAGACCAGTTCCCTCTGGATTTGTTTGAACTCACACAGGCCTGGCTGGTTATCCTTGAAGGCGGCGGACTGACTACGGGCGGGACTAATTTCGACGCCAAGACGCGACGTAACTCTACCGATGCGGATGATATATTCATAGCTCATATCGGAGGGATGGACGCTTTTGCACGCGCCCTGATCACGGCGGCAGACATACTGGTTAATTCCGATTACAGGAAATGGCGCGCCGACCGTTACGCTTCCTTTGACCAGGGCGAAGGAAAGTCCTTTGAACAGGGAACGCTTACGCTGGAAGACCTGCGAGCCATTGCCCTGCGTAGCGACGAGCCTGTGCAGATCAGCGGCAAACAGGAGTTGTACGAACTGCTACTCAACCTCTACATATGAGACAGACGAGTTACAATGCCGGATATGTTGTAGGCATCACACTGGTGGCTACCATAGGCGGACTGCTGTTCGGGTATGATACGGCCGTTATCTCCGGCGCCGAGAAGTCGATAGAAGCCTTCCTGATCCTTCCGCTGGGATTAAGTTCGTTTGTGCACGGGGCCACGGTGTCGAGCGCTCTTGTGGGATGTATTATAGGCGGAATTATATCGGGATTTCTCTCTTCACGCCTGGGGCGTAAGAAGTCGCTGCTGATAGCCGCCGCCCTGTTTTTCTTCTCGGCCATAGGTTCGGCTTTCCCCGAAAGCCTGTTATTGCCTTACGGACAGTCGTCGGGCGGACTGCTTGTGCTTTTCAATATCTACCGCATCATAGGCGGCGTAGGCGTGGGACTTGCTTCGGCCGTATGTCCGATGTATATAGGCGAGATCGCACCGGCCCGGATACGTGGCAGACTGGTATCGCTCAACCAGTTTGCCATCATATTCGGTATGCTGGTCGTTTACTTTGTCAACTGGGCGATAGCAAACGGCCAGGCCATAGAGTGGATCAACAGTATAGGATGGCGGTACATGTTCCTGTCCGAAGCAATTCCGGCAGCCCTGTTCGGCACTCTTGTGTGCTTTGTCCCCGAGACGCCCCGTTACCTTGCCCTTGTAGGCCGGGGAGACAAGGCCCTCGCGGTGCTTAAGAAGATCAACAACTCGGCCGAAAAGGCGCAAAGCATCCTTGACGAGATACGGCAGACCGTATCCGGGTCGGCCAGAGGAAAGCTGTTTTCATATGGTAAGATTGTGATCATTATCGGCATACTGCTTTCGGTATTCCAGCAATTTGTAGGAATAAACGTAGCCCTGTACTACGCTCCCCGCATATTCGAGAGTATGGGCGCAGCCAAAGACGCCTCCATGCTGCAAACGATAGTTATGGGGCTGGTCAATGTCATTTTCACTGTCGTAGCCATCCTGACGGTTGATAAATGGGGGCGCAAGCCGCTGCTGATCGTCGGCTCCGCCGGGATGGCGCTGGGCATGTTTGTCATTTCGGCCCTGTCGTACTTCAACATCATTGGTATAAGCACGCTGGTATTCATCATCATCTACACTGCGTCGTTCATGATGTCATGGGGGCCGATATGCTGGGTGCTGATTGCCGAAATATTCCCTCTCAGGATACGCGGACAGGCGGTGGCCATTGCTGTGGCGGCCCAGTGGGCGGCCAACTACCTTATCTCGTCCACCTATCCTGCGATGATGGAGTTCAGCGGCGCCTTAACGTATGGCTTTTACGGCTTGATGGCCGTACTGTCGGCACTGTTTGTCTGGAAGATGATCCCCGAAACAAAGGGCAAAACCCTTGAAGAGATGGAGAGGCACTGGAAGAGGTGAAAGCCCTGCGTCACACACGTGTGGGCTACGGTTGACCTGAGCAGCGTGTTGCGCTGCAGGCGCTAAAATTGCTTTAAAATGTTGCCGAACCGGTCTTCAATGCTTCCGCGCAATAGACCTGCGGCTGCAGGTATGGATTCATTTAAATTACTCATAATGCTCATAATTAAAAAGTTAATAAGTTGGCATTATATTTATTGGTGTTAGAATCGTAAAAAAACATGTACGTGTTTTTTTACAGCACGTACGTGTTTAATTTCATCTCATACGTGTGTTTTTCTATCACGTACGTGTGTTTTCTCACCACGTACGTATTATTTTCCAGCACATACGTGTCTGACTTCATCACATACGTGTTTGATTTCATATCGTACGCATTATTTTCAATCACGTACGTATTATTTTTCAGCACATACGTGTCTGACTTCATCACGTATGTGTTTTTTTTCATCACGTATGTTGTCCGGACGGGTTTTGCGCTGTTTGTATCCGTGTGATATTTTCCCAGGGAAAAAACAACCGCCACAAAGTTTGTACAATGTGGCGGTATACTTCTCGTCATAAACCTGAGTTCAATACTCCGGCATTTGCGCTGTACGGTTTACTTTTTTGGATATATTTTTTTAGCGACGCTTTCTGTTTCGTCAAGAGATTTTACGGAAACAGAGCGTGTTGAAGGCCCTCCGATTGTAATTTGTCCAACCGGGATAAATTGATCGTATGCAATAGAACCCGTTTTAGGCCGGTATGTGACTCCATCTGCCGTAACGGAAACTTTATAACTCGTAACAGAACGGTCTTCATCTTCATTAGGATAGTAATGAACATAAATTTTATACGTCCCGACAGGAGCATTGCTCCAACGTACATGCTCCGGACCGGGACCGACGACGTCGTCTCTGTCCAGGTAACCTCCTGAAGCGGAAGCCATATTATAAAATGCAATTTCCTCCCCATACGGGTCAACGACATGCAGGTCGATATCTGTATAACCGCTATGCCTGCTCCAGTCAAGCCTGATTGTAATCTTTGCACTTTCAAGAGACGCTGTAAAATATACGGGATCGGAGATTTCCTTGCCGGTGATTATATCAACAACCGTCGCCCTTACTATTTGATCTCCGACTTCACCAAGGGTCCAGTATGTAGATGCCTGATTGTTGTTATCGGCAGAAACTACTTCATATTCAACTTTGCCGCCACCGGAAACGACCTCAAATTTGACCCTGTTATATGAACCTGACTGATAATAAATCCCGTCCTCATCTATTGTCGTAATATAAACCGTTAACGGTAATAGAAGCCTTTGCTTTGCATAACCGGTCTGTTCATCTCCATTAGCTTTTTCCAATATAGTTTCAGTACAGGTGGTAATTTCGTTATTGTAATAACAAAGACAGAAATCTATAGTTTCAGGGGCGCCAAACGCATAAGTAAGACGTAATCCTAAATTTGCGGCCCCTTTAATTTTATTGTACCAGTTCAATGATGAAGCTAAAGTTTTACTGAGCTTAATGATCTTTTGTGATACATCCTGATTAAAGAACGTTCCTGTAGAAAGTTGCGCTAATGCAGCATTATATGCAATACCTAACCACTCTTGTGCAGACATCCTGGCATCACTGACACCGGAGCCTGCCGCAGCAATTGCATTTGCCATAACTCTTGCCGATGCAACTATAGCCTCTTCACTTCCGTCGACAGGTAGTCCTAATGCTGATAATATAGTACCTGCAATTCTCATGTAAAAATCCAGAGTGGCTTCCGGACTAATACGTGAGAAGTTAAATATATAATTACCTTCAATGAAAAAATCATAGTTCATCGGATCCCCATATGGGGTATTGTTCGTAAAGAAATCCATAACTCCAAAATCAGACCTTGACGGAATGACATTGTATGTCGTTGAGCCGTCAGGCCGTTTTATTGTCCCGTAATAACTTGGGGTCGACGCCATTGTACGAAGGGAAAGGCTGTTCCTGTTAATCTGAGCGTTGATATAAGTCGGATTAATCTGCGAATGTTCAAAGATAGCCCTTGTGTTTATTGCAGAACCGGCCCTTGTCGGTTCTATCTCGTCAAGCGACTTATCGTAATGTTCGTCATCTGCGGACTCTCCGCACAGGTCTTCCATCAGGTCGCTGAAAACCAGCAGCAAATCTTCATTCGTTTCATCATAAAGGTTACGCTTGTTTCTTATAGTTTTTTCAACCTCATTATAAAGCGCCTGGAACTTAGAGCTGCCTGTAATTATTTCGGTTAACGCCTGGTAGTCGTCTCTGCCGACCGGAGAAAACAAAGGGTGTAGTGTAACCATTGTAATAGCGGTTGACCTGACGCCAATCTCTATATTCTGCCCTTTTGAAACAGGAGTGCGCCCCATCAGATAAACATTGTCATTATCCTGAACAATGAATGTCTGAACCTTATCATTAGCATATGCGTTAAGTTCAAACTCCCCGTTTACCAATTTGGATTCTCCTCCGATAGAAATAACACTGCAATTATTCCATAGAGAATTGTCATTTGCCGGGAGGCTTATATGTCCCGAAATATTAATAATATCGGTAACTTCTTCAGGAGTGTCGTCCGGCTCTTCCGTGTCGTCAGTAACTTTATCATTACAAGCAGCCAGTGTGGCTATAATTGCGATTAATGCAATTGCTGCTATTGAATATATCTTTCTCATAAGTTTAAATATTAAAGTCTGAATGTTATGTAATTCCTGGTTTAATCCGGGTTTAATCAAGCACAATCCACTTTGCGCCGGCGGGCGCTTTGGTTGTGGATTCAATCGAATAACGATATTTGTCGGGAACGCTTGCCGGAAGGTCTATGGTAAACCTGCCGTCGGTGTAGGCGGCGCTTCCTGCCACCAGATCGTCTCCATATATAAGCCTTACCTCGTCGATCAGATCGTTGTATATGTCGCCGTTTTCAGGCGCAATGGTGATTGGGCCGGTTTTGCCGATAACAGGGTTACCGCCTGTATCCGGGTCGTCATTATCTTTGTCGCGACCGGTGAATGCAAACGCGCTTAGCAGTAATAAAAGCGTTGCAAAAAGGTTTATCCTGTTCGTATGGATTTTAGGGCGCGCTCCGTTTTTTGAAATGGTCTCCGGCTCCATTACACGATTTTTTTGTTTTAAACTCCTATACATAGTGGTTTTTCATTTGATTATTTGCAAAGTTATAATATATTTTTAACCGTTACCGTCCGCTAAAAACATAATTGTCCTTATAATTATAGGATTGATATTCAGTAAATGCCGTTAAGTTAAAGTCTGAAATCTGTTTCATATCGATACCGCTCCGGCACACAGGCGATTGCCCGACATTCAGGCAGGGCGTCTGTCTGATGCCGGGCAATGTGTCTGCTACCCCGCGAGTGTGTTTATGGGGCGCGGTACGTCGTCACGCGCGCTTTGCCGTTGCCGGAGTTTACGCCCGGGGTTCCGTCTGAGGCGCCGTAGCTGCCTCCTCCTCCACCACCACCGCCGCCGCTGCCGCCGTGCGTGTTGATGGTGGAGGCGTTGCCCCTCATTCCGCCGCCTCCTCCGCCATAGCCTCCACCACCACTTCCACCTCCGGCATAGTATTTGAGTGTGGTGTCGGTGAATCCTCTTCCGCCGCTGGCAACACCGCCGTTTGCTTCAGTCCAACTATCACC
>JAISBL010000084.1 GCA_031266215.1 Tannerellaceae bacterium | reverse complement strand
ATAACAATATTTGCAAGGTTTATACTCTAAAGATACATAATCTTGCAGATATGAGCTAATGTTTTTACTGTTATTTTTATTGACTATCAATTATTTGAACCCTTTTTAAGGGGCGACTATATACCCCCTGTCTGCATATAACTTTCCTGAGACGCCACGAATGAAGCTCTCCAGGGAAAGAGGCTGACGGTCATCCACATTACCCTGCGTAATAACAAAACTGATGATCTCGCCCTTATCATTGATGATTATGTGCAGCTTAACGCCCCAATTTTAATGGGACACTAATGATGTCGGATAGCAAATGAAGACAACTACCCGTAACACGAGGATCGGTAACTTCGGAAAAGTAGTTAGATGTATTCATGCCGGCAAAGATAATTCTTTTAACTCAATAGATAATTTTGGTGCGGTTGCCCTGGTCGCGGAGTAGTAGAGAACTGTCGCCGTAGCTGAGGAAGCGGAAGTCATGCTCCATAGCATAGCCGTAGATACGCTCCCAGTCCCTGGTAAAAGCATCTATCAGCAGCAGGAGCGTACTGCGGGGCTGATGAAAATTAGTGATCATGCCTTCTACAATCTTGAATGTATATCCGGGCGCGATCATGATCCGGGTAGAAGTGACGAGCCTGTCAAGGTGTTGTCCATCCAGATAGCCAAGCACATTCTGTAGAGCCCGGCCTGCTGTGACCAGCCTGCCATCTCCTGCGTATGGCATCCACTGTGGCACGGCCAGTTCGCCGGCTGTAGCATCAGGCCTGTTTTCAAGGATAACACCTGCCCAGTAGAGACTCTCAAGTGTGCGAGCCGAAGTGGTTCCGACGGCAATCACAGGCCCCCGGTCGCGTATACGTTCGATAGACGAGCGGCCGACTGAGATATACTCCGTGTGCATCACGTGCTCACCTATCGTGTTGTGTTGAACGGGCTTGAATGTGCCGGCGCCAACGTGTAACGTCACCTCTTCACGGCAGAATCCGGCGGCGTCCAGCGAATCAAACACAGCGGGCGTGAAGTGCAGACCGGCGGTCGGCGAAGCTACGGAGCCTTTGACGCTTGAGTAGACGGTTTGATAGGTTTCAAGGTCGGCGGCCTCCGTATCCCTGTGCAGATAAGGCGGGATTGGCAACAGTCCGACCCCGTCGAGTATTTCGGCAAACGTAAAAGCAGGCTCGTCCCACACGAACCTCACGTGCTGCACATCACCGTCGTCAGATAGCCTATGGGCTTCAAGCATAGCACGCCGGCCGTTTATGTCAACTGATCGGCGAAGCGTACCTTCCTTCCATTTCCTGAGGTTACCCACCAGGCAATGCCATACACAGCATTCCGACTGACTGAAGGCGAGGGCGTAATCAGACGGTTCGGCCGGTTCGAGGCAGAATATCTCTATAAGCGCTCCGGTATCCTTCGGGAACATTATCCTAGCTTGTATGACGCGAGTGTTGTTGAACACCAGCAGTGATTTGCCGGGAAGATGCCCGACGATGTTACTGAAGCTATCTTCCGCTATTTCTCCGTCGCGGTATATCAGCAACTTTGATTCATCTCTTTGTTGAAGGGGGTATTTGGCGATCCGCTCGTCCGGTAGCCTGTAATCGTATGCGTCGATGCGTATATGTTGGGTTTTTGTGATCATAGTTTTAAAATATGGGCAAAAATAGTGAACTTTGCCCGGACAACAACTAAATAATAATTATGTATGGATATAAAAGCAGGAGATAAAGTACGTTTCCTGAACAGCGTAGGCGGCGGCATAGTGAGCCGTTTGAAAGGTAAAGGCCAGGTCTTGGTGGAAGATGAAGACGGTTTTGAAATACCGGCTCTTATACACGAATTGGTGGTTGTAGAAAACCTCGACAAACAAACCTTTACCTCACGGCTAAAACCTGCCCCACCCGTTGAAACTCCCAAGCCTGACCCGAAGCCGGAGGTGAGAGTGATAAAGGAAACGCCCGACGGTGAACGGCTGAATGCCTGCCTGGCCTACCTCCCTATTGATCCAAAGGCAATGCAGCAAACCGGATACGAAGCTTTCTTTGTCAACGACAGTAATTATTACCTGTTTTTCAATTATGCAACCCGCTTGAACAATAGCTGGATCAGCCGCTACAACGGCGTGGTGGACCCAAACACAAAGATTTTCATCGAAGAATTTGAAAAGGATAGTCTGAACGATATGGAGCGGATATGTGTTCAACTTATCGCCTTCAAGAAAGATAAGCCTTACCTGCCGAAGGATGCTCATTCGATAGAACTTCGCATAGATACGGTAAAGTTCTACAAGCTGCATTGCTTTACAGAGAATGATTACTTTGAAGAAGACGCGTTGATATTTCCCATTGTACGTGAGGATGCACCGGAACGCCAGTCGGTCATCTCAGCCACAGAACTGCGGGATGCGTTGATGCAGAAGTCCGATTCAGATAAACCCGCCCGCCGCCCGTCAAAACATAAGCCTCAGAATGAGGTTGTAGAAGTAGACCTGCATATCGCTCATCTGCTGGACAACACCAACGGGTTGTCTCCATCTGATATGCTTAATTACCAGTTGGACAAGTTTCATGAGGTTTTGGCCGGTTACGCCGGCCGGAAGGGGCAGAAAATAGTCTTCATACACGGCAAGGGCAATGGCGTCTTACGCACTTCCATAGAGAAAGAACTGCACCGGCGCTATCCGTCATATACATATCAGGATGCCTCATTCAGGGAATATGGATTCGGAGCTACTCTGGTGACTGTTAAATAGTATCCGGCGCCGGACTCCGTTCCTGTCTGCCGTATCCGGGCTACGGAGGGGCACCGCCACGAGTTGTCAGAAGCTTTTCTTCCGGCTATTTTTTATTTAGGTGGTTAATTTTAAGGCAAGTATATTTGCCCGAATTACATAAGAGTTACCAGCTACTTTCCAGAGACACGAAACCATCTGAAAAACAAGAAAAGCCCCTTATTTAGAGACTTTTACCGGTGACCTGGGAGGGGCTCGAACCCTCGACCCAATGATTAAGAGTCATTTGCTCTACCAACTGAGCTACCAAGTCTTTTTTTGTTTGCGGGGCAAATATAGACGTTTGATTTTGCCCGTGCAAGTTTTTACTTTGCCTTTTCGTAGAAATGGAGTACATTTGGCACATCAGATAACTTTTAGGAATGAATAAAGCCAGGATACTTTGGGCGGATGATGAAATAGACCTGCTAAAACCACATATCCTCTTTCTTGAAGATAAAGGATATGAGGTAAAAGCGGTGGTCAGCGGACAAGATGCGCTTGATCGGTGCAAGGAACAGGATTTTGATATTATATTTCTCGATGAGAATATGCCGGGACTTACCGGGCTTGAGACATTGGCGCTCATTAAGGAGATCAACCCTACGGTACCTGTTGTGATGGTTACCAAAAGTGAAGAGGAGAGTATTATGAACCAGGCTATCGGAAACAAAATAGCCGACTATCTCATCAAACCGGTGAACCCGAATCAGCTTTTGCTCTCTGTTAAAAAGAACGTTCACCAGCATACTATTATATCAGAAGCTATGACGCAGAACTACCAGCAGGAGTTCATACGTATAGGGATGCAAATAAATGATTCGCTTACGGCAGACGACTGGATAGAGGTGTATAAAAAACTTGTTTACTGGGAACTGGAGCTTGAAAACGGGCAGACGCCAATGGCCGACATGCTGCGGATGCAGAAAAAAGAGGCCAATAAGGCGTTTGGCAGGTTTGTTAAGCAAAACTATATCCAATGGATACAAGCACCGGACAACCGTCCGCTTATGAGCCCCGACCTGTTTAAAAAACGAGTCTTCCCTCTGCTCGATAACGGCGAAAAGATATTTTTTATTCTTATTGATAACTTTCGCCTCGACCAGTGGAGGGTGGTGCAAGAACTTCTGGCAGACTCGTTTTCCTTTGAGGAGAATCTTTATTATTCCATTTTGCCGACGGCTACGCAATATGCACGTAATGCCATATTTTCGGGATTGATGCCTGCGCAGATCGAACAAATATTCCCTGATCTGTGGGTGGATGAAGAAAGCGAAGAAGGGAAAAACCTCAACGAAGCCCCGCTTATACAAACACAAATGGATCGCTTCCGCAAAAAATACACCTTATCGTATTCAAAAACAAACGACTCGACACACGGAGAACGACTGCTGGGCAACATAGCTTCACTAACGCAAAACCAACTGAATGTGATTGTTTTAAACTTTATCGACATGCTTTCGCATGCCCGTACGGAAATGAAGATGATACGTGAGCTTGCCCAGTCGGAAGCCGCTTACCGCAGCCTCACCAAGTCGTGGTTTCAACACTCATTCACGCTGGAGTTATTCCACCGTATTGCAGATAAGGGATATAAGATAATCCTTACCACCGACCACGGAACTATCAGGGTGGACGACCCGGTCAGAGTGATTGGAGATAAAAACACCAATACCAACCTGCGTTATAAGGTTGGCAAAAACCTGAACTATAATCTTAAAGAGATATTTGAAATAAGAGAACCTGCAAAGGCCGGACTGCCATCGCCAAACCTGAGCAGTAAATACATATTCGCCATAAACGAGGGCTTCTTTGCCTACCCGAACAACTACAACTATTATGTCTCTTACTATAAAAACACCTTCCAGCATGGAGGAGTTTCGATGGAAGAGATGTTGATACCGTTTATTACGTTAAGCCCCAAATGACAATAGACTATCCGGACATAGATAAGGCTGCCCGCAACTTTATTTCGAGTACGAAAGGGTGCAAAGTATTTGCTTTTCACGGAGAGATGGGGGTCGGGAAAACGACCTTTATAAAAGCCATATGCCGGGAAATGGGCGTGAGGGAGGTGATCAACAGTCCAACCTTTGCCATCGTTAACGAATACAGGGTGGAAGCTACCGGCGAACCTGTCTATCATTTTGATTTCTATCGGGTCAATCACATATGGGAGGCCGAAGACCTTGGGCTTTCCGATTACTTCTTCAGCGGAGCGCTATGCTTTATTGAATGGCCCGAAAAGATAGAAGGTCTGATGCCGGAAGATACAACCCATGTATTCCTGCGGGAAAATGCTGATGGTAGTCGCGAATTTGATATACACACTGAGATATGAAAATATCGGAATATATAGTTCTGACCATCTTTATTGTGACGGGAGTCATTTCGCTTACGTCCGCGCTGTTCAATTTCGACTGGTATTTCCAAAGCCAGAAAGCCGCACCGTTTGTACGCTGGCTGGGGCGAGGCGGAGCACGCATTTTTTACGGCATATTAGGTCTGACACTCATTGCAGCCGGCGTTCTGTTCTACCTCTACGGCTACCGTTAATAAGATCATCTACGGTACTACAGGCACATCATCCTGCTGTCCCGGCATATTACCCAGGACAGGCATAACCCCATACCCATCTTCTTTTATTATCCATACATTATCCTTTATATTCCAGGAAGAGACAGGGACGCGAAGCATCTGCCGGCTCCAGTTGCGTCCGTTTTTCAGCGTTGACGCCTTCACCCAGTCCCCGTCCCCGACATAGGCGTAATTGCGGCCAAGTATATTGTTAAAAGGCTGTTGCATGCCCTGTATCTGCCCTGCGACACGAAACGTCAGCCTGATATATCCGTTCAGATACGCCAACGCCGTCAGACAGTTACCTATCTGCGGTCCCCGGTTTGCCTCTTTTGACTTCTGCATACGTCCGGCAATACCGCCGGTGACAACAGGAAAAATAGTATCTCCCTTATTGATACTTCCCGCCGCATAACTATCCAGTATTACAGCCGAGACAGCATGGTTTGCACCCTGTCCGATAGTGGCAATCCAGCCGGCCAGTCCGCCCAGGAACCCCCTTTTCGCCATAAGGGGAGCATAGCTGTAACAATCGCGAACGGATAACGAACCGTAAGCATTCCCGCCCCTTCCGGCGCTGTCTGCCGAGGCGGAGCCGGAGCCAAATCCCAGCAGGCCGCCGGCAGACAGCACGGCGGTTGTGTCTGAAGCCCCTCCACTACTGACGGCCCCCCTGTTTGCAGACATCCGCATTACGAAGGCGCCGTAGCCATAGCTGCCGCCCGGAGCCTCTTTACTCAGGTCTCCATAGCCGTATCCGTCACCATAGCCTGCAAGTCCGCCCGTGTACGAAAATGCCAGGGCTCCAGCCGCGTCGCCTCCGGTTATTACACCGGCGTTCATGCAGCGCTCAATGATAATGGAGCCTGATGCGCCATTTGCGCCGTTGCCATCGCCCGACCCGTAGCCAAAACCCAGAATACCTCCGGTTGACGAGGTGGCCTCCCTGCCGGTTGTATTACCCCCCGTAATATCTCCACGGTTCAGGCACGAACGGATAACAAATATCCCGGTCGACGGCCCCGCTCCATTACAATACCCATGCCCACGGGCTTTACCCACGATGCCTCCGGTATATGGGAAATTAGACGGCAGGGCTTTCATATGGCCGCTGTAACTGCAATTCTCTATAAGTATCGAAGCCTCGCCCCCGCCGTCGGAGAACGAATACCCCTCGCCTATCAATCCTCCGGTATTCGCCACATTGGTGTTTGCTCCGGTAACCTTCATATCCCTTATATGGCAGTTGCGGATGACGATAGAGTCTTTCGCTTCCGATACGCTGCACAGCAGATAGCCGGCCAGGCAGCCGGTGCGCGATACGGCCTCGCGGCCTCCGCCGATGATAGAGCCTCCGCTGATTGTAAGGTTCTCTATCCTGGCCCCATTACCTAAATGGCCGAAAAATCCGGCTGCGGCATATACATTATCTACATCCATATTGCCGATGTACAGGTTGCGGATGATCTTCCCATTACCGTCAAGCACTCCCCTGAACGGCTGGTGAGCCTCACTTCCGATGGGTATCCAGAAATGCCTGCCCAGGTCAATATCTTCCGTCAGGAGGAAATATTCACCATGGAAACTGTTACCCGGCCATATATTTACCTGTTCGGCCAGGAATGTAAGCGCCTCCACCGATGTTATCAGATAAGGATTGTCTTTAGTCCCGGCACCCTGAAAAGAATATCCGCCTTCATCGTTGTACCAGTCGCCCCGTTGTCCGTACGCCGGTTTGATAAGTGATATAATAACTATAACGGTTAAAACTATCCGCATATTAATTGTCTTCATTTTGAATCCAAAAGTAAGTAATTCTATTGAAAATGAAAACCTACGGTAATACGCCCCGGTCATTGAACGCGTCCTCTTGCGTCGACATCGCGCCTGCAATGGCAGTCAATGGTGGAGCGCACGACGTCATCATCGGCTCCGGGGAGTTTGGACCATCGATGTCCCTCAACACAGAGGAGAACATCTTTGGTGCATCTGAACCTCCAAATGGCCATAATGCAGTCAATGCCGGGTTGACAGTTCAGTCAATACCGGGTTGACACCTCTGCCAATACCGTGTTGACACCTCAGTCAATACCGTGTTGACAGCTCGGTCAATGCAGGGTTGACAGCTCGGTCAATGCCGTGTTGAATGCCCAGGCAAGTCCGGCCTGTCCGTTTGTAGAACGCGCCCGTGGCGCCGACGACGATGTTCTCTGGAAAAGTATTACCTTTGGAAGCAAAATTGTACACATTATAAAGATGTTAAAGAAGATAATAGAAGAAGAACATATTCAAAAGGCAAAGAAATATGTAGAGAAAGGGGACAGTTTCCTTATCGTGACACATGTGGCGCCTGACGGAGATGCACTCGGCTCGTCGCTGGGATTGCTTCATTTCCTTAATGAATGTGGAAAAGATAAGGTGTCGGTGTTGACACCAAACAATTTCCCGGCTTATTACAAGTGGATGCCTGGAGCCAAAGATATTGTGATCCATGAAAAGTATCCGGAGTTTGCCGAACAGTTGATAAATGAATCGGATGTGATCTTTTGCCTGGACTTCAACGAGCCTCACCGGGTGGGGAAACTCTCTGAAACCTTACTGGCTGCCGGGGGTCGTAAGGTAATGATAGACCATCACCCGGACCCGGCCGGCTTTTGTCGTGTGACAATGTCGTATCCCGGTATCTCGTCGACCTGCGAGATGATCTTCCGCTTTATATGCCGCATGGGTATGTTTGACCTTATAAACAAACCGGCCGCAGAATGTATTTATACGGGAATGATGACCGATACCGGTGCGTTTACCTACAACTCCAACCATCCTGAAACATATACCATCATCGGAGAACTGATAAAGAAGGGAATCGACAAAGACCTTATTTACAGAAAAGTGTACCAGGTGTATTCAGAGTCTCGCATTCGCATGATGGGCTATGCGCTGTATGAAAAAATGAAAGTCTACCCCCGGCGGCGTACAGCGCTTATCACGCTTTCGCAGGAGGAACTGAAGCGTTTTCACTACACGACGGGCGATACGGAGGGATTTGTTAACCTGCCCCTGAGCATCAACGGGATAGAATTTGCCGTCTTTATCCGTGAAGACCTGGACTTTATAAAAGTATCGCTACGCTCTACCGGAGATTTCCCCTGCAATGAGTTTGCCCGCAGGTACTTCAATGGCGGAGGCCACAGGAACGCTTCGGGAGGCGAGTTTTACGGCCCCCTGCCGGAGGCTGTCGCCATGTTTGAAAAAGGATTAAGCGAGCTAAACCCGGAGAAAGAATTGGGTAAACATGTCTGATATATGGCGTATAATACATACATTTGCTGCAATTTCATAATCTTGTAATACATGAAAAAAAGTTTTAATACCGTACTGGTTTTATTTACCTTACTGCTCATTGTGTCTTGCCGTAGCGACAGGACATACAGCAATATGCTGGAGGCGCAGGAAAATGCTATCGACCGTCTGATTGATGAAAATGGATTTGAGATATTAAAAAGCTATCCGGCGGATGGCGTATTTAAGGACAATCAGTTTATTATACTGGATAACGGCGTATATCTTAACGTAATCGACTCAGGTAACGGAAACCGCGCCGTGAATGGCAGTACGTATGTTTTCAGCCGCTTCTATGTCAAATGCCTTATAGAATGGCAGTATATGGATACGACGACTATTGACTGCTTCAAAAACGGGACGGAGCCTATCATATACAGGTATGGCAGCAGTTCGCCCGCACAGGACAATAATTCGGCTATTTTTTTCAGTACGCTAATGTTCTCTGCACTGGAATACGTGGGAGACGATTCAGAGGTTAAACTCATCATACCCTTCCACATTAAAGGAAACAACCAAACGTTTCAATCGGCAGGCGTACCCTTGTTTTTCAGCAAAATACGCTTTCGTTTCGATCCGCAATAAACCTTCATAAAACATCATGACTCTGATTAAATCTATTTCCGGAATCCGCGGCACTATAGGTGGCGCTCCGGACGAAGGCCTCAATCCGCTGGCCATTGTGAAATTTGTATCGGCGTATGCCACATTCATACGGAAAAACTCAAACGTAACGTCAAACAAGATCGTTGTAGGAAGAGATGCCCGCATATCGGGCCTGATGGTAAAACAAATCGTTTCGGGAACACTTACCGGAATGGGCTTTGACGTGATAGACCTGGATATGGCCACTACGCCTACAACCGAATATGCGGTTGCCGCTGAACGGGCCTGTGGGGGAATCATCCTGACGGCCAGCCATAATCCCAAAGAATGGAACGCCCTGAAGTTGCTCAACTGCCACGGGGAATTCCTTAATGCAGAAGAAGGGCGGCAGATATTGGATATAGCGGCAGAAGAACGTTTTACCTTTGCCGGTATTAACAATATAGGTGAAGTATTTCCCACAGATTCGTATAAGCAGAAACATATAGAAAGTGTTCTTGCTCTGGAGCTGGTGGATGCGGAAGCTATCCGTGCGGCGGGCTTCCGTGTTGCCATTGACGCAGTCAACTCGGTAGGAGGAATTGTTATCCCCGACCTGCTGTATGCTTTAGGCGTCAGGGAAATATTTAAACTGCATTGCGCGCCTCACGGCAACTTCTCTCACAATCCGGAACCATTGCCCGAGAACCTGACTGAAATATCGGAACTGATGAAGCAGGCAAAAGCCGACGTCGGATTCGTTGTAGACCCGGACGTAGACCGGTTAGCCATCGTTTGTGAGAACGGCGATATGTTTGGCGAAGAGTACACACTGGTAGCCGTAAGCGACTACGTATTAAGTCACACGCCCGGAAATACGGTGAGCAACCTGAGTTCGAGCCGCGCACTGCGCGACATCACGCTGGCGCACGGGGGAGAATATCATGCCGCAGCGGTAGGCGAAGTAAACGTAGTGGCCCAGATGAAGAAAACCAACGCAGTAATCGGAGGCGAAGGCAACGGCGGCGTGATATATCCGGCAGCCCATTACGGACGCGACGCACTGGTTGGCATCGCTCTGTTTCTGACTCACCTGGCAAAGAAAAAGATGAAGACAAGCGAGTTGCGAGCCACTTATCCCTCTTATTACATCTCCAAACAGAAGGTAGAGTTAACGCAGGGAATAAATATAGATGCAGTACTGGAAAAGGTAAAAGAACAGTTTATCTCATACGACATAACCGATATAGACGGAGTTAAAATAGACTTCCCGGATAAATGGGTGCACCTGCGTAAGAGTAACACAGAGCCTGTTATCCGCATTTATTCGGAAGCCCGCAGCCTTGGCGAAGCAGAAGAACTTGGCGGGCGACTGATTCGCATTATTAATGAAATAAGCTGATTAAAAAGGCTTGACACGATAACACACCGTATGCGTACACCATTCCTCCAGTATTTGTATTTGCAGAAGCCGGTCACCACGATTCTCATTATCTGTGCGGTTTCTGTTTTGCCGTGGATAGGTATGGGTGATTTTTCAACAAAAGGTGAGCCGCGCGAAGCAGCCGTTGCCATTTCCATGCTGGAAAGTAACGATTGGGTTTTGCCAGAGGTCTATGCAGACGAATTTGCCTATAAGCCGCCTATGGCGCATTGGCTGATGGCTGTGTTCTCGCTCCCCCAGGGGTACGTATCAGAGTTCACATCCCGGTTACCGTCTGCTCTGGCGTATATCTTGCTACTGGGGACAACCCTGTTCTTCTTCGGCCAGCGTGTGCGGTTTCAGGAAGCTTTTATCGCAGTCTTACTATTGCTTACATGCATAGAGATACACCGGGCGGGAATGACCGCGAGGGTAGATATGTTGCTTACAGCCTTTATCGTAACAGGACTGTATGCACTATATAAATGGGAAGACTGCCGCGAACTGAAAGGTTTGCCGGTGGTCATACCATTATTGTTGGGATGCGCCGTGCTGACGAAAGGCCCGGTGGGAGTGATACTACCTTTGTTTGTGTTTGGCGTTTACCTGTTGGCGTTGAAGAAGTACAGACTGCTTGTTATCTTCAAAGCACTGCTTTACGCTGGCGTTTCGTCTCTCTTTATGCCGCTTATATGGTATGTGGCTGCATGGAAGGAGGGTGGCGACGATTTCCTGAATGTTGTCGTGGCTGAGAATTTCGGACGCTTTTTCCATGCGGAGAACTTAAATACCAACTATGATTTGGGGCATGAGAATGGCGTGTGGTATAACTTTATGACGCTTATTGCTGGTTTTATACCCTGGGCGATCCTTATTGTTTTCTCATTGTTCGGTCTCAGACTGCATAAACCGGCCGCGCCTCTTAAAGGCCTGTTCAGGAAGATCGCGGCAGAATTTCGTTCGATGGAAAAGCTAAAACAGTTCAGTCTGACAGCTTTAGTCTGTATCCTTGTATTTTACTCCATACCTTCCAGTAAGCGAAGCGTCTATCTTATGCCGGCTTATCCGTTTATAGCTCTGTTCCTTGCCCAATACGTACTCTATATCACACAATACCGCATGAAAGTGACCCGTATCTTTGCCGGCTTTCTTGTCTCGCTGGCTGCGGTGGTAATGGCAGTTGCGGGATTGATAACGGCAGGGGTCATTGATCCGGTCGGTATTGCAGAATCGTTTACCAGCCGGGCTTTTACCCTGAATACCGTAGAGATAATAACCGGGACGTTTGCATCTCCGGATATACTGACGGCCGGTATTGGGATTCTTGTACTTGCCGCGATATGCACCGTACTCTGCCATATGCGTAAAAAGACCAACCTGAAAATACTTTATTCCGTCATTTTCCTGACTTTTGCAATCCATTTACTGATCGACGGTGCTATAATGCGCAATATTCGTAACCAAAGCTCTTCGCGCCCATTTGCAGAACGTGTCATGGAAGAATATCCACTGGACAGGAATAATCTTTATGTAATGAATAATCTGAGGGAATACTCCAATCTTTATGGTCTGAACTTCTATATGCGCAATACCTTCCACAACTTTGAAGAAGAACAGCCCGGATCCGGTTATTTCCTTGTCGCAGAGAGAGACGTCGAAAAAGTGACCGGCCGGTATAAAGACATGTACACATTCACGCCGCTGACTTCTTCGGAGAAAGAAGTCGGAGACCTGCGGCAGAAAATCCATTTATTACATTTCTCCAGACATAAATAGAAAATCAATTGCAAGCTGCGCCACTAAATATATTTGCTACTTTTACGGCCAAAAAGTCAACCACATATGGAAAATATCAAACCTAAAGTAGCCATAATAGGAACGGGTAACATCGGAGGGGCTATTGCCAGGGGACTGGCGCAGGGAACAATCATTGAGGCTTCGGATATAACCTGTTCCGACCATTCACAACATCTATTGGATAAGCTAAAGGCTTTTAATGCAGGGATTGAAATCTCGGTCGATAACGTGAAAGCTGTGCGCGAAGCTGATATTGTCATAATCGCCGTAAAACCATGGGTGGTAAAAGGCGTTATCGACGAGGTAAAGACGGCGCTCGACTACGAGAGGCAGATAGTGGTTTCGATTGCTGCCGGCGTCACGTTTGAACAACTGCTTTCATACCTGGCCAGGCCTTCGGGTTTTAATCGCACTACGCCGCCTGTCTTCAGGGTCATACCCAACACTGCCATAGAAGTACTCAGCAGTATGACGTTTATTTCGGCCTGCAATGCTTCAAAGGAGCAGACCGATTTAATATTGCGTATATTCAACGAATTAGGAAACGCCCTGCTGGTAGACGAGCGTCTGATGATGGCAGGGACGGCCCTTGCTTCCAGCGGGATAGCTTTTGCGCTACGCTACATAAGGGCCGCCATAGAGGGTGGAGTGGAACTGGGGTTCTATCCGAATGAAGCGCAAGAGATCGTGGTGCATACCGTAAAAGGCGCTGTCGACCTGCTGCTTAAAAATAAAAGCAATCCCGAACAGGAAATCGACCGCGTAACTACTCCCGGCGGTATTACAATCAGGGGATTGAACGAGATGGAACTGTCGGGCTTCACCTCCTCTGTTATCAGGGGACTGAAAGCCAGCCGATGAGATTTAAATACATGTAAGAACACACACATACACAATGTCATTCATTATTGTCATTCTCAGCCTTATTGTTCTGATACTGCTAATCTCTTATTTCAAGGTAGATGCGTTTCTGGCATTCTTAATAGTCTCTATTGGTGCCGGGGTTGCGCTTGGGATACCTCTCGACAGTTTACCAAAGGCGGTGGACGAAGGGATAAGCAATATCATGGGAAGCCTTACATTAATCATAGTCCTTGGCGCCATGCTGGGGAAGCTGGTTGCCGAAAGCGGGGCGGCGGGGCAGATAGCCGCGGCTATGTCTGATCTGTTTGGGACACGCCATATACAGTGGGGATTGATGATAACCGGTTTCATCGTAGGCATTCCTTTGTTTTACGGGATTGGCTTTGTGTTACTTGTGCCGCTGATATTTTCGGTCGTTAACCGCTATAAACTGCCGGCGGTATTCATCGGGTTGCCAATGCTGGCAGCCTTGTCTGTGACGCATGGATTCCTGCCTCCACACCCGTCGCCCGTCGCTTTGGTATCCCTTTTCGACGCCAATCTGGGAGTTACTCTGCTGTTGGGTATCTGTCTGGCCATACCTGCCATTATCCTTGCCGGGCCGATATACGCCCGAACGTTGAAAAACGTAAAGTCAGCCCCCGTTACTTTGTTTGAACGTAAAGAAAACAATGACATTTACGGCGTGCCGGGCAAAGTCAACAGTCTGGTGAGCGCCACATTACCGGTTTTCCTACTGATCGCAGTGACCGTGATCCCCTTTTGCTTCCCATCTATGGGAGTAAAGGCGGCATCTGTCATGTCTTTCATTGGCGCACCTTCTATTGTGATGCTCATAGCTTTGATTGTCGCCACCTATACGCTGGGTATCCGGCAAGGGAGAAGCATGAAGGAAGTAATGACCATATACGTAGACGCTGTTAAGGATATAGCCATGATACTGCTTATAATAGCAGGCTCAGGTATTTTCAAGCAAGTGATGGACGAGAGCGGCATAAGCGCAGATATGGCCGGCGTGATGCAGCAATTGCCGGTGCATCCGCTTATACTTGGCTGGCTGATTTCCGCTATTATAAGGATGTGTGTCGGTTCGGCTACGGTGGCCGCCCTTACCGCCGCAGGTGTTATCATGCCGTTGGTAGCACAGGCGGGAGTGAATCCCAGTCTGATGGTCCTGTCGCTGGGAGCGGGAAGCCTGTTCTTTTCACATGTAAATGATTCGGGCTTCTGGCTGTTTAAGGAGTACTTCGGGCTTAGCCTGAAGGATACCTTCCGCTCATGGTCTGTGATGGAGACGATAGTGTCCGTTGTGGGACTGCTGGGCGTGTTGCTACTGAGTATTTTCATATAAACCAAACATAAATTTATAAGTATGTATAATGCAGATGAACAATTTGAAAAATTGGGGTTGACATTGCCTCCGGCGCCAAAACCCCTGGGTGTGTATAAGCCTGCCTTCGTAGTGGACGGGAAGTATTTGTATCTGTCGGGGCACGGGACTGTGCAAAACGACGGTTCGCTGATCAAAGGCCGCATAGGCCGCGATATTACACCCGAAGAAGGGAAACTTGCCGCCCGGCAGGTTGGACTGACCATGCTGTCAACCATCAAGTCTCACTTAGGCAGCTTGAATAAAGTGAAAAGAGTGATCAAGGTGTTTGGCATGGTCAATTGCACGCCTGAGTTTGAACGCCATCCTTATATAATTAACGGATGCAGTGAGCTTTTTGCCTCCATATGGGGGGATGATAACGGCGTTGGGACAAGGAGCGCCGTCGGCTTCGGTTCTCTCCCCGACAATATCCCTGTAGAAATAGAAGCCATATTTGAAATTCAATGACAGGCGGCGACCCTCGCTAAAATGTATGATATACGGAATATAGATGAAATTGACTCGCCGGCCCTGGTCGTTTATGAGGACAAAGTTTGTGATAATATCCGTCTGGCAATCTCGATGGCGGGCGATGTTAACAGGCTTCGTCCTCATGTGAAAACGCATAAGATGGGGCCGGTATGCCGGATGATGATGAAGGAAGGCATCAGCCGCTTTAAATGCGCCACTATTGCTGAGGCAGAGATGCTTGCAACGGAAGGCGCACCTGACGTCATGCTGGCTTACCAGCCGGTAGGGCCTAAAGTGGGGCGCCTTCGCCGATTGGTGGAGACGTATCCGTCGACCCGTTTCTCATGCCTTACAGACAACATAGAGAGCGCCTGCCATATAGACCGCTCGCTCAATGGTCTGCCTGCACTGGACGTCTTTATCGACGTCAATGTTGGAATGAACCGCACAGGGACGCCTCCTTTGCTGGCTGTCGGACTGGCCAAACGCCTCTTGACGCTGAAGCATATCCGCGTGGCCGGGCTTCATGGATATGACGGACATATACACGAGACCAATCCGGTGCAGAGGAAGTGGGCGGCCGATAATTCTTTTGCCATGCTTGACAATGCGTATCAGTCGATCCGCCCTTTCTTCCCCTATTCCCTGACCAGGGTTGTAGGCGGAACGCCAACATTTCCGCTGCACATCCGCCGTCCTGAAGTAGAATGCAGTCCCGGAACCTTTGTGTTTTGGGATTGGGGATACCGGCACGCCTTCCCCGACATGCCGTTTCAATATGCAGCCTTAGTGATCGGCAGGGTGATTTCCGTGATAGACAAAGGCCGGATATGCATAGACATGGGATATAAGTCCGTCGCATCAGAGAACCCTCTGCCACGCGTTCACTTCCTGAATGCGCCTGATGTGGTTCCGGTGGCTCAAAGTGAAGAGCATATGGTGGCAGCCGCCGACGCAGGTCGTTACCCTCCGGGAAGCCTGCTGTATGGTGTGCCGGTACACATCTGTCCTACCGTAGCATTGTATGAAAAGGCCTTCGTTGTCAAAGACAATGAGATGACAACTACTTGGCCGGTCAGGGCCAGAGACCGTTTTATAACTATTTAATTCCTCTCGTATGAATATACATTGGTCATAAAGCAAGGTCAGAGTGGTTTTTTTATTGGACAATTGAAATAATTGACTGCTATGTTTACACAAGGATTGACTGTAGACGAACTTAAAAAAAATATTGCCGACGCATTGGGAATGTACTCTGAAGACATGCGTAAAAGTTATGAACCTCATGATATGATGACAGATGAAGAAGAAATCGTTTTTATAAAGAAACATTTAACATATAGCTAATGTCGGAATTATTTATTGTAGACGCCCATCTTGACTTGAGCATGAATGTGATGGAGTGGAACCGCGATTTGCGCGAACCAATTGAAGAAATAAATCGCCGGGAGGCAGGAATGACAGACAAACCCGACAGGGGACGTGCCACCGTCTCGTTCGGAGAACTGCGTAAAGGAGGTGTCGGACTGGTTGTGGCTACCCAGATAGCCCGCTATGTATCCCCCGACAATCCACTGCCCGGATGGCATTCCCCCCAGCAGGCATGGGCCCAGACGCAGGGCCAACTGGCATGGTATAAAGCGATGGAAGAAGACGGACATATGACGATGATAAAAGACCGCAGTGACCTTGACGCCCACCTCGATCTATGGATGAACGGAGAGCCTTGCGACAAGAAGCCCATCGGATACCTTCTGAGCATCGAAGGAGCCGATTCCTTTGTCACCCTCGACCATCTGGAACGAGCCTACCGTTACGGACTGAGAGCCGTCGGGCCGGCCCATTACGGCCCCGGACGGTACGCCAACGGAACCGACTCGTCGGGGAGGCTTAACTCAGGCGGGCAGGACTTGCTCAGAAAGATGGACGAACTTGGCATGATCCTCGACGTTACACACCTTAACGACGACGCCTTCCATCACGCCCTTGCGCTATACAAAGGCCCTGTGTGGGCGAGCCATAACAATTGCCGCGTCTTTGTAGACCATAACCGGCAGTTCAGCGACGATATGATACGCGCCCTCATAGAACGCGGAGCCATTATAGGTCTGGCGCTTGATGCCTGGATGATGACGCCGGGATGGAAAAGAGGTGTCTCAACGCCACGCGAAATGAATTGCAGCCTCGAGATCATGGCAAACAATATAGACCATATCTGCCAGTTGGCAGGAAACGTACGTTATGCCGCCATTGGGAGCGACCTCGACGGCGCTTTCGGAACGGAGCAATGCCCGTACGATCTGACTACCATCGCCGACGTCGGCAGGGTCTTCGATATACTCCAGGGCAGGGGTTATGGTATAAATGATATTCAAGCCATTGCCCACGGCAACCTGATTGATTTCATGCGCAACGCGTTGGCATAATAACAAAAAATAACAGCTTATTTTTGGCAGAAACGTTAAAATTCATGTGGGGGGGGGCAAAAGGTACATTCTCTTTTTTTGCAATCGAATAGAAAGAAAATGAAGTAGTTTTTCTTCTTACTTTCATTTTCCTCCTCTCACACCACCGTACGTGCCGTTCGGCATACGGTGGTTTATAGCAATTGAATTTATTGTGTACTATATCCATCCTCGGCAAACCATCCTAAAATATCCGATACGGAAATTAGACTTAAAGCATCCCCAATAGCCGTTTCCAACAATTCTTTTGTT
>JAISBL010000124.1 GCA_031266215.1 Tannerellaceae bacterium | reverse complement strand
CAGGTATAATGGTCGGAAACCACCGGCAGGAAGAGATTGACTCATACATACAGGAAATAGAACGCCTGCGCAGCGAGGTAGACCGCCTTAAGGCTGAGCCTGGCTGTAAAAAGTAGTTTACACAGGAACGGGCAGGTTTGGAACTCTGCTGTTGGTATTGCACAGTCAGGTAAATGACAGTTTGTGACGTTTATTTTCCCCCGGATTTCTACATTAGCCAACTTTTCCATAACTTGCCGTCGTTTATCAGCCGGGCCGGCGGAATAATTATTTATATATTAATCTGTTAATTTCGTTTTTGCATGTCGTTAAAACGCTTTGGGGTATCACTGGAAGATCATTTGCTGGAAGCATTAGACAAATACGTAGACTCTAATGGCTTTGCCAACCGCTCGCAGGCGATCCGCTTCCTTGTTGAAAAGAACGTGGCGGAGCAGAAATGGCAGTGTAACCAGATCGTCGCCGGAACGGTCATCATCATATACGACATGGAGAAAAAAGAAATATCCTCCAAAATAATGCTCATACAGCAGAACTACGCCGACGTAATCCTTTCTTCTTCGCAGTATTATATCAATAAGAATTTCTGCCTGCACGTAGCAACCGTGATGGGCGCAGCTTTTCGCCTGACCGAATTGTCAGACCGTCTGACAACCATCAAAGGCATTAAGCACGGAAAGCTTGTAATGAGCCGGGCGGATTGATATTTTTTTACAATTAAAGTAACACCTGTATTGTAAAACGTGTTATCTTTGGCGCCGGAAATACACTAAATGAATAATGAAAAATGGAAAAGAAACTGTTTTTAATCTTAATTCTGCCGCTGTTACTATTTGTAAATTCTACGGCCAATGCTACTAACCCCGAAGAAGTCGACAGCCTGATAATACTGAAAGGCGTAGTCGTCTCAGCCACTAAAGTACAGGTAAACAGGAACAGCGTGCCGCTGTCTGTCTCGGTGATAGAGCGGAGCGAAATTGAAGCAAGCAGCGAGTCGGCCCTTCTGCCGGTGCTCTCGCAGCGCGTACCCGGTTTGTTTGTCACACAAAAAGGTATTACCGGGTTTGGGGTGAATACCAATTCGGCCGGAACGGTGAATATCCGTGGTATAGGGCAGGGTAATAAAGTACTGATGCTCTTCGACGGACAGCCCCAGTGGGCCGGCGTCTTCGGCCACTCATTACCCGACACGTATGTAGCATCCGACGTAGAGCGGGTGGAGGTCATACGCGGCCCCGGCTCATTACTGTACGGCTCCAATGCGATGGGCGGGGTGGTCAATATCATCACCCGCCAGCAGAAATATGACGGACGCCGTACGCAGGCGCGTGTAATGTACGGCTCATACAATACGCAAAAATATATGGTCAACAACGGATATAACTCAGGCAATTTCAGCAGTTTCATTTCAGTAAACCACGACCGCACCGACGGGCAGCGTGATTTATCCGATTTTCATATAACCAACGGCTTTGCAAACATAGGCTATCAGTTGGGAGCACATTACAAACTAAAAGGCGACGTAAGCCTTGCCAAATACAAAAACCAGAACCCCGGGCCGGTGGACAATCCGATGTTCGACAATATAATGGACGTGCTGAGGGGAACAACATCCTTCAGCCTCACCAATACGTATGAGAAAAGCAGCGGCGCCATCCAGCTTTTCTATAACTGGGGGAGGCACGAGATAAACGACGGTTACCGTACCGGAGGTAATCCGCGTACATTCCGCTTCAACTCCAAAGACCATAACATGGGAGTGCTGCTGTACCAGACCTTCCGCCTGATTGAGGGCAACAGCTTCACGGCCGGTATCGACTATAAAAACTGGGGAGGCCATGCATGGAATGATACCATCAACGGGAGAATAGGAGAAATAATAGACCGTTCGGTGAACGAAGTGGCCGGGTACGTAATCGCGCAACAGGATTTGTTTGAAAAACTGAGCCTCAATGCCGGTCTGCGTTACGAATACAGCGAGGCCTACGGCAACCAGTGGATCCCGCAGGCCGGGATAACCCTGCGCCTGTTCGAAGGTAACTCGATCAGGGCGCTGTACTCAAAAGGATACCGCAGTCCGAATATACGCGAACTTTACATCTCTTACCCTCCTTATTCCATCTCCAATCCCGACCTTAAGCCCGAAAGTATGCAGAGCTACGAACTCTCTGTCGGACAGCATATTGGCGACAAATTTTACGCCGAACTCACCGGTTTTTACCTTGATGCAAAGAACCTGATCACCGGGGTGCAGGGAACGCTTACAAACGTGAACAACCTCCACAACAAGGGTATAGAACTGGAAGCTTCGTATTACCCTCTTGACAACCTCTCGTTTACGGCCAATTACAGCTATCTGGACGCAAACGTCGCAACGGAAGCGGCCCCGAAGGGTAAATTCTTCATTGAAGGCAGCTACACGCTGGCCCGCCTGACGCTTACCGCCGACGTGGAATCGATTTCGGGCCTGATAAAGGTCGGAGCGGCCCAGGACGATCCGAAGGAAAGTTATACGCTGTTGAACGCCAAGGCTTCTTACCTCTTCGGCAGCAGAGACAAGGGGATCAACCTCTTCGTAAAGGGCGAAAACCTGACGGGCACGGAGTATGAGATACTGAAAGGGTTCCCAATGCCTAAAGCAACCGTAATGGCAGGTGTGGATATAACATTTTAAAACGCTTTTATTGAATGGATTAGATTTTAATTAGGTGTGAGCGGGAGAGTCCAGTGATGAACTTTCCCGCTTTTGTTTTCCTTCCGGACTTATACAGTAAAAACGGTTAAGCATACAAAACAGGGCAGTAATAAGACAAAAGGCAACCTGCACGATATTCCTGTCAGGGAAGTATCCGGCCTCAACGGCCGGTGCGGGCGGGCCGGGTATGATTACCTCTGTTCAGCAGGGATACGATGTCTGTTGCGCTGAAGGGTAGCGGGCCTTTGGACAGTTCGGGGATATTGAATGATTTGAGGGTGTAGTCGTACAGCGACGGGTCGCGCTGGGGGAGGGCAAATGGCTTGCTGGCTATACCGGCTGAGTCGATGTAGCTGAAGTATGGCCTGGTGTAGAGGCCGTCGTCACGGCGGGAGGAGAAGACAAACCAGCGGCTGTCTGACGACCAGCTATGATATGAGTCCGCCCCGCCGGCATTCACAATAGGCAGTTCCACGATGCGGCCGCTACGTAGGTCTATCATCTGCAAATCCGCCTCCCTGTGCCAGACAGGAAAAGCGCCATAATCCGACACCGTATACATAAGGTAACGACCGTCGGGCGAAGCTTTCGGATGGCATACCGACAAACGTTCCGCGGAGGCGTCAAACAAAGTATCTACCACTCGCCCGAACGAGCCTCCAGGCGTATCGAAGGCTATACGGTGGAGGCTATACCTCAGATGCCTGATGCTGCCGGGCAGGGCCGGCGGCTCAGTCGCTTCGCAGTAATAGACGGCATCGCCTGCGGCGGAGAAGACGGGGAAAGTACGCAGCGGCTTCGCAGCTACGGGCGCGTTGTCACCGGGAAAAGGTATTATCAGGTTATCCCTGTCGAAGTCTACAACGACAAGTTCAGATGCAGAGTCATACACTTCCATCTGCTCTCCCTGTCCGGTGTGGAAGACCGGCACGATGATGTTGGTCGAGAACACCCCGTACCGCCCCGTGGGGTGGAAGCCTCCGTATACGAGTGGCGAGATCATCCCTTCGGAGCTGACGTTCAGTTTTTCGAGCCTGCCGCCGCGGTTCAGTATCATTCCCCCCTGCCCGCCACGGATGTGGAAGAAAGAGAGGGCCGGGTCCTGATTACCGTAGATATGGCAGTTCATGCAAGCCCCTCCGGCGAGGTTGTTATCGGCTATCACCCGCTCGTCAAAAGACTCTGCACAGCGCTCAACCAACTGTATATCGTTCCATACCTCGTAGCCAGGCTCTATCAGCCTGTAGCTGAGGAAGGGGTCTATCTTATCCCCGGCGACCTCCCAAATGAAAGGCGCGTAGCGTATCCACCGCCCGCCGACTCTGGCCGTGACGGTGACCGTGAGCGTCCGCCCCTTCTCAGCTTCAAGCAAAGCCCTCCATCCGGCGAGGGGGAAACGCACCTTATGGCCGCCGGTCTTTACCAGCATATCGCCGGAGGCTCCACTGACGCGCACCTCCACCCTGTCGGGGTTGTTGCGAAGCATGAAGTTGAGCGGGGCTATATTGCAGGGGATCGTTACGCCTGCATAATCCGGATATATCGGCGGCAGCTCATCGCCTGGCGCGGCCCGGTCGGCGCCGGATGTGCAGGCCGTAAGGAGAAAGCACGACAGGAGGAGCAACAGTTGTTTCATACTTCGCCCTCCTCTCTCTTACGGGCAAAGTGGTAATAAAACCAATACCCACGGCCAAAGCGCCCGCTTAGTACGCCGGGTGCAGCATTGTTCTGCTCGTACAGGCGGGTATATTCCATAAAGTCGGACACTATGCCGGGGTCTATGCCATATGCCTGCAATTCTCCGGCGGGAGCTTTCTCCGCCGCCAGCCTGATAAGCATAGCCTCGGCGTAAAGGCGCGGCGCGACGTATCCCTCCTTCCCCCTGAGATAACGGTCGTAGACGGTGGCGAAGGCCCGTATATCCTTGTTGAGAAGGTGATAGCACAGCAAATAATCCAGGGCGCAGCCACCGTCGGGACAGCTCCCGGCCAGCAACTCAAGCGAAGTCGCATAGTCGGATGCCGTGCGTAGCGTATCCTGCATTAATAAAGGGGAGCCGCCATGTGACATATGTAAAACGCGCCCGTGGCTCCGGTGGAACAATGTGGCGTCAAGCATACGAAGGTATTTGTCGGCGAGCTGCACATCGCCGTTGGCCAGACTTATCCCGGCCAGCCTTTCAAGCATGCGCGAGCTGCGGCGGCGGGGCGAAAATATCATGCCCAGCATAGCCGAGTGCTGCGCCATGTTCATATCTCCAAGGTGGAAGAATACCTCCTGGCTGAAGGATATGGTGAGCCAGTCCGACTGCGGACTTACCGGCAGGAATAGCGCCCGGGTAAAGGGCTGGTAGTAATTAAGAAGGCTGTCGGGCAATCGGCCCTGTTTAGACGCAGCTATATTGGCGAAGTAAGTTACGATTGGATTAGACAGGCCTGCGGCCTCCGCCGCCCGGCGGCCCACCTCGTCCCAACGCCCCCGGCCGGCTTCGACCGACAGCGCAAGTATCTTCTCCCTCGTACGGTCAACTCCACGGAGGTTAATGGAAGAAGGAAACGGATAGCTGTATGCCTGCCCCGGCGTGAGCAGATAATACGGTCTGGCGATGGCAGGGCAGGCGGCCGCTATCAACAGTAATGCCACAACGGCAAACCTGTTTCCCCTTCGCCACGAATAAACGCCGGCCAGCAGGGGAAAGAGTAGAAACGAGGCGCCGGCCGCTATATATAAACCCGGCAGCAGCAACACCCCGGCTGCAAAAGCCACGGCGGGGCGTTTTATAAGCGTGAATGCTTCAAAGGCCAGCAGGGTAAGGATGATGGAGAGGGAAGTCGGAAGCCCGTAATACAGTCCGCAGTGCATGAACCCGTCCGCCGCGGCCGGAAGCAGAGCCGCAACTGCGGCATACCGCCTGCGCCCAAGCCGCCGCAATACCTGCGCCCACAGGGTGTATTCCGCACAGAGCACCAGGGTAAGCGTCAGGGCCCCTACTCCGCGAAGGTAGAAGAACTGCGTCAGGAAGTCTCCCGCGTAGCAGGCCAGCCAGGCCGGTTTGCCGGCATAGGAGAGGAAGTGCTCCCCGGTCAGGAGGAAGAGTTGCATCTCTTCCTTGAAAAAGAGGTGGTACGGCAGGGCCGACTGGAAAAAAGTGAAGCAGCAGACGGCAAACAATCCGCCTGCCAGTAGTTGAAGCTTTGTGTGTTTGGCAACAGTTATCATCAGTCGGGCATTTGAAGCGCCTGCCTTTGCTCCGGCGTAAACAGAGATTTGCTTAACCCGTACACAAACCTGCCCGCCACATTCTCTCTGTTCCCCATGACAAAATGATAGGCGTAGCGGGTGTGGTCCCTTTCGGTTTGCTCCTTCCGGGCAATGATGTATTCGCGCCGGGCGTCGTCGGCGGTCTTTAGTTCTTTACGCAATTGCGACTGCAATGCGTCGTATTGCTGTTTTTCTTCTTTCCACTGCTGAAGCGAGTCGTTCAACGCCGTCCCTGATGCCGAACTTACGGAATCGAGCCTTACCCGCAGGCGTCCCGGCTCCTTTATCACAAGCAGCTCCTCCAGATCGAGGCGTAAGAGCGGGCGTGTGCGGATGATAAACACATCGCCGCCTTCCCCCATAGAGGATTCAAACCTGAAAGCGCCCTGCCTGATACAGGCGGAGTCTACGTTTTCGGCCCGTGCGCCTTCCAGCGGGACCAGATAGACAACCTCGCCGTCATAGCGCAAGTCGGGCAGACGGCCTTCAATAACGACAGGTTGCCGGCTGCAACTGAGTATGCACGCCGGCAAAAGGCAAAAGAAAAGACCCCTCCGCCAACTCCTCCGTTGAGGGGAGCAGTTGGTGGAGAGGCCGGTTAAGGGTATGTTTTTCATTCAGCCCTGAATATCCAGTACCAGGCCGTTCCCCACGCTGTTGCGCCGGGTTCGGGCCAGCCGAGGGCCATCTCGGTATCCGTCAGTTTCAGGATGTCATAATTATATACCAGGACACCATCTCCGTTCCTTCCGCTCAGCACGGTAACGCGGCTGGTATTGAGCTTTCCTATGGCCCATAGTGCGTCGCCCCCGGCATTCATGGTGGTGCTGCTCATATCAAATGAGAAGGAACCGCTTTCACTGGAGCCGTCGGACTTGTTCTTGGTCAGTGAAGCCCCTTTCAGCGAGAAAGTCATGCTGGCGCCGGCGCCCTCGCCGGGCGTTTGTCCCTCCATGTCTCCCACCTGGACCGTCCACCATCCGGGTCCCACGTTACTCAGGTAACCGCCGTTTCCCCATACCGAAGGAGCCTGGTCGTCCCATTTCCATGTTTTTTCCCCGCTGCCGCAGAAGAACGCCCATTCCTGAGGTACGTCATATGTGCGGTCAACGTGTACGACGAGCGTCTTTGTGATCTTCGACCCGTCCGGGTTCAGCCCTGTGTAGATAATGTCGTTATCGCCCGTAAGGAGCAGTTGCACGCGGCCTCCGGTGCCAATGAGGGTTCCGGAGCCGTAGTCCCATGACGACAGGCAGGGGTTGCCGTCGCTGTTAAGGATGACGTAGTTGGAATTAACCCCGTCGCGTATTTCCGGTACGGCGGAGATATTCAACTGGTCGGCCGTAATACTGCCCGTCAGTTCATTGCGATCTTCCAGCGGGCTGCAGGCCGGAAGCATAAAGCAGACAGCTATTGCATATATACCTATATTTTTCATATCACTTGCTTTTTTCGTTTATATCCATATAATTTACTCTGACCAGCTTACAAACGGCGGAATATCCCAGCCGGGGTTTTGCTTCAGCGCTCCGTTAGCCAGGTCTATCTCAGACTGAGGTATGGGCATGAAGCCCTGTGTGGCCTGGTAACGGGTGACTGTTCCTCCCTGCTGTGGCTTCATCGTGGTGGGGATGCCCCGGTTCCATATCGGCTGGCCGTATTGCTTTTGCAGGGCCGTCTCGGCTATATGCCAGCGACGGATGTCGCCCCATCGCAGGCCTTCAAAGGCCAGCTCATAGCGCCGCTCCTTTTGCAGGGCGGCCAGGGTGTACGAAGCGACAGGCGGCAGTCCGGCGCGGGCGCGCACTGCGTTCATACCGGTTGTCGTTTCCGTCAGTTCGGAGTGCATCAACAGGATGTCTGCATAGCGTATCACCATCAGGTCAACCTCGTGGCCAATCTGGAAGTCGTCTGTTTCGCCATCCCCGTAATAGGCGGTCGAGGATGTAAACGAGTTGTACAGGTCTACGCCATTGGACTTATACGACGTTGTGGCTATGATCTTCTTTTGCCAGAAGCCTGTTTCTTCCATCTGTACGTCTTCGCCGTAGAAATAGCCGGTCGACTCGGCCGTCACATCATATATTGAAGCCACGCGGCGCATGTCGTCAGGCTCGTCCGCCTTCCAGTCGTTCCACAGGTTGGGAGTCACAGGGCCTGCGCCCCAGCCCTGCCCGAAGGGGAAGGTGTTGTGATAGTCCTGGTTCCCTCCGCTGCGGATAGCAAAGTAAAGGCAGTACTGATTGGCAAAGCCGATAGTCGTACTCCAGCTTGCCAGATGGGAGTTCTTGATGGCGAATACATGTTCTTTGTTTTCGCCGTCCCTTATCCACGTTGGGGCGTCCTTGGCGTATTCATACTCCTTTTTAGACTCTGAATTGGTGTAAGGCCACAGGGAGCGGAAGTCTTCTACAAGCCCGTGCCCTGAGTTGGCGATGCAATCGTCGAGCGCAGCTACCACAAAGTCTTTTGTCACTGTTTCGCCGGTCGAGGTCGTGAGTGAAGGCTCCTCATAAAAGCCGGTATAAAACAGATAGACCCGCGCCAGCATGCCTGCGGCCGCCCATTTGGTGACCGTACCTGAGCGTAACTGGTTCCACGGATATGAAGGCATGATCTCGTAAGCCTGCTTCAGATCTGTGGCTATATAGGAGAATATCTCCTTTGCCGACGACTGAACCGGGGGATTCTGCGCTTCGGCTGCGTCTTCAGGCGCCCTTTCGATAAAAGGAATGTCGCCGAACAACTGTACAAGCTCAAAGTACGTATATGCGCGAAGGAAAAGCGCTTCGCCCATTTTCTGGTTCCTCACATCTTCGTTTTCTATGGTAGCCAGGTTGCTTATGGCAAAGTTCGCTCTCGCTACTCCGGTATATTTGTCCGCCCAGAACGACTGGTAGCGGTTAAGATCGGAATACAATATATGAGCAGAAGCCTGAAAAGCCTTATCATTCTCTCCCCCGCCTCCATAACGGTCGTCCGAGACAAGTTCGGCCGTCATGAAATAAGTGTTGGCCGGTGAGGCCTGCCCCCTTGACAGGGTAGTATAAACTCCCGTCAGCAGTTGTTCCGCGTCGTCTTCGTTCAGCGGGAAGTTGCCGGAGTTCTTCTTCGTATAGCTTTCCGTGTCAAGAAAGCTTTCACACCCTGTACCGGCAAATATGGCTATGAATAAATAGAATATTATCTTTTTCATACGTTCGTTTAAAATTTAAGATTTACACCTACCAAATAAGTACGTGAACCGGGGTAATATCCCAGGTCAACGCCGGAAACCCAGGACCTGTCGTTGCCGAAACCGATTTCGGGGTCCATACCCGAGTAGCCCGTAAATGTGTAGAGGTTCTGAGCCGTAAAATACAGGCGGGCCTGGCTCAAAGGCATTCTGGGGAACAGCTTTTTGAAATCATAGCCCAGCGTTACGTTCTGTATTTTCACGTAATCGCCGTCCTCGATATAAATGTCAGAGATATTCTGCCAGTTGAGATGCGAACCGGCGGTCAGGCGCGGCAGCCTGTTTGACGTTCCCTCTCCCGTCCAGCGGCCGAAGATGTCGGTTGTGTAGTTCTGCAACGGACTGTCGGCAAAGCTGCGGTAAGACTTGGCTATCTGCTGGCCGAAAGCGCCCGAGGCGGCAATGCTCAGGTCAAATCCTTTATAACCTAAATTAAGATTAAGCCCAAGCTGGAGACTGGGGCGGGGGTTCCCTATCATTGTACGGTCGTATTCGTCAATGACCCCGCTTCCGTCTGTATCCACAAAGATCAGGTCGCCCGGCTGGGCTCCTTCGTACTTGACGGGGGTAGCGTTCACCTGTTCCCAGTTCTGGAATACGCCGGCCGTCTTGTAGCCGTAGAAGTAACCAATAGGATAACCTACCTGCACGCGGTACATTTCGCTGGTACCCTGGCTCAATACGCTGGCGTCGCCGTGTATGATGCCTTCGGCGTTGGCCAGGCGGGTTACCTCATTTTCATTATGCGTGAGGTTCAGCCCGGCGCCGTATGTGAGGTCTTTACCTATATTATCCTGCCAGTTGAGGGCAACTTCAATCCCTTTGTTAACCACGTCGCCACCATTTATATATGGAGCGTTCAGACCGTAAACAGCCAGGATAGGAGCCTGCACCAGCCAGTCTTTCGTTGTCCTCTGATACCAGTCGAAAACAAGTCCCAGTCGTGAATTGAGGAAACGCGCGTCGATACCGAAGTCTATCTGCTCAGCCGTTTCCCAGCTTACGTCAGGGTTCTTCAGTATGTCGGCGTATGCTCCGGTGGAAGGCGTCTTTTTGTCGGTTCCAAAATAATAGACATTGGATGTACTGAAAGCAAAGGTTGACAGATACTGGAAAGCGTTGATGTTGCTGTTACCGTTCTGCCCCCAGCTACCGCGCAGTTTCAGGAAGTCCACTATGCCAGAAGCTCCTTCCATAAAGCTTTCATTCGTCATGACCCATCCGGCGGATAAGGAAGGGAAGTACCCCCACCTGTGACCCGAAGCGAAGTTGGAAGAGCCGTCGGCGCGTAGCGTAGCGCTCAGCATGTATTTCTCGGCATAGTTATAGTTTACACGGCCGAAGAAAGAAGCTAAACTTCCGTCACCCCAGGGGCTTCCTCCGGCGTCACGCTGGCTTAGCTCGGTAGGCTTGGTATTGTCTACCCAGGCGTATTTCCAGTCGCCTTCAAAAATATTGTTGGAGCCTCCGGATGATACGTTTTCACCCATACCCCATTTTTCAAGCGAATTTCCTGCTACAATATCAGCCGTATGACCGTCTGCCGCAAGCCTGTAAGATATGGTATTATCAATTGTCCATGAATACCCTACGCTCTGACTCTGACCAATGCTTTCAATGGTGCGGTTTGAATTATTAGACAGGCGGATCTTCATATTGTAATCCCTGTAAGATGATGCACTCATCTTATAACCGAACTGCGACTTTAATATAAGATTCTTTATCGGCTGTATCTGGAGGTAAGCGCTCATGTTGAGGTTATGGTTCTTTGACAGATTCAACCCCTGCGACGAAGTAGCTGTGGCGGCTATCGGGTTGCCGGTGTTGCCGTCGAGTATCCATCCGTTGTCGGCTTTGTCATAATAATCATACCAATTGCCATCGGCGTCATATATCGGCAGTAATGGGTTGGCGACAAGAACGCTGTGGAAGGCGTTCCAGTAAATATTACCGGTAGAGATACCACTGTTGGTGCGATACATGTAATTCAGCGTTTCTCCAACCTTTATAACCTCCATATCCTTAGACTTCAGTATCACATGGTCTGAGTTAAGGCGCACGGTAGAACGGTCGTAAGTAGAGTATACCGGAGTTCCCAGTATACCATCCTGCTGGGTATATGAATATCCCAGTGATACTTTTGAAACATCGTTACCGCCCGTCAGGTTGATGGCATGGCTTTGCGTGATGGCGCCTTCATTATAAAACGCGCCCACCCAGTCGGAACCTTTTGACGAGCCGTCCATCAACGACTGGTATAAGTCCTTTGGGAGCAGATTGCCCCAGTCGTATCCCGGTACTCCGTCGTTAAAGCGTTGTTCGTCCACAATGCTCATGTATTCCTGTGCATTCAGCAGGTCCGGCCTTTTATACATATACTGCCAGCCGTAGTATCCATCATAGGACACCTGTACTTTGCCGGACTTCCCCTGTTTGGTTGTGACCAGGACTACCCCATTAGCCGCGCGCGCCCCATAGATGGCTGAGGAAGCGGCGTCTTTCAGCACGTCTACAGATTCGATGTCGGAGGGACTGATATGATTCAGGTCGCCCCCCGCCACTCCGTCGATAACATACAATGGTTTGGAATCGCCTATCGTACCGATACCGCGAATGTTTACGATATAACCGCTACCCGGCTGTCCATTGTTCTGCACAATGGTGACACCCGGCGTCTGGCTTTGCAGGGCGGTCAGTACGGAAGTAGTGCTCAGCTTCTGGATATCGTCTCCATTAACCTGTACAGTGGCTCCGGTTATCAGTTTCTTCTTCTGAACCCCGTATCCCACAACCACCACTTCTTCCAGCGATTGCGAGTCTTCCTTTAATATTACGTTATAAACGGTTCTCCCCGTCGAAACGGTTACCTGCTGGCTGAAAAAGCCAACATACGAAAATTCAAGTTGAGCGCCTGCCGGAATACTCAACTCATAGTTACCATCGATATCGGTAACAACGCCATTAGTGGTACCTCTTTGAACAACGTTCACCCCGATTAGAGGCAATCCGTCGGTTTCTGAAGTTACCACGCCTTTTACTCTTACACCTGTCTGTGCCATTGCAGGGAATGCACTCGTCAGCAAAAAGGCTGCGGCAATCACCAATTTCAAAAGAGTCAAGGGTAATTTGCGTAAAGAAAATGTACTACATCTTTCTTTCATACAGATTGAATTTAATTTAATAATAAGGTTGATAAATAAAAAGATTGATACTTCTCAAGATGAAAACAAAAAAGCCTATCCCCTTTTTGTGGGAATAAGCTTATGTCACAGTTATGGCGTGTTAATAATATAAGTAAATTACGCGCGTAGCCAGATTTTACGTGTGTGTGTGTGTGTGTGTTAGGGATTGTGCGGGGGTGGTGTATCATCACTTTCAAGTATTAGTCGTTAGTTATAAGCTTTTTTTAGGTGTAGGTTCAGGCTCCAAAAGTAGCCATAAATGTATGCACACAGGATAGCAAATGTTTATAAATAGGGAACGTTTTGTTAACCGCCATTCTTTACCGTCCCAAGACTGCCATTGTTGCAATGCTGATTGGGTAATGTAGAGCGTGGCAGTGGCGGCAAAGGTAAAAAATGCGTTTAAATGGGTCGTCATTTTACATTTTTATCGTCAAACGGGTGAAAAGTAAACGATAAAATATACCTTTGTGGGTAAAATATTATGGTTAAACTCTATCATGCATAAATACAACCCCTATGCTCAATAAACATACAGACTGCGGCTCGTGCGAACGCTCTCGTAACGACATCTTCAGGTTTCAGCAATATCCCAGAGGAATGTTTATCCCAAAGGAGAAATGCTCGCAGAACCTTATGTGTTTCGTGCTTAAAGGCGAAGTATGGATAAACAGTGCCGAGCACCCCGACATGATTCTCCGTGAAGGTGATTGTATTATCCAGCCTGCCGGTTCGACTGTGGAGTTCCGGATACATACGCCTGTCGAATCCATTACTTATATGTTTGACCGTCTGCAGAATGTTTGCGATCTGCGCTTTAACGGCCATATGGACTATGCTGCAACAGAGTCTTCGTCTTCGACGGTCATGCATATATGCGACCCGTTGCGTATCTTTCTTGTGGGGATAAAGGGAGCGCTGAACGATGGTATGGTTTGCGCAGAATATATGCGATCTAAGCAGACAGAGTTATTTTGCCTGTTGAACTGTTATTATACGCTTAAAGAATTGTCTGCTTTTTATGCTCCGGTTTATAGCAACAGCCTAAGCTTCCGTTATTTCGTCATGAGCCACTATCATCTGGCCAGGGATGTAGGCTCCTTTGCCCGTCTGGGGGGATACAGCATATCTACATTCCGCAGGTTGTTCAGGGAGACTTTCGACGAGCCGGTTTATCAATGGATGATGAAGCAAAAATGCCGGGGCATATACGAAGATATAACTACAACAAGTACGTCTATAACGGCGATAAGTGCCAAATATGGTTTTGAGTCACTAGCCAATTTCTCTCATTTTTGCCGTACTAATTTTGGGAAATCTCCACGCGGCCTGCGTTCAAAGTAAACGAAACGCTCACCTTCTGTTGTTATTCGTAGTATTCGCCGGTCTGGCTGTTGTTCCGGCCGGCCTGGTTGTCGTAGCGTTAGCCGGTCGCCTTGTTGCGTCTGGTCTCCTTGTCGCACTGTTGGCCGGCTGTCTGTTCGTTGCGTTAGGTTGCCTGTTTGTCGCAGCGTTAGCCGGCGGCCTTGCTGCGGGCCTTGCCGTGCTGTTGGCCGGTTGCCTGTTCGTTGTCCCGGCCGGCCTGTTTGTCGTAGCATTTGCCGGCCTGCCGGTGGAGTTAGCCGGGGGTCTGTTGGTGGAGGCGGCCGGAGGTCTGCTGGTGGTTGTACCTGTATTGGGTTGAACGCCCGCAGCTCCACGGACAGCAAGCTGCCTTACAAATGTATTTGTGAAACTTTGTATCGTGTTGTTCCGGTAGTCTTTAATTTCTCCTGTGAGAATAAGCTGGCAATTGTTCATCCACGACTTATATGCGACGGCGCGTCTGTATGCAAGATACTGAACCAGTTCAGGGTCGTTCTTGAGTACGGCATAAGCTCCGCTCCTGGCTACCGCAAGCCCTTTAATGGCAACTGTCCGTTCAAACATTTTCCGCTTATTGTCGCCGTTGACAATAACGGGAGGTAACGTCAGCGTTTGCCCTCTTCCGGGGCCTTTCAGGGTAATTGTCAGCATTAAACTTTCATATCTTTTTACCGGCATTCGTTCAATTGTCATATACATATCCAAATTCAGAGCATTACCTTTCAACTCAGCCCTGTTTAGTTTAACAGATACGGCGCCCGGCCTTTGCTGCACCTGGGCATGCGAGACATACACAAGGCTCAGTATGATACCTGCAGTTATAAAAAACAGTGTTCTCTTCATCTCTTTAATTGATAATGTATACTAAACTAACACCTATCTGAGTCGGCCCGATATAATTCCTGGTCCATTGGTTACCTTCTTTTTCACCACTCCTTATGTATTTGTCGTAAGTCAATTTCAAAAATCCTACTCCAAGTGAAAATTCAAGGTTTAAACGGGGCGTCAGATATAGATGATATCCGTATGAAACACCCCCTCCATAGGCTGTACCTTTATACGCGTACATTCTTGTCATGCCGAAAAAAGGTAATGACATACGCTCTATGTCGAAATCTGCATATATGAGATGCGCTCCAACGTAATGTTCATTGAAGCTCTCCCTGAGCCAATAACGAAATTCCGGTTGAACCAGATAGTGCTTCCATGCATAAGGCTTTTTAAGAACCCAGCCGTTGTAGTTTGCTGATAAATTTACCGAAAAGGTTTTATTAATAGCATACTCTCCTCCTATGTTAAGCGTTCCTGTAGCATCGTAGACAAGGTTACTTTTGATTGCAATTTGTTGCGAATAAACAGAAAACGCAGTAAAGATGAAGAATGAGAAGCTCACCCACAATTTAGCCATAACAGTCAGTTGTCGTTCATTAATAATTCCACAAATATAAAAGAAATATTCTATACACATTTGCTTTTAAGGAAAACAAGCGTATAAAATGAAACCTCTTATCTTATCAGAAAGACCTTCCTGTAATGTTTTTTTTGACCATTAGTATTAAATAATTCGGCCGAAAATATATAAACTCCGGCATTCAAACGGCGCCCCGCGGAGGATTTTCCGTCCCACAGAAATTCTCCCGACAGTCCCGGCAGTTCGTTATATGCAATTTCCGCCACCCGCGAGCCAGCCATATTGTATATGTGTATGCGGCACCGGTATCCCTGGCTTTCCAGCATGTAGGCTATGCTATAAAATCCATCTTCCCTCAGCCTTGGCTCGGATATGCCTGTTTTGTTGTCGTTGTCGTCGTCGTTATGGTTGTCGCTGTCTGCCAGCCTGGAATTGGGCGAACCGGGCGTGCCTCCTCTTATGTCAGTAGACAGGTAAATGTCATCATCAGAGCGTTCCCAGGATCTGCCGGGCTGGGCTTTCGGGTAATATAATTCATCTATCTGTACGCCTGTAGCGTCTTCCAACTGCAATAGTTTTCCGCTGTTTGACAGGGCAGCCGGGAATTTTTCCAGGCCAATGGCTTCTCCGGGCTCATCTACGTGGACTGGTCTGCCGGCTCGGTAGATGACGGCGTATCCGCCGGCCGGTAGCGTGAGATCGTCAATGACGGTTTTTTTACCATCATAGATAAAGGCCCATCCTTTCATCTGTACATCCGTTTCGGACGTATTATATAATTCTACATATTCTGTTTCGGGAAAAGCGGTCGAGCCTTTAGGGTCGGCCATCACTTCGTTGATACGCACCTGTTCCGGTATGCCGGGGACGACAGCAGGGGGATCTTCCGGTTTCGGTTCCGGGCTTGGTTCTGGCTCTGGCTCAGGTTCCGGTTCAGGATCGGGGACCGGTTCGGGTTCGGGGACCGGTTCGGGTTCGGGCGCCACGGTTATGTCATGTGTCACTTTCAGGTTGTCTGTCAGATATTCGCTGATCCGGCCTTTTATGTAGCGGAAGGTGAGTATCATAAGCGCCTGGGAACTGCCGGAGGGTGAGGACATCGTATAGGAGCCTTCCTCGTAGAAGTCCTGTTCGCTATCCATACGGGTGTAAAGCGTCCATATCCTTCCTTCTTCCAGCGTTAAGCGGATGGATACGAAGGGGTAAGGTTCTTTCAGCAGGTCTTTGCGCCCTGCTATGCGAGGCGTCGCGCTACGCTGGCCATCCTTCTCGTACAGCGACACACGTCGGGTATTGTTGCCGACCTGAATGTAAAAGGTGTCAGCATCGTTTTCATATATGTAAATACGCAGGTTGTTGGAATCGGTAGGCTTAAAGTTTAGTTTCACCTCCATCTCCCAGGTCATATTTTCCTGGTAAGACAGTGGTACGCGGATTGAGGCATTTCCTGCTTCCCCGGCAGGAGAACTAAACTGCAACTGTCCGGAAGCGTTTATTTCGAACCTGCCTGTATCGCCCTCCCACGGATTATCAGACGTAATATTAATTCCTGAAAAAGATTCACTTAATTGCGGGAACAGATGGAACGGCAGTAAAAGCGCCCCCAGCAAAAGGATTTGTTTCATAGCTAAACAGCTTTGCTTTGTGGTTAATATTAATTATTTATCTTTGCGCGCATTAATTCATGCGTCGCAAACCGGCGCAAATGTAAAAGATACAATTAAGACTGCAAATTAATCAACGCTCAAAATGAAAGTAGCAATTGTTGGTGTGAGTGGCGCTGTGGGGCAGGAGTTCCTGTGCGTACTCGACGAGAGGAATTTCCCGGTGGATGAGCTTACGCTTTTCGGTTCAGCCCGTAGCGCCGGACGTGTTTATACGTTCCGCGGCAGGCGGTATATTACCAAAGAGCTGATGCACAACGACGATTTTAAGGGTGTAGATATTGCTTTTGTTTCCGCCGGCGGCAGCGCTTCTGTGGAGTTTGCCGAAACTATTACGCGGCACGGTGCGGTCATGATCGATAACTCAAGTGCTTTCCGCATGTACGACGATGTACCGCTGGTCGTACCCGAAGTAAACGCCGAAGACGCCCTGAACCGGCCGCGCGGCATAATAGCCAACCCCAATTGCTCTACCATCCAGATGGTTGTCGCCCTGAAAGCCATCGAGCGGCTTTCTCATATAAGGCGTGTACATGTTGCAACCTATCAGGCTTCCAGTGGGGCCGGAGCAACAGCTATGGCAGAGTTAGCCATGCAGTACGAGCAGATACAGAGAGGTGAAGCGCCTACGGTTGAAAAGTTCGCCTACCAGTTGGCATACAATCTGATTCCCCATATCGACGTATTCACCGACAACGATTATACGAAGGAAGAGATGAAGATGCACCATGAAACCCGCAAGATAATGCATTCCGATGTGGAGGTGAGCGCTACCTGCGTTCGTGTGCCTGTGATACGCTCACACAGCGAAGCCACATGGATTGAGACCGAGCGCCCGGTCAGCGTGGAAGAAGCCCGCCGGGCTTTTGCCGGATCAGAAGGCATAGTTTTGCAGGACGACCCTGCGCGGAAAGAATACCCCATGCCTCTCTTTGCGGCCGGACAGGACCCTGTTTACGTAGGGCGCATACGCAAGGATATATCTAATCCGAACGGGTTGACTTTCTGGACAGTGAGCGACCAGATCAAAAAAGGCGCAGCCCTCAATGCCGTCCAGATCGCCGAGTATCTGGTGAAAGTAAAAGGCATCTGATCCTTATTTCAGGGCATACCGGATAAGATAGACCCCGTGATGTAACAGTCCGTGGATATTGTCAGGCGAGACTGCCTGTCAATATCCACGGACTTTCCTTTTCCCTGCACTCTACGGTGCATGGCTTACTATGGAACATCCGGCTCTGGCGCTGCGAAGGCGCGCGGGGGTCGTTTATGTTCTATTGATATATCCGGCAGCTCACTTAGACGCTTTGCCGGCCAAAAGCTACGATGTAAAGGCCCGGAGAGGGAAGCGACAGGGTCTGTGCGCCGTCTGTAGCCCGGCCGGCGTATACCTGACGGCCGCGAAGGTCGTAGACATGGAAGCGTTCGCCGGGCGCCACGGACGCGCTCTACAGCAGACAAGCCGGTCTTGAACCGGTGTCCCCTTACCGGAGAAGCTGGTCTTACCAGATCGCGAATAGTTCCGTATATAGATGATGAAAGCTCCTGCGCTCCCTCCCGTATTTGTGAGGCTGATTTTCTTATAACCCAGGTTAAGGGATAGAAGTTATAATATGTGAAATATAAGCCGGGATGCAGGTGATAAAACTCAGGTCATTCAAATTAAACTGCGTCATTGTCAATAACATAGTCAGATCAAAATGATCATGTTTTATAAACGAATTGGTCATTAGAGATGGGAATATACTATATATTAAGTGTATATAGTATATTCCCATCTCTAATGACCAATTCGGGATAATAATAACGACTTATGAATTTACAATCGGTTTTAATGACCGATCTGGGTTTAAGGAATTGCAGATTCCCTTTAAGGAACTACTAATTCCCTTTAAGGAATTGCTGATTCCCTTTAAGGAATTGCCAATTCCCTTTAAGGAATTATCGGTTCCCTTTAAGGAACTACTAATTCCCTTTAAGGAATTACTGATTCCCTTTAAGGAACTATTAATTCCCTTTAAGGAATTGCCGATTCCCTTAAAGGAACTATTAATTCCCTTTAAGGAACTACTAATTTCTTTTAAGGAACTGCTGATTCCCTTTAAGGAATTGCAGGTTCCCTAAAGGGAATTGTATAAATATTACCGGTTTTTGAATAATATATTTATCTTTGCCGGACTCTTTAATCTATATACACTGATTTTTTTAACTAATTGAAAACATAATCATTATG
>JAISBL010000115.1 GCA_031266215.1 Tannerellaceae bacterium | reverse complement strand
GACGTTATTGCAGATGGTATCGATATTACTAATGTGAGTATCTCCAATGCCGCTCCTACCGGTAAGGTACTGGATCATGCGGACAACGTGCTTGCTCCCGGCGTAGGCGGACTTACTTATCAGATCGCGGGAGGAAGTCTGGCTAACACCGGTAAGAGCTTCTATCTCTATCCGACCACACTTGGTGCAGGCAGTACGGGTACGGTTATTACCGTCACGGCTGAGAGCAAGATGTACTCCATCCCCCTTGCCTCCGATCAGCCGATAGACGCCAACAAGCTGTACCGGATAATGGTCACCCAGAGTGCAACAGGCTCCGACCTGACCTTTAAACTTGTGGTTGCCGACTGGACCGATGCCGATAACCTGCCCACCTTCGAAGAGGGAAGCGTCGAGGCCGGATTTAATTCTGTTGTTTCATCCAGCGATGGCGTTAGCATCAACAATTACAGCGTGGATTATTCAGATGCTACCGGTGCTGCATCTGTACAGTTGTATTATGCGAGTACATCAAATATCAAACCTCAGGCCGAGGTTGTTGCCCTTAACGGCACGCATGCCGGAGCTATCGACGTCGGCATCAGCAATCCGGTTGCGGTGACTTACACTTCCGGCTACATGAGCACAGTCACTATCACTATGCCCAGGACAACCGTACCCGTTGACCTCGAAGTAAGGCTCACTGGCAACGGCGGCGATGCGCAGACAGTCAGCGTGATAAGCGTGCCGCCCTATACCGATACCAGATATCCTACCCAGGAGCCGTACAAGCCGGTGCTCAGGGGCGGTAAGTACTGGTCGCCGGTGAACGTGGGGGCAACCAGGATAGAAGCGGTCGTTAGCCTTCTTCAACCTACCGATGCTCAGGTGGGCCTGTATATCCAGTGGGGACGTACCACCGGTTTTTACAAGGGCACATATGTTGCAGAAACCGACACGCTAAGAGGCCCTGTTACAGCAGATAATCCGGGCAAAAAAGTCATCTTAAGCAACGCCAGCAACGGTGACTGGTTAACAGTCGCATCCAAGAATGACCTGCTCTGGTCAGGCGAAAATGCGCAGGGCCCCTGTCCTGACGGATGGAAGGTTCCCTCAAAGGCAGACTTTAACAGCCTCATAGCAGATTATGGCACAAAGACGACCCCCGCCACTTCGGACAGAAGGTGGAAGTCAACCGGCAGTAACGGGGACCTTTATTTCGTGGCAGGAGGGTACTTCCCTATTGCCAGTACTACCACTTTACCTGGTAATGCCGGAACAAATGCAAACATGAATGCAGCCGTATGGTCATCTGATGTAGATGCTGCGAAGGGGCATTTCTGGTATTTAGGCACTGCTTACAATGCAATTGATGGCCAGTCGGTTAACCGGTCCTGGGCTTTGCCGGTACGCTGCGTACAACAATAATATAAAACCAATTTGGAGTAATATCCAGGGCCTTCCTTAACATGTGAATATCTGCGTTTTTCAGGGCGGGCGTCTTTTCCACCGGGTGAATCCGGGGAAAGACGCCCGCTGCTTTTTGGCGTAGCAGAAGTTGAACTTTTATGTAACCTGATTCAGCCGGCTTGTCGGTGCGACACCTCCCTGTTACTTTGATATGGCTGTATTGGCTATATTGGAGGACTGCGTAGTAGTTCAACCCTCTACGGAGTTGAGGAGGGGCGAGGTTTCCTCCACCACGGGCTGCGCTTTGCCTGCGCCGGTTAATAAACATTGCGTAAAGGCAAAAGTTTTAAGAAATAATCCGTAGATGTTCCTCAAATATTTGGATTTAGTATCTTTGGCAACATTAAGCCTTTAAGCTATCGGACCCTGCGCGTCCGGCATAGCAGAGAATGGTAATTCAGTGTAATCTGTTTTTCAGTTTGAACGATTAAATGAACATAATCAGGCGTTTTAGAAAAAGTGGTTCCTTACGGGCGGTTAATTTTGTGGGACTGTCTGTGATGTTCGCGTGTTTATTGCTCTCGTACGGATATATCGACAGAGAGCTAAACTATGACAGATATAATGCGAATGCCGGCCGCATTGTCCGCTTGTCGTTAAAGCATGACGACAACCCCGTGGACGGCAGGATTTACGGCAACTCCGCCGATGCTGTTTTGCAGCAACTGCCTGAAATAGAAAAGGTAGTTAAGATGTGCAGGGTTTATACCGCCGTACTGACAGTAGATGAAGAGTCGCAGGTAGTTAACGATATATATTATGCAGGCCGCGATTTTTTCGATGTGTTCAGCATACCTTTGATATACGGCGATAAGAACGAGACGCTGAATGCTCCCGGAAAAGCCGTGATAAGCGAAAGTTATGCACGCAGGCTGTTCGGCAATGATATAGCGGATGTAATTAATGAAAAAAGCATCGCTGTCGAAGGGCGGCAGGTCGGCGATTCGCTTTTGCTCATTTCCGGCATATTTAAGGATATACCCGAAACATCGCATTTCCACACAGACATGCTGGTATCGCGCGCCGAAAATCTGGAAATATTCGACTATACCTATCTTTTATTGAAAGAAAATACCGCTATACCTGCCCTGGAACAAAAGATAACGCAGCTTATAGCAGACAATGGAATTCGCTTCGAAGCATATGACGCCGGAAAAACACACGCCCTGCTGATGCCGCTTACGGATATCCACCTGCACAGTATGGTACAAAGGGAGATGGAACCGAACGGCAATATAAACTATGTTTATCTTGTGGCGGGGGCCAACGTGTTGCTGCTTTTGGTGGTGATGTTCAACCTGTGGCTGAATGCCAGCCTGATTTTTTCGGACACGCGCAAATACTATCAGTTGTTGCGTATGAACGGCGCTCCCCCTTCGGTGGCGCTTAAGGACGAGGCCGGGGCCGCCCTGCTTCTTGGCTTACTTGCATCCGGAGCGGGCATTACCGTGGCTTTAATCTTATCGGGAAGATTCCACGTAACGCCTGCCGGAACGGTGGCGACGACATTGATATTCCTGTTGCTTACGGTTTTAATATCCGTTATACCGGCGCTCAAAAATATATCCTCCACCATATTCCTCAATACGTCCGTGGACCTGAAACCTGTCCGTTTTTCGTACTCCAACGTAAAATACATGCTTACGGCGCAGTATGCAATAGTGATGATTACGGTAATTCTGGCGTTCGGGATAAGCAGACAGATGAATTTGGTGAAAAACACCCAGACAGGAGGTAATGACCGGAATATACTTGTGCTTAAAGAACAGCCCGATGTGGTTAAAGAGCGCTACGCCCTGCTGAAGTCGGAATTATTGAAGCATCCCGTAATAGAATCGGTAACCGCACTGGTGGATATACCGGGCAGCGCCATACGCGATTATATACAGGTTAAACCCGAAGGTGCAACAGAGTATAAGAGCCTGCCCATTATGGTAGTTGACGGGGATTTCCTGTCGTTTTTCAATATATCGCCGATAGCGGGGAGGGCGTTTTTACCCGATAAATTCGATTACAAAACCCATTACGGATGGCTGATGGACAGATTTACCGGCAATAAAATTTCGGATGCCGAAGAAGAGTATATTATTAACCGGAAGGCGATGTCGGTACTTGGATTCGGGTCGCCCGAAGAAGCCATAGGCAAAAAACTGCAACTCAGTGGCGGCATAGCAGATTATATAAATAAAGGCGTTATTTGCGGCGTTACCGGCGATTTTAATTACACGGGCGTGCGCGAACTGACGGGCCCGATGATTATACTGCAGCGGCAGATGTTTTTACACTGCATAATGGTGCGGCTCGAACCCGCCCGGTTCGAAGAATCGCTTGCTGCATTCAATGAAGTATGGAACGAGGTTAACCCGGACTACCCTGCCGGTTACGTTTTTATGAACGATATTTTCAACGATTTATACCGTAATGAAATAAACGCCGGGCAGTTGGTATATCTCTTTTCGATCCTGTGCCTTGTGGTTGCCGAATTGGGATTGATAATATTCATGGCGTTCATAGTGAAAAGACGGCGCAGGGAGATAGGTATTCGCAGGGTGAACGGTGCTGGCGTGGGCGAGGTTATCCGCCTGCTGAACATGAACTTTGTCGGCAGAATAGCATTGGCCTTCGTAATAGCGGTTCCCGTGGCGTTATACGTGTTACATCGCTGGCTCGACAACTTTGCTTACAAAATATCGCTTAGCTGGTGGATATTCGCAGTGTCGGGCCTGGCTGTCTTACTCTTATCCGTTGCCTCGGTATCGCTGCAAAGCTGGCGGGCGGCAACCGCAAACCCTGTGGATGCAATCAGGAGCGAATGACTTCATCCTCTTATCCTTCGTGCAGGCCGGATGCGCAGCCCGGAGTACAAACTTTCGCCACGGCAAAAAACAGCTCCTTAAGCGTGGAGTGTTTATACCTTGTATTTTTATCCGGCGCGTTTATAAATACATGTTTTTATGTAAGTTTGCAGATAGAATGAAAGTAATACCATATATTTTGTTTGTTTTATTTTTTGTTTCCTGTACCTCAACAGCAAAAAAAGAAATTACTGTTCCACAGATACTAATAGATATCAAAGAATCCGGGCCGCTGAAATTATCTGATTTTTTCTCGGATATTCAATACATACCGTTAAGTGATTCCATACTTATAGGCGATATTGACCGTATAAAGCTGTACGATGACAAGCTTTTATTATTAACCAATAAGAGTGTGGTTTCGTATGATCTTTATTCCGGAGGACTCATTTCGCACATAAGAAATATCGGCAACGGATTAACTGAATACATCTCACTATATGATATGCTGTTTGATAAAGAAGAGAATACGATAGAATTATTGGACAAGAACGGCTGGAAGGTTCTGAAATATGACATAAATGGTAGGTTCATCAATGCTTTCAAAATACCGTTTTCTTCATTTTCATTTTACAAAAAGAGCGGGTCATATTACTGGTTTTACAATAACAACATGCTTTCAGATTCTACGGAGCACAAACTGATAGCGTATAATCCCGGAGAAGGGAAAATAATTAAACAGTTGCTCCCGATAGACAAACACCTTGCCGAGTATTTCTATGTGATTGATGCAAATAATTTTAGCTCTTCTCCGGCTTATTCCTTTTATTTTTGCCCATCCGATACAATATACCATATTTCAGACAGCGGAGAGTTGATCCCTCAGTATAGTATCAGCCTGGGCGATAATCATACGCCTCTTTGGTTTTATAAGGAAAGATATGCAGATATTGCAGATTTCTCAAAGAAAGCCGGCGAGCGCTCGTATATCTATCTTGTTGGTAATTATGTAGAAAACAATCATATGATTGGTTTTTCGGTTTATGACCGGCCAAACCTTTACTGGTCTTTCTATGACAAAAAAAGCCGGACTGTTTATATCGCAGATCGCTTATCAGATGATTATCATTTTAATGATGAGATACTTATTGAACATAACAACGGGCCATTTAGTGTGAATGAGGAGCAAATGTGTTTTATACTGCAACCTTCACAATTTGCTGATCTGATTGAATTGTCGCAATCGAAAAATTTATCAGTCAGCGAAGACCTGCTTAGAATTTATAACTCACCTGATTTTTCTGAATTTTCAAACCCGATTATTGTTTTGTGCAAATTCAAAGAATGACCTGCACGGCGTTATCGCATGGCAGTTATTAAACGACTGCCAGCTCTAAAGTTTGTTTCCTTCCATAATGCTATAAATCGTATTCATATTACAATCAATTCATAATTGGTGCTTCTGCCTCCCTGCATCTCTTTTTGTAAAATACTCTTATTGATAAGGTCCTGAATATCCCGGATTGCCGTATCTTGTGAACATTTAGCTGTTTTAGCCCATTTCGAAGATGTCAGTTTACCATCAAATCCATCTAATAGTTTGTTAAGCATCAACCGTTGGCGATCATTCAGTGGAGTCTGACTATGTTTTTCCCAAAACCGGGCCTTTTTCAAAACAGAATCCAACACATCGCCACTATTCACCAGTGCGTTTTCAAGACAGGATAAAAACCAGACTAACCAATCTGTAATATCGTTTGTTCCATGCTGTGTTTTTTCCAATACATCATAATATTTTTTACGCTCAGCGAGTATCTGGTTCGACATACTGTAAAAACGTTGTGAACTTCCGTCGCTTCCGGCAAGTTGCAAATCTGTTATAGCGCGGGCTATTCGTCCGTTACCATCATCAAAGGGGTGAATAGTAACAAACCAAAAGTGAGCGATTGCGGCTTTTAATACAGGGTCTGTTTCCGACATATTATTAAACCACTCCAGGAACCTGTTCATTTCCGATTCAGTCAAATCAGCTTTAGGGGCTTCGTAATGAACTTTCTCTTTACCCATTGCCCCGGAAACAACCTGCATATCGCCACCCCTGTATTTGCCGACCTCTATTTTATACATACCGCTATAACCTGTTGGAAATAGTGCAGCATGCCAGCCAAATAACCTTTCGGAGGTTATCGACTGTGTATAATTCTGCGTGGCATCAAGCATCATTTCGACAACGCCATCCACGTTTCGCGGAGAATCAACCAAACCGGACACTTCCAGGCCTAATTTGCGGGCAATGGATGAACGCACCTGATCTTTATTCAGGACTTCTCCTTCTATTTCGGTTGATTTCAATACATCTAAAGTCAGGGTGGAAAGTACGGCTTCCTCTTTTAGTTTGAAACCTAAACTTTCCATTTGACCCAGCAGGCGTCCTTGTAAATGCCTTACATTGGCCAGTAATGTAAGCAACCTGTCATTATCCCATGTGAAATCTGGCCAATCTTTAGTCTGATATATATATACATAATTTATAGCGTTATTCTACGCAGTTCCTACGACAAATATACTCCTTTTTCTCCGCAAAAATATTATATACCTTATGTATTGGATATCAGAGTGGTATTCAAACTCTTTGAAATTATTGAAAAGTACTTTTATGTGACTTAATTCAGCCGGATGCTTTAGCATTTTTGTAGGCGATAGCCCTCCTGTTACCCGGATATGGCTGTATTGGCTATATTGGGAGACTGCGTAGTAGTTCAACCATCTACGGAATTGAGGAGGGGAGAGGTTTCCTCTACCCCGGGCTGCACTTCGCCTGCACAGGTCATCAATCCCAGATACCTGCGGCATCAGTCCTTAGCTAAATCTGTCTGCGGGAATCCGCCTGATCTGTGTCATCTGCGCGCTCATACACTACCGCCGCTTAGTCGGCTGTGCCGGAGAGGATGCTGTGCACCATCGCGGCGTAACGCTGTCCGAGGGTGACCATGCCTTCACCGCTGAAATGCGCTGCATCCTGAGACGTCAGACCGTCGGACTGCACCACGTAGAGGTTTGAGATGCTTCCACTCCCGGCTATGCGGTTCAACTCCGCGTTAAACGCACTGTAATTGGTATTATTGGCTGTACCCTGCACTACTTCGCCGGCCACAAACGGCAGGTCTGATATGCCAAGGTCGGTGCGCAGGGCGTTAACCAGTGTCGTGAGCTTCCCTTCGTACGCTGAGATCAGGGTAGAGTTGCCTGAGTCATTCTCTCCCTGATGCCACAGAACGCCGCGTATCGTCCCGCCGCTCATCAACGCTGCCGCCTTCACGGCCGTTATGGCTTTTGAATAGTAACCTGTACTGCTACCCGGCAGGAAGTCGGCTATTGGCTTCCCTCCCCATCCATTCAGTACTATGGCTACCTTACGGTTGGGATAATAATTGACCATATCGAGCAGGAAGCCGTAGTGTACGCCTATCTTATTGTCGTATCTGTTTTCCAGCACATTGTACGCAGAGATGGGGTTCGACGGAGCTACCCAGCTATTACCCTTTGAGTTGTATACGTAGGCGTTACTGACAGGCGTGTAGTCGGGGACATAGTCTGAGTACCCTACCATGTTCGACTGCCCCATGCAGAGATAAATGTCTATTTGCGGGGCCGGCTGAATTACGGTAGCAAATTCCTCGTCGGCATCAGCCCAGTCTGCTATCGTGATGTCGAACGTCTGTTTACTCCGGCTGACGGTGAGGCGGTAAAGCCTGTTGGCCTCTATCGCAATATCCACGCCCGTCATTACGGTGAACGTCTTCTCAACGCTGCTGCTGTTATGCCTCGTGCGTATCTTTATACCCGTACCCGCGCCGTCGGCCTTCACCACCGTGGGGTAGAGATAGAAACTGCGGTTGTTGTTGGTAAGGTCTTCCGGGTTTAGAGCATAGCTCACCCCGTTTGAAGGGGCCGCCGGAGCGGAGGAGCTGTCAAACATACGGCCTGTGGGAGCGGCGTTGGATATATCAACGCCGAGGATTGTATACTCCGCTGAGTTGTTCTCTATGTCAAGCCTCGCCACGCGACGCTTCATGCTCACCTGCGCGGGCGCAGCCTGACCGGCTATATCCTCCACAGTTATGTAAGGGTTACCGCCTGTGAGGGCGTTGGACGTTACAAAGGGAGGCGACAGTTTGCCGTTTCCGGTCTGCTGCGTCCATACAGCCGTCAGGGTTTCCAGAGTGTTACCGGGCGACAACTGCGGAAGGGGATAACCCGACGGTGCCTGTAAGAAGACAAAGTTACGCTCGCCGGTCCCGTCCATTGTGAGCGAGTACTGCCGTCCGCCGGCAACGTCCTCCCCGCCGGCGTAAGAGATGTTGTAACTCCTCTCAAAGGCAAGCGCGGAGTTGAACACGTAGACAGCCACAACGTCGGAGGTCGAGCCGCCCTCTTCCATAGAGGCGCCGGTATAAGTCACGACCCTGTCCACCTGTGGCAGTACGAAGGCAAGCCTTCCATTGCCTGTTGGATTGTTACCATCTGCGTCGCCTGTTTCGGCGACATTGCCTATCTTTGTGCAGGCAGAAGTGGCGATCATAGCCGCCACGAAGAAATAGGACAAATGTTTCAGTTTCATAAGTAAGTTCAATTAAATTCTGCACAAAGGAACTAAGTCTTTTCGGAATACTCCCTATCCAAACCTTCCCGATAGTTCACCTTTTTCGTCTCTGTTTCAACCAAATAGTTCATCTTTTCGATCCTCGTCCGTCGCTGTGCCGGCCTGCTCCCCGTTATACCCCAATCAGAGAGCGACATAGGCTCATTAGCACTCATGACACCCGTCACAGGAGAAAGAGTGTAGCAAACGCATGCTCCACACCATGCTCAACGTTAAGCATACATTGGAGCAAGCACTTGCTCCATACCGGTGCAAGCGTTAGCACCACACCGGTGCAAGCGTTAGCACCACACCGGTGCAAGCGTTAGCACCACATCGGTGCAAGCATTAGCTCCACATCGGTGCAAGTGCTTGCTACACATCGGTGCTAGCATTAGCTCCACACAAGAGCTAGCATTAGCTCCACACCGGAGCCAGCATTAGCTACACATCGGCGCAAGCACTTGCTACACACCGGAGCTGGTATTAGCTCCATACCGGCACGTGCAGACGTGCGGCAATATCACCTTATGGGATGCGGCTGTTGCGCATGGGTTGCTTAGCTCTTGCCGGACTGGCGGAAATCAATACCCCTTACGCGTTCTTAAAAGCTAATGGTGTTTTATTATGGTAATAGGAAACAAACAACCGGCCATTTACTTTTATCTTATTATTTACTCACATTAAGCCCCTGAGGACTTAAAGTCTCAAAGACTCAAAGACTCAAAGACTCAAAGACTCAAAGACTTTAAGACTTTAAGACTGCATGGCAGGAGGCAATGGCGGCAATGCAGAATCCGGAGTAATAAGATAAACCGCGCCCGTGGCGGTCCGGCGCGCGGATAAGAGCAATCTGTTTCATATCGATGCCGGTACGGCAAACGGATGATTGCCCGGCATCCGGACAG
>JAISBL010000106.1 GCA_031266215.1 Tannerellaceae bacterium | reverse complement strand
ATTCTCGAATAGTTTCAATGAACTTTAGTTTATGTTTTTAATCGACTTTTAGTCGAAAGTCAGATGAATTATATTCATCTCTCTAACCTATGGATTTTCAATCCATAGGTGTTAAGTTTCTCGCGGAAATTCGCCAGGCTTGCTTCTTCGCCTGCTATAAGCAGAGTGTCCCCTTCCATGAACATGAAGGAATGTGAAACGCTTACGCCAGGCTCCCCCTCCCTGTCGATGCTGACGACCATACATTCGGTCTTCTTCTGGATGTCAAGCTCGCCAAGCGTCCTGCCTGTCATGGGAGAAGAAGCGTCTACAACGTACTGGGAGAGGGAGATGTTGACATGCGCCTCTTCGGAGGCATCCTGCTCCTGGTTGTAAATCTTTACCTCGCGGATAAAGCGGCGGATGTTGTCGTCGGACCCTGCAATAATGAGCTTGTCGTAGGGGTAAAGACGCTCTCCGGCAGAGGGTATGTTGATCTTGCGGTTGCCGCGTATGATGGAAACGACACTCAGGCCCAGACGCCGGCGGAAATCCAGTTCGCCAAGCGTCTTACCCAGTCGTGGCGAAAGGGGCGAAACGTCAATCTCCTCAATATGGATATTGCGCGAAAGCAGCCGTCCGGCCATATCCGGATGCAGTGGAGCCTCGTTTTGCTTACGGTTAAGGTTTTCGAGGAAGCGGGCTTCTATCCTCCTCGACTGCCGTTTGAAGCCCTGGAAGAATATTATCACCGCAATTACAGCCATCGAAACAATCACCATCCACAGGGCGTATGCCGGGAAGACAGGAACCAGAACAGCCATTATCAGGGCGCAACTGATACCTATGCGAAAGACCACGAGCGAGATAAGCGCCCCGCGGTTGAAGTGGCTGTCGTCCCACAGCGTGCGAAATTCCCTTGAACGGTTCTTCTTCATCATGATGGTACGCAGGAACGGAGCCATAAAGAGCAATGCGATGATGGCCGGGAGCGCCCTGCCCCATATCCCCGGTATGTGAAGGGAGACAAAGGGCGTGACAACCGTCCGGAAAACGAGAAGAATTGCGATGCATATGACCGAGTTGAAGGCCACGAACGACATAACGCTGCGCAGCAGCCGGTTCCAGTCGTCCTGCTTGTTCACGGTCTTAAGCCCCGATATGGCATACCCGTTGACGATACGGCCCCAGCGCGCCGGAATCCTCTTCTCAAGGAAGGCGCAGGCCGGCAGGGCGGCCTTTATGAAATAAGGCGTTGTGAACGTAGTAATAATGGAAACGGTTACAATGATAGGGTAGAGCGACTGGCTGATAACGCCCAGGCTCATCCCCAGGGTGGCGATGATGAACGAGAACTCGCCTATCTGAGCCAGACTGAAACCGGCCTGCACCGCCACCTTCAGTCCTTCGCCCGAAGCCATCACGCCGAGCGTGGCGAAGATGACGCGCCCCACCAGAACAACGCCCGTCAGTATCAGGATCAGTCCGGCATATTCTACAATAGCAGAGACGCTGATCATCATACCCACAGAGACGAAAAAGACGGCGCCGAAGAGGTTCCTCACAGGCTCCACGAGGTGCTCTATCTGTTTTGCCCTGACCGTCTCGGCAAGGATCGACCCCATGATAAAGGCGCCCAGCGCGGCCGAGAATCCCACACGGGAAGCAAACAAGACCATGCCGAGACACAGTCCGATAGCGAGGATGATAAGTGTCTCGTCGTTAAGGAACCTCTTCAGCCTCTTCAGCATCGTAGGGATAATGTATATGCCGACAATGAACCATACAAGGACGAAAAACACCAGGCGCAGCATGCTGCCCAGCAGCTCCGCTCCTGCTATCGTCTGGCTGACGGCGACGGTAGAGAGCAGCACCATCATAAGGATGGCCGCAAGGTCTTCTACAATGAGCATGCCGAAGACGATGCCGGCAAACTTCTGCTTCTCCAGCCCCATATCCTTGAAAGCCTTTATAATAATGGTAGTAGACGACATCGAGAGCATCCCGCCCAGGAAAATACAGTCCATCATAGACCATCCGAGCATCTGCCCCACGATATAACCTATCACGATCATCGACCCCATATTGACAAGCGTCGCCAGCGAAGCCGTACCGCCGACGGTTATCAGTTTTTTGAAGCTAAACTCCAGTCCGAGGGCGAAAAGGAGAAAAATAACACCTATCTCAGCCCATATCTCCACGTTGCCCATATCAGTCACCGTCGGCAGCCACGGCATATCAGGCCCGGCGATAAAGCCGGCCACTATATAGCCAAGCACAACCGGCTGCCTGAGCCATTTAAAAAGAACGGTTGCAATCCCCGCAGTAATCAGAATAAGCGCTAAGTCGCTGATAAATTCAGGTAAGTGTGCCATATATCGGTTTGTTGTTTAAGCCGCTAAAGATACAAAAAAAGAAAACTCCCGGCCACGGCAGTCATTTGCGGGCGATGTGGATAACATCTTGATAACTTAAAGCCTGATTATAGTGACAGGATGCAAAATAAGCCACACCTTTGCCGCCGGCATCAGGTTCCGACAGTCGCAATTACAAGCGGCCGGGATTAAAAGGGAATCCCGTGAGAAACGGGAACTATCCCCGTAGCTGTAAGTTCCGTTAACAAGGGGTGCATCCGTAGCCACTGCCGGTCCAGGTGGGAAGGCGCACCGCCCGGAACAAGTCAGAAGACCTGCCTGATGCGCTGTATACCGGGGCTTTCGGGTGAAAGGCGACGCAGGAAGGGTTTTTAACCGGCCCGTCTTTACGTATCCTCTTTTCTCTTATGTCCTGTTCGATGGATTTATTTAACAGGTTATATCATGGAAATATTCATTATCAAGAGAGATGGGAAAAAGGAAGCTTTCTCCATCGAAAAAATCAGGAACGCCATATCCAAAGCATTCCTGTCTGCCGGCAGTTTTGCCACGCAGGATGCCCTCAGCAACATCCTGTGCCGCGTAAATATCGTGAACGGTATTACGGTGGAAGAAGTGCAAAACCAGGTGGAAGTGGCGCTGATGGCCGAGAGGTATTACGCCGTAGCCAAAACTTACATGCTTTACAGGCAAAAACACCTTGAAGACCGTGAAGTGCGCGACAAGCTGAAATTCCTGATGGACTACTGCGACGCCTCCAACGCCGCGTCGGGCAGCAGGTTTGACGCCAATGCCAATGTGGAGAACAAAAACATGGCTACACTTATCGGCGAGCTGCCAAAGTCAAACTTCATCCGGCTCAACCGCCGCATGCTGACCGACCGCCTGAAAGAAACGTTCGGCAAGGAAGTGGCCGACAAATACATCGACCTGCTTAACCGCCATTACATCTACAAAAACGACGAGACAAGCCTGGCCAACTATTGCGCCAGCATCACTATGTACCCCTGGCTGATCGGCGGTACGACCTCCATCGGCGGGAACTCGAAAGCGCCAACCAACCTCCGCTCGTTCTGCGGCGGATTTGTGAACATGGTATTCATGGTCTCCAGCATGCTGAGCGGAGCCTGCGCCACTCCTGAATTTCTGATGTACATGAATTACTTCATCGGTCTGGAATACGGTCGGGATTATTATCTGGATGCCGGCAGGGTGGTCGATCTGTCTAAGCGGCAGCGAACGCTCGACAAGGTAATCACCGACCACTTCGAACAGATCGTTTATTCCATCAACCAGCCCACGGGTGCGAGGAACTTCCAGGCGGTATTCTGGAACATCTCGTATTACGACCGGTACTACTTTGAAAGCCTGTTTGAAAACTTCATCTTCCCAGACGGAAGCAGGCCCGACTGGGAATCGCTCTCATGGTTGCAGAAGCGTTTTATGAAGTGGTTCAACCGCGAGCGCACCCGCTCCGTCCTGACATTTCCCGTTGAAACAATGGCTTTGCTCACCGAAAACGGCGAACCCAAAGACAGGGAGTACGGCGACTTTACAGCCGAGATGTATTCCGAGGGCCATTCGTTCTTCACTTACATGAGCGGGAACGCCGATTCGCTTAGCAGTTGCTGCCGCCTCCGCAACGAAATCCATGATAACGGGTTCAGTTACACCCTCGGCGCCGGCGGCGTTTCCACAGGTTCCAAAAGCGTACTGACCATCAACCTTAACCGTTGCGTTCAGCATGCCGTCAGGAATGGGATCCTTTTACAGTTCTATCTGGAAGAAATTGTCGATCTGGTGCACAAAGTACAGCTCTCGTACAACGAAAACCTCAAATACATGCAGGAAAAAGGAATGTTACCCCTCTTTGACGCCGGATACATCAGCCTCAGCAGGCAATATCTCACCATAGGCGTAAACGGGATGGTGGAGGCCGCAGAGTTCCTTGGGATCGAAATAAGCGATAACCCAAAGTATGAAGAATTTGTCAGGCAGATACTCGGACTTATCGAGCAGTACAACAAGAAATACCGTACTAAGGATGTGATGTTCAACTGTGAAATGATCCCCGCCGAAAACGTTGGCGTGAAACATGCCAAATGGGACAGGCGCGACGGATATACCGTCAAACGCGATTGCTACAACAGCTATTTCTACATCGTGGAAGACGAGTCGCTGAACATAATAGACAAATTCCGCCTGCACGGCAGGAAGTACATCGAGCACCTTACCGGAGGCTCGGCCCTGCACCTGAACCTGGAAGAGCATCTGAGCAGGGAACAGTACAAACAACTGCTGCGCGTAGCCACGCAGGAAGGCTGCAATTACTTTACCTTCAATATCCCCAATACGGTATGTAATGATTGCGGGCATATCGACAAGCGGAACCTCAAAACATGCCCCGCGTGCAACAGCCGGGACCTGGATTACCTGACCCGCATCATAGGCTACATGAAGCGTGTCGGCAATTTCTCACAACCCCGGCAGGAGGAGGCCAAACGTCGTCATTATGCTACGGTTTCACAACTATGACATAGTCTTTCAGGAAGTGCCGGGCGAAGTAACGCTGGCTGTCAATATCTCCAACTGCCCCAACGGCTGCAAGGGTTGCCACAGCCCTTACCTGATGGATGACACGGGAGATATACTGGATGAAAACGTACTGGCGGGACTGCTTGAGAAATACGGTAATGCCATCACGTGCGTCTGCTTCATGGGGGGAGATTCCGACCCGCAGGAAGTAGAACGCCTGTCGGCTTTTTTGCGCAAGGCGGCCGCCGGCAGTATCAGGACGGCGTGGTATTCGGGCAGGCAGAAATTACCCCGTGGCTGCGGGTTGCGGCATTTTGATTTCATCAAGCTGGGCCCTTATGTGGAAAGCCTGGGCGGACTGGACTGCGCTTCGACCAACCAGCGCTTCTACCTCATCGAAAACGAAACGATGGTGGACATGACCGAAAGCTTCCGTAAACGGTAATACCTGTACACGGCCCGGTGTGTTTTTATTCCCCGGATTAATTGAAATTAGTACCTTCGCCCCGGCAAAGTTCTTTTTAATACCTGACCGCTAAGGTGTTCTGCCAATATTATGAACAAAGACATTATCAAATAATTAAAAACTTATGAACGCTATGTATGATTTTCTCACTACGCCGGGTGTTGCATCTACCATGTTGTACCTGTGCCTGACCGCCTTCACTGGCGTAATGCTTGGCAAACTCGGTACCAGGGGCGTTAAACTGGGTATCGCCGGGGTATTGTTCAGCGGCATACTCGTCGCTCACTTCGGCGCGCCGGTAGATGCGCATGTGTTGCATTTTATACGTGATTTCGGACTTGTGCTCTTTGTCTACAGTATCGGACTGAGCATGGGGCCGCGCTTTTTCTCTTCCTTCAAAAAAGACGGACTGGTGCTTAACCTCCTTGCCATAGGCGCCGTGCTGGGCGGGTTCGGGATAGCCTGCCTGATTTACGGGCTGACCGACGTGTCGCCTGCTGTTATTATCGGGGTTTTATGCGGGGCGGTGACCAATACGCCAAGCCTTGGCGCAGCGCAGCAGGTGCTGGCGGAACAGGGTGCGGGGGCCGCCGCCGTTTCGGAAACGGGCATGGCCTACGCGCTTGCATATCCGTTCGGTATACTTGGAATCATTGTCACAATGCTGTTGGTCCGGTTGTTTTTCAGGATTAATATTAACTCGGAGGTTAAGAGTTATACCGAAGCGCTCAGTAACAGCGAAATGAAACTGCAAAGCGTCGAGATCACTGTATCCAACCCTAATTTGTTCGGCAAAAGCATTGATTACATCAAGCGTATTATCGACAAGGAGCTGGCTGTTTCGCGCATTTTGCGCAACGGGGAATACATAATAGCCACCGATGAGGAAACCATCCGCGAAGGCGACATCATCTGCGGGGTTTCGTCGCAAAGCCTTATCGAGAACCTTTCATTCAAAATAGGCAAGGTGGAAATAATCAAAAGCCGTGAGGATATACCCGGCCTTCTGGGGATAATAAACGTACTGATGACCAATAAGAAACTGGCCGGTAAAACCATCGAACAGGTGGGTATCTACCGCCGCTACCCGGCCAATATAACCCGTATATACCGCTCAGGGATGAAAATACTGCCGACAATGGAAACCGCCCTTGAACTGGGCGATACCATACGGGTGGTAGGTAAAAAGGAAATACTCAATGATGTAAAAAAAGAACTGGGCAACTCTGTCAACGAACTGGCCAAGCCCAACATCCTTTCCATATTCCTGGGGATATTCGCAGGAATACTCCTGGGCAGCATCCCTTTCTTTATACCCGGACTGCCTGCTCCCGCAAAACTCGGACTGGCCGGCGGCCCTCTCCTCGTAGCCATACTGCTGGGGTACAAGGGGCGCATAAACAATCTGAACTTCTACATGACACCCGGGGCCAACCTCTTTATGCGCGAGCTGGGCATCATCCTTTTCCTCTCCTGCGTAGGCCTGCTGTCGGGCGAGAAGTTTCTGGAAACTATCCTCAGCGGAGGCTGGCAATGGATGCTTTACGGGGTTGCCATCACCCTTGTACCGCTTCTGGCGACATGCGTCGTAGCCCGGTCATTGAAGGTCAATTATCTGAAAATATGCGGTTTCATTTCAGGTTCTATGACCGACCCGCCGGCGCTGGAGTTTGCAAACAGCATCGCACCGGTACAGGCGCAGGCCGCCGCCTATGCCACCGTATATCCCATGACCATGCTGCTGCGGGTATTGCTGGCCCAGATATTTGTCCTGATGACCTTATAAAGAAGGTGTCTCAGCATGCATCGAAAGACTAGCCGTTTCCGGTGCAGTCTTAAAGACTTTTATTTATGTCCGCTAAAAACATAATAGTCCTTATAATTAAGGTCTGATATGTTTTTAGCGGACAGTAATGTAAGAAAACCAACCGCTGCCTCCCGTTGCCGTCAACAGTGGCAACGGCGGGGATACGCCGAAGCAATAAGTTCCCCGGCAGGGTATTTACCGGGACTTTTGGTAAGGTGTTTACCAAGCCTTTGGTAAGCATCTTACCAAGCCCCTGGTAAAGACCTTACCAAGTGTTAGGTAAAGACCTTACCAGCCCTTGGTAAACACCTTACCAGGCGTCAGGTAAACACCCTGCCGGAGCGGGGCAGACAGGAAGGAAGCTATCTGTCTGTCGGACAGCTTCCTTTGCGTTATGCGCCGTCCGTAATTAATGCTTCCCATACCGTCATTGCTGTGACAAACTTCACTAACGCTTAAGAAGACGCTTCATCAACATTTTAGAAGGACCTTCATAGGGGCTTAAGAAGACCCTTCATAAGGGCTTAAGAAGCACCTTCTAAAAACACCGGATAAAAACCGGAGCCCGGGATAAGGAGGCGTCCCTGTAAAACACGCCCGTGGCGCCGTTAGTGTGAGGGTTTCTCTTATGTCGAACCCGGGCTGCAAAGTCAGTCGTGCATGACGCGCCGTCGAATAACACAGTCGGCCAGCAGCAGCAGCAGCGTCAGGCCGCCTACGCAGGCATAAAACGCCAGTCCCTCCGGCGGCTCGGGAACCTTCCACCCCGCCGTCGGCAGTAAGTCTGCCTTCAGCAGAGCCACCACCGCCAGCGCCATTATACCCGCCGAAGCCACTGTCACAGCCAGTAACCCCATCGCCTCGCTACGCCGCCGGCGGGCGGCGGCCGCCTTGCGCATACGCCTCAACGCTTCTTCCCTGAACGAAGCGGGCAAAGCCTCCGCAGCCTCATCCTCCGCCTTAATTTGCAGGAAAAGCGGCCTCAAAGGATCGTTCAATCTTTCTTCACTATCATTCATTATCATACTCCTTCGTTTTGCGTTATCAATACAAAAAGCCTCTTACGGATGCGATGCAGCCGGGTCTTGACATTCGATGCCGAAAGCCCCGTTATCGAGGCGATATCATCCACGCTCCTGTCTTCCATATAGAACAGCATGATGATAGCCGCGTCGCCGGACGCCAGTGCTTCCATAGCCCTGCGAAGGTATGCGATACGGTCGCCACCTTCTTCGGACACCTCAGGCAGGCACTCCATCACCCCCTCATCCACGGGCGTAAACAGCGGCCTTTTCTTTCGCGTGGCCGAGATAGCCGTATTATAGGCGATGCGGAATATCCATGTGGAAAAGCTGCACTCTCCCTTGAAAGACCCAAGGTTGCGGAAGACCTTCATAAATACATCCTGCGCCAGTTCCTCAGCATCTTCGCGGCTGTCGACCAGGCGCAGTATAAGCTGATGAACCTTACGGCTGTACCTGTCCACGAGGCAGGCAAAAGCCCCCTCGTCTCCTCCGGCCGCCAGGGCGGCGTAATGCGTGTCGGGATACATCTCCATTCTGATACTAATAGACGCCACACCTCACGGTAAGGTTACAAAGCGCAGGGACAAAAATAACTGTAACCTTTTTTGTACGACAGCGTCTATAGAAATGTAAATCATTTAATACACACACATTATGTTAGATTTTATTATGGTTCCGCTTGTAGTCGGAATATGCGTTGCGGGAACGTACGGCTTATTTGAACTGATACTGCGCCGTAAAGAACGCCTGAGTATTATTGAAAAGGTAGGAGACAAGCTTGACCCCTCCCTCGTTCCCCCGGTTATCGGCGGAAGGCCGGTGTTTTACAACTCCGCCCCCCGGAAATTCTCTTTCGGCGCCCTCAAGGTGGGCTGCCTGCTTATAGGCACAGGTCTCGGACTGTTCATAGGTTTCCTTATCAACCTTGTGATACCGGAGCTCTACTCTTACAACTTCCACGGCAACGACAAGATGTGGGATATGTGGATGCATAACAGCCACAACACCTTCAGCATAGTTTACGGCGCATTGGTACTGCTTTTCGGGGGACTCGGACTGTTGATCTCTTTCATCATCGAGATGAAGATGACCCGTAAGGACAAAGAGAAACAAAATCAGTAAGGCCATAAGCCTTAAATGTTGGTGAGGGTGTGTCAAAAGTAAGAACTTTGCTCACCCTCTCTTTTTTTAACATTGCTCTTCTGCCCTATCCGTCCGAAATGTTTTATGCCGTTTAATTTTCAATGCTCCAAAAGTTATGTAAAAGTCTTTATATTTGCGCCACAATTACGCTCCTGGCTCCGCATACGCCCTTTATCTCCGGATGAACGTTGATAAAGACCGGTAATGTATACCGACCCGGGAGACTGCCTAAACACCGATATGGAAGACGATTTTGACATCAGGGACGCAAGCCTGCCCGAGAACGAACAGGAATACGAGAATGCTTTGCGGCCTCTTTCTTTCCGCGACTTCAGCGGACAGGCAAAAGTTGTAGAAAACCTCAGTATATTCGTTGCCGCAGCCCGTATGCGCCGTGAAGCGCTGGACCATGTCCTGCTGCACGGCCCTCCGGGACTTGGTAAGACAACACTGTCAAACATTATAGCCAACGAACTCGGGGTGAGCTTCAAAGTCACCTCCGGGCCGGTGCTCGACAAGCCGGGTGATCTGGCCGGCCTGCTCACCTCGATTGACAGGAACGACGTCCTCTTCATAGACGAGATCCACCGCCTCAGTCCTGTTGTGGAAGAATACCTCTACTCAGCGATGGAAGACTACAGGATAGATATAATGATAGATAAAGGTCCCAGTGCACGCTCCATCCAGATAGACCTGTCACCATTTACCCTTATAGGAGCCACAACGCGTAGCGGACTGCTCACAAGCCCCCTGCGCGCCCGGTTCGGCATCAATATGCACCTGGAGTATTACGATATGGAAACACTGACAAGGATCATCCTGCGTAGCGCCGACCTTCTAAAGGTGAGGTGCGACAACAACGCAGCCGTAGAGATTGCCTCGCGTAGCCGTGGAACGCCACGTATAGCCAACGCCCTGCTACGCCGGGTGCGCGACTTTGCGCAGGTAAAAGGCTCCGGCAATATAGACAAGCCTATCGCCTGCTTTTCGCTGGAAGCTCTCAACATCGACCGTTACGGACTTGACCAGATAGACAACAAACTGTTGACAATATTAATAGATAAGTTCCAGGGAGGCCCTGTAGGGCTTACCACTATAGCCACCGCCCTGGGCGAAGACCCAGGTACGCTGGAAGAAGTATACGAACCGTTCCTGATAAAAGAAGGATTTATCAAACGCACTCCCCGCGGCAGAGAAGTGACCGGCCTTGCTTACACACATCTGGGGCGTCAACGCCCAGACCGGCAAAGTTCTTTGTTTGACTGAAGAAAAACAAACGATGGCAGGGGGGATGAAAAGGCTGGCCAGGGAAACGGCGGTTTACGGACTGAGCAGCATCATAGGGCGTTTCCTTAACTGGCTGCTGGTGCCTGTGTACACAAGGACGCTGGCGGGAACTGAAGAGTTTGGGATATACACGAACCTGTACGCCTGGGTGGCGTTGTTGCTTATCATACTTACGTATGGGATGGAGACAGGGTTCTTCCGCTTCGTCAACAAAAAAGAAGGTACAGATGGAGAGGAGCCGGTGCGGGTCTACGCCACAGTGCTGTCCTGCATAGGAGTAACGTCTTTACTGTTTCTTCTGTCGGCCGCCTGCTTCATTCATCCGTTAAGCCGCCTGCTGAACTATGCCGAACATCCGGAATACCTGGCAATGATGCTTTCAGTTGTAGCGATAGACGCTTTTTGCTGCATCCCCTTCGCTTACCTTCGCTATAAAAGACGCCCGTTGCGGTTTATGTTGATCAAGCTCCTTGGCATTTTCCTAAATATCGCGCTGAATATCTTCTTCCTGATAGTATGCCCCTGGCTGCATGCGAAAACGCCCGGAATTATCGACAGTTTTTATCTTCCTGACTATAAAGTGGGATATATATTTGTCGCCAACGTTATCACATCCGTCGTTACGCTCCTTGCCCTTACGCCTGATATACTCCCGGCATTAGGGCATAAGCCCGACTTCCATTTGCTGAAACGTATACTTCGCTATTCTTTCCCCATACTTATACTGGGCATTGCGGGCATCCTGAACCAGACGGCCGACAAGATACTGTTCCCCTCCCTTTTTGCCGACAAAGAGTATGCCAACGCCCAGTTGGGTATCTATGGCGCCTGCTTCAGGATGGCGGCGGTGATGGTGATGTTCATACAGGCATTCCGTTACGCTTACGAGCCATTCATATTTGCCGGGAACAGGAACGCCAAAGCTTATTCCGAGGCGATGAAATACTTCATCATATTTGCATTGCTTATATTTCTGGTAGTAACATTCTACCTTGACTGGCTGAAATATTTCGTGACGCCGGCATACTATCCGGGGCTTTCGGTTGTACCCGTCGTCATGCTGGGTGAATTGTTCTTCGGCATCTATTTCAACCTCTCGGTATGGTACAAGCTGAGTGATCAAACGCAATGGGGAGCTTATTTTTCCATCGCCGGATGCATTATAACAGTCGCCATCATCATCATCTTTGCTCCACGCTACGGATACATGGCATGCGCCTGGGCCTCATTTATATGCAACCTGTCTATGATGATCTTCTCTTATGCCGTGGGGCAAAAGAAATTCCCGATTCCTTATGATTTGAAATCAGCTTTTATTTACTTTGCACTCGCTTTTATTTTGTATTTCGCCGGAGTTGTTCCGGATATACAGTCGGAAGTCTTACGCCTGTGTTACCGTACAGTATTATTGATTGTGTTTTTAATACTCATCGTCATTAAAGATTTTCCGTACAAACCAGGGAAACATTGATTATTAATTTGAATAAAGAGACAAGGATGAATCTGAAAAAGAAAATGTGGGGCGGACTGCTGTTTATCATGGCAGCAGGTCAGGTGTGCGCCGACGAAGGTATGTGGGTGTTGAAAGAGTTGAACAAGCAGAATCTGGCAAGGATGAAAGAGCTTGGGTTTGCACCTTCGTATGAAGAATTATATAGCGAAGTAAATCCCAGCGTCAGTAACGCAGTCGTCATTTTTGGCGGCGGATGTACCGGCATCACGGTATCTGATGAGGGATTGATTTTTACGAACCACCATTGCGGGTTTAGTTCGATCCAGCAATTAAGCAGTGTAGAACACGATTACCTGAAGGACGGTTTTATTTCGCAAAACAAAGAAGAAGAGATGCCGGTGCCGGGATTAAGAGTCCGCTACCTGCGGGAAACCATAGACGTGAGCGAACGCATAAATTCGCAGATCACCCCTCACGCAAGCGAATACGATCGCCTGATGGCAGCCGATTCAATAGGGAGCGCAATTTGTGACTCCGTCGGCGAAAACCAGTTCATGGAAGCAGAAGTAATACCCTTCTACAATAACAACAAATACTTCCTGGTAGTATATGACGTATTTAACGATGTCCGCATGGTGTTCGCCCCTCCGAGCTCGATAGGCAAATTCGGAGGGGATACAGACAATTGGATGTGGCCCCGCCATACAGGTGATTTCTCAGTCTTCCGCGTATACGCCAATGCCGAAAACCAACCGGCCGAATACAACACCGGCAATCGCCCTTACAACCCGAAATATGTAGCGGGAGTATCCATTAAGGGATATCAAAACAACGACTACGCCATGACCATCGGTTTCCCCGGAAGCACAAATCGCTACCTTAGCTCATGGGGCGTTCGCCAACGCATAGAAGACAGCAACAGGCCGCGTATAGAAGTAAGAGGTGTAAAACAGGAAATATGGAAAGAAGCCATGAATGTCAGCGACGAGGTTCGCATCAAATACGCCTCCAAATATGCCGGCAGTTCTAATTACTGGAAAAACTCCATCGGAATGAACCGCGGCCTGGACAACCTTGATGTAATCAGCCGGAAAGAGAAAGAAGAAGCAATCTTTGCCGCCTGGGTTGAACAAGATGCCGCCCGCAAAGAAAAATACGGAGAGGTATTGACCCTTCTGGAAAAAGGATACACTTCAACAAACGAATACAGGAAAATATACACCTATCTGATAGAGACTCTTGCCAACGGGGCGGAAATCATCCGCCTGGCACGTATCGTACAAGGCATAGACATAAAAGGTTCTACGGAGGAAGAGATAGAAATCTTCCTTGAAGACATGATACAACCATTCTTCAAAGACTACGAACCGGCCCTCGACCAAAAAGTACTACCGGCTATGCTGCAAATCGTGAAAGAAAAAGTGCCGCCGCAATACCTCCCCGATATCTTCGGCAAAATAGATAAAAAATATAAAGGCGATTATCGAAAATATACTGCAGATGTGTTCAAAAAAAGCCGTTTGCTATCATACAGTAACACAGTAGAGCTATTGAAAGACCCGAAACAGTACGCCAGGCTGGATAAAGACCCGGCTGCTGAGCTAAGCCTCTCTGTCATATTGTCCATATTCGAATTACAACAACTTATGGCCATCTCACAGTATGATATAGAGAAAGGAGAGCGTCTTTATTTTGCAGGATTAAAGGAAATGTATCCCGACAAAACATTTTATTCGGATGCCAATTTTACCATGCGGGCAAGTTATGGCTCTATCGGCGGCTATCAGCCTTACGACGCAACCTGGTATAACTACTACTCTACAGACAAGGGACTACTCGAAAAAGAAGATTCTACAAATAATGAATTTCGGGTACAGCCGGAGATAGTGGAAATGTTCCGCAATAAAGATTTCGGGCCATACGGTAATGGGAACGGCTCAATTAACCTATGTTTCCTTACTAATAATGATATTACCGGAGGGAACTCAGGGAGCCCCATCTTTGACAAGAATGCGCACGTAATAGGACTTGCTTTCGACGGCAATTGGGAAGCTATGAGCGGCGACATTGCCTTCGAACCGGAGCTGCAACGCTGCATTGGCGTCGATATACGCTACGTCCTTTACATGATTGACAAATGGGGGCAATGCCCTCGTCTGATTAATGAGTTAAAAATTGTGCGTTAACCCAGCAGCTCTTTTTTTATCACAAAATAGCTGGTCCCGGAAAAAAATGTACCTTTGCTGCGTTTTTGGAAATGACAATATAATGTCTAACTCAGTAATTAAGACAAACTTAGTATTAACAATTTAAAGAATGGAAAAGTTAAAGAACATCCAGCCGGTAGAAGATTTCAACTGGGAATCCTATGAACAGGGAGACTCTTACGGCGAAGTAAACAAGGATGACCTTGTAAAAACGTACGACGAAACGTTAAACACCGTCAAAGATAAAGAAGTAGTTATCGGAACTGTTACAGCCATGAACAAACGTGAAGTGGTGGTAAACATCGGGTTCAAATCAGACGGGGTAGTTCCTATGTCTGAATTTCGTTATAACCCCGACTTAAAAATAGGCGACGAGGTAGAAGTCTATATCGAAAGCCAGGAAGACAAAAAAGGACAACTCATCCTCTCTCACAAAAAAGCGCGTGCTACACGCTCATGGGATCGCGTAAACGAAGCCCTGGAAAAAGACGAAGTCATCAAAGGATTTATTAAATGCCGTACTAAAGGCGGTATGATTGTAGATGTATTCGGTATAGAAGCCTTCCTGCCGGGTTCGCAGATCGACGTAAAACCCATCCGTGACTACGATGTGTTTGTAAACAAAACAATGGAATTCAAGATTGTAAAAATCAACCAGGAATTTAAGAACGTTGTTGTATCCCACAAAGCCCTCATCGAAGCCGAATTGGAGCAGCAAAAGAAAGATATAATCTCAAAGCTGGAAAAAGGACAGGTATTGGAAGGTACAGTGAAGAACATCACCTCTTACGGCGTATTCATCGACCTGGGTGGAGTAGACGGACTTATCCATATCACAGACCTCTCTTGGGGACGTGTTTCGCACCCCGAAGAAATAGTTCAGCTGGACCAGAGAATCAATGTGGTTATTCTCGATTTCGACGACGAAAAGAAACGCATAGCATTAGGACTGAAACAACTGACACCGCACCCGTGGGATGCATTGAACCAGGACCTGAAGGTGGGCGACCACATCAAAGGCAAGGTAGTAGTTATGGCTGATTACGGTGCATTTATTGAAATCGCACCCGGAGTGGAAGGCCTGATTCACGTGTCTGAAATGTCATGGACACAGCATCTGCGCAGCGCCCAGGATTTCATGAAAGTGAGCGACGAAATAGAAGCTGTTATCCTTACTCTCGACCGTGGCGAACGCAAAATGTCGCTCGGTATCAAACAACTGAAATCAGATCCATGGGAAGATATCGAATCACGCTTCCCCGTAGGCTCGAAACATACGGCCAAAGTGCGCAACTTCACCAACTTCGGAGTATTTGTTGAAATTGAAGAAGGTGTTGACGGACTCATCCATATTTCAGACCTTTCCTGGACAAAGAAAATTAAACATCCAAGCGAGTTTACACAGATTGGAGCCGAGATAGATGTGCAGGTACTGGAAATCGACAAAGAAAACCGCCGCCTCAGTTTAGGCCACAAACAGTTGGAAGAAAACCCATGGGACGTATTTGAAACTATCTTCACCGTCAACTCCATACACGAAGGGACTATAATTGAAGTGCTGGACAAAGGGGCCGTCATATCCCTTCCCTACGGAGTAGAAGGATTCGCAACCCCAAAGCACTTGGTGAAAGAAGATGGCTCACAGGCTACGGCAGACGAAAAATTACAGTTCAAAGTAATTGAATTTAATAAAGAGGCCAAGCGCATTATTCTTTCACACAGCCGCATTCATGAAGACGAACATAAGAACGCAAGAAAAGAATTTGCTGCCGGTGCAGGCGACAGGAAAGGCGGTAAACGCGGCGGCAGAAAAGAAGACGATACCCCGGTGGTGCCTTCTGTAGAAAAGACAACATTAGGAGATATAGAAGAACTCGCAGCCCTGAAAGAAAAACTATCAGGGAATGATTAAACGACTATCCTCCCATACACACAAAAAACTCATGCCCTTTCTGCAGGGCATGAGTTTTTTGTATCAAAACAAAATGTCAAAAAAAATGCTTTTGTATCCCACGGAACGGCTATATTTGCAGACAAATTGTTACTGAAATATAAAGTTATCTATGAAAACAAATTTGATTTTAACTGCGCTTGAAGCAAAACATCCCGGAGAAAAGGAATATTTGCAAGCAGTGAAAGAAGTCCTTTTATCTATCGAAGATGTGTATAATAAACATCCGGAATTCGAAAAGGCAAAAATTATTGAACGCTTAGTAGAGCCTGAACGTATCTTGACTTTCCGTATTCCCTGGATAGACGATAAAGGGGATGTACAGGTTAACTTAGGATACCGTGTACAATTTAACAACGCCATCGGGCCGTATAAGGGAGGAATACGTTTCCATCCTTCGGTCAATCTCTCCATCCTGAAATTCTTAGGCTTCGAGCAAACCTTTAAGAATGCGCTGACTACACTTCCGATGGGAGGCGCCAAAGGCGGTTCCGACTTTGCTCCGCGGGGAAAAAGCGACGCAGAAATCATGCGCTTTTGCCAGGCATTTATACTGGAACTTTGGCGCAATATAGGACCAGACACCGATGTTCCCGCCGGCGATATCGGAGTAGGCGGTCGCGAAATAGGCTACATGTATGGCATGTATAAGAAGCTGGCACGTGAAAATACCGGCACGTTCACCGGGAAAGGAATGGAGTATGGCGGTTCTATCCTTCGACCGGAAGCGACCGGATTCGGCGCCCTGTACTTTGTACATCAGATGCTTGAAACACACGGCTTCGACATAAAAGGGAAGACAGTCGCCCTGTCTGGATTCGGAAACGTAGCCTGGGGTGCTGCTACAAAAGCCGTCGAGTTGGGAGCCAGGGTAATCACCATTTCAGGGCCCGATGGATACGTGTATGACTCCGACGGCATATCTGGCGAAAAAACAGACTATCTGCTGGAGTTGCGAAATACAGGAAACGACGTAGTTGAACCTTACGTAGAGATATTCCGTAATGCAGTATTCCACCCCGGCAAACGTCCATGGGAGCAGAAAGCTGATATTGTCATACCTTGTGCTACTCAAAACGAATTGGACGAAAATGACGCCCGCCGTATTATTGACAATAAAACGCTCTGTGTGGCGGAAGCATCGAATATGGGATGTACGGCCGAAGCAGTGGACTTGTTCCTCGAACACAAAACCCTCTTTGCACCGGGTAAAGCCGTAAACGCCGGCGGAGTGGCTACGTCAGGCCTTGAGATGACGCAAAATGCCATGCACATATCGTGGACTGCCGGCGAAGTAGACGCTAAGCTTCATCAAATTATGAACAGCATCCACGAACAATGCGTAACCTACGGAACTGAAGAACATTACATCAATTATGTAAAAGGCGCTAATATCGCAGGTTTCATGAAGGTTGCAAGAGCCATGATGGGGCAAGGAGTCGTTTGACAATCTCGGCACAGCAATGAAAAAAACAAATGGTTAATAGTTATTCATAGCTACTAACCATTTGTTTTTTTTCTTCCGGGGTTTTTGTTGATATAATCTTTCCAACCGGTATATTTTTTTTCTGCAACAGGATTATTCGTCTGGAAAAAATGACATACGGCAGCAGCCAGTCCATCGGTAGCATCCATCTGCGGGAGCATACGTTCACTGGGGATACGGAATAGACGCTGAAGCATCCCGGCCACCTGTTCTTTGGAGGCATTTCCATTGCCGGTAATAGACATCTTGATTTTTAGCGGGGCATATTCGAATATCGGGATATTTCTGCTCAGCGCGGCAGAGATGGCAACACCCTGCGCCCTTCCCAACTTCAGCATACTCTGCACGTTTTTCCCGAAAAAAGGCGCCTCGATAGCCAGCTCACATGGTTGGTATTCATCTATCAGTCCCGTAACCGATTCAAATATCTTACCCAATCGCAAGTAATGATCATCATATTTATTTAGTTGTAAAACCCCCAGCGCATCCACTTTGGGCTTATTCCCAATAATCCTAATGATACCGTACCCCATGACAATAGTTCCGGGGTCTATACCTAATATAATACGGTCGCACGTCATTTTTTTGCAAAGATAGCTCATATGCCTCCAAAACATTTATATTTGCACCTGAAAAGGCGACAAGGGGCATTAGCTCATCTGGCTAGAGCGTTAGACTGGCAGTCTAAAGGTGACGAGTTCGAGTCTCGTATGCTCCACTTATTAACATCTATTGGCAATTTAAGGGACATCCTGAACGGGTGTCCCTTTGGTGGTCTGTAGCTGTACGATCTTCTCTGCGTATATGTAAAATACAGGAAAATGTAGGGAATATTTCCTGTAATGACTTAAATATAAATATGAGTTGTAGTCTAAGCTACTAAATTTTAACATATAAATGAGAGGGAAACGAACACCGGCTCAGCGGTGCGTTTAAGGATGGGACATTAACATCTGTTGATGGTTGGTTGCAGGTAACAGTATTATTAATCATCTGATTCAGGTAAAAAAATGAGCGTTTACAGAGTGTACCAAAAGAAGGTAAATGGCAAGGGCGAGGCTCCGGTTTATGTCGGTTTTTATCTTAATCGTGAAAAGATAGAAATCCCGACAAAGATCAGTTTGCCACCGGAGTTTTTTGATTGTAAGAAAGGGATAGTTAAATCCACTTACGACTATGCCAGGGATAAGAATCTGATTATTTCGGATATAAAAGCGGCCATTAATGATATTTTGGTGCGTTACCGGCTAAGGAAGGAAAGGCTTACCACGGAGCGGTTCCTGATAGAGTATCGTAATCCGGGCAAGTATCAAAGTTTTTTTGATTTTTGCCGCAGTTATCAGCAGCTAAGGTTTCAGGAGGTTACTATTGGCACCCAAAAAAACACCGGGCCTGTCTTGGCCTCATGAAATCTTTTAAAGAGGAGGTTCTCTTCGACGAACTGACTCCTGATTTTTTTAGAAAATTCATACTCTATCTCCGGAACAGGCGGGGGAACTCAGAAGTTATGGCATACAAGTAAAAGTACTAAACCTTTGGTTATTGATAACTATGTAGCCGAGCTTCGCGAAGAAGGTTATATAGAACGTAATGAAGAAGCCCTGAATGAAGCAAGGGTGTATGAGCAAAAGAAAAATAAATCGTTTGGGGCCGCGGAAGGCAAGCACGATGATATACTTATGACGCGTATGATTGGCTGTTATATCTGTCGCGATCTCCCACTGCCTAAAGTGATTGATGATGAGCCAAAACACAAGACTAAAAAACCCGTCGGCGCGTCCAGTTTCTAATGGGCATAAAACCTCACGTCCTAAAATCCTGATGAATAGATAGTCGCCCCTGAATATTAATTCAATATACTGATTTATAGTATAATATATCTCATTTTGCTTGTTTTATATTGCAAGAAAGAGTATCTTTACGATATAAAATCTTGCAAAATTATGTT
>JAISBL010000048.1 GCA_031266215.1 Tannerellaceae bacterium | reverse complement strand
ATCCCACGTGAGATGAAATCCATAACACGTTAAATGAAACCTATCCCATGTGGGATAAAACCTGTCCCACGTGAGATGAAATTCATAACACGTCAAATGAAACCTGTCCCGCATGAGATAAAATCTATCCCACATGAGATGAAATCCATAACACGTCAAATGAAATCTATCCCATGCGGGATAAAACCTGTCCCACGTGCGGCGGGAGCAAATTTCCGGGTAAATAAAAGAGTCCCCTGCGTGTTTTTATCCGGCTCACACGAGTGTAATAGCTTGCCAATCTTTTAATTATCCGCTCCTTAAAAAAGCATTCCGGTCACAACAAAACGTCACCGCCTGTTTCATCCTCTGGCAAAATACACCTGCACAAAGCCTTTCTCAACGCAATTTATCTGTATTCCTGCGCTTTTTCTATGCTCCATTACAGAATATCAGACCTTAATTATGAGGACAATTATGTTTTTAGCGGACAGTAATGAAAGGATGACGTAATAGAAGCGGCGACCAATGTATACGCACATCATGATGTTCCATAATGCAGCCACCAGGCATCCGGTCATTACAGGACAAAACGAAGCAACCCGGAGACGGCGGCGTTACAGACGCTATCTCCGGGTTGCCGACTAACAGGCGCGCAGACCCGTTCTACCGGTCGTCTATCTCTATAAGACGGCCTCCGGCGGGAACGTTGGCCCCTGTCTTTGTGAGTATGCGTTTCACGGTTCCGGCATACTCGGAGGTGATGCTGTTTTCCATCTTCATGGACTCCAGTATAAGCACTTCCTGCCCGCAGGAAACGGCGTCGCCCGGTTTAACCAGTATCCTGAATACGTTGCCGGGCATGGGCGATACTACTACTTTACCTGTTACCGGGGCTTCGCTCTTTGCCTCTGATGCTCTTTGCCCGGGGACTTCGGACTGGCGTGATGACTGATACTGTGCTTCTTTCCGGCCGGTCAGGAAGGTCTTGGCCACTGAGGGGAAAAGCTCCAGCAGCAGTTCTTCCTTCTCGTTTACGGCAAGGCGTATGCCGCCAAGTTCGGTCAACGCCGGGTTCTCCTGCCGGCAGTGCCGTGAAGTGTCATACGGGGTTTCTTCGGACACCTTTGCTATTTTTAGCCTGAAGGCAGGGTCTACCGGAACGGGTGTTTTACCGTATTCGCCTTTCACGAGGGAGACGAACTGGTTTGATACGTTCGTATACATGGGCTTACCGTTCTTAATGTCAAGGGCGCAGTTGACGGCCTGTGCGCCTACTATCTGGCTGGTGGGCGTCACCAGTGGCGGAAGTCCTGCATCCAGCCGTACGCCGGGTATCAGCTTCATGGCTTCTTCGAGGATGTCCATTGCGTTCATCTGCCTGAGCTGGGCAACCATGTTTGTGTACATCCCTCCCGGTATCTCAGCCTTCTTTACCAGTTCGTTGGGTTTGGGGAAGTTGAAGTAGTCTTCTATTGCGTGGCAGGCTTCGAGCAGCGACCCTTCATCTTTTCCGGAGGCGGCGGCAATGGCCCTGTCAAACATGCGGTCTGCCTCGGCAGGCAGCTTGTCGGCGAGTGGGTCGAAAGGTTTGGGGAACTGCCTGACGGCGTCAAACGGCTCCAGTTCGCGGCGTATGTCCAGCAGTTCGCGGTTGATTGCCGCCACGGCTTCCATGTCTACATCCATCTCTATGCCCAGCTTCCTGCAGAATGTATAAACCAGCTCTAAAGCCGGGGCGGCGGGGCCTCCTGCGAAGTTCCATATAGCGGTGTCTACAATGTCTGCCCCGTTCATGATGGCGGCCAGTACCGCCCCCAGTCCGTATCCAGGCGTACAGTGTGTATGGAAGTCGAGGGGGATGTCGAGGTTCTTTTTGAACAGCGTCACGAGACGTGCAATACGCGAAGGCTGTATCAGTCCGCTCATGTCTTTTATGGTGATCATGTCGGCTCCAAGAGCCTGCATTTCAAGCGCCTTGCCGAGGAAGTAGTCGTCGGTGAAGACAGCGTCGGGCAGGGGCTTCCCCTTGAGGCGCGCTTTGAGGCGTTCGGCCATGCCGAAGTGCGGGTCGATGGTGTAGCATACGGCGCAGTCGGCGATTCCTCCATAGGCTTTAACGTATTTGACGGTCGATTTTACGTTGCTCACGTCATTCAGAGCGTCGAAAATACGCATAATGCCGAGGCCTGAATCTATGGCATTGCGGCAGAATCCGTCAATAATGTCATCCGGGTAAGGTGCGTACCCAAAGAGGTTTCGTCCCCTTGACAGGGCGGTAAGCAGGGATGCGTCGCCTATGGCTGCTTTGATCTTCTCCAGCCGTTCCCAGGGGTTTTCGTTAAGATAGCGCATGACTGAATCGGGTACGGCTCCTCCCCATACCTCCATTGCGTAAAAACCGGCTTTCCGGTAATGTGGTAGCGTTCTGTCAACCTGTTGTTGGGTCATCCGGGTTGCAAAAGCCGACTGCTGACCGTCCCTCAGGGTCAGGTCACGGATCAATAATTTCTGTTTCATAGTATCAAAATTTGTGCGTTTGTATATAAAATTTAGATTAATGTCACAAAGATATGCAATCAGCACTTAATGGAGAGCCATATTATTGACAAAATGATAATCTTTTTCATTTCTTTCTTTTCCCCTGAACTGGGCCTTCCAGGGTCTGTCTCATAAGCGTTTTGGCAACTCCAGTATTAAATTGACATGACACTGGTACATATGCTATCATGCGAGCTTACGAGGTTTTCAGGTCTAAGTGAGTTCCACTTCCGGAGGTGTAACCTTTTATGTATTGCCCACGGCCGGATAAAAAACCTGAGCGAGTGCGCAGGATATAAAATAGTGGTTACATTTGCATTACGAAAAAAATCAATAACTATAGGCTAACGAAGAATAATGAAAACAATTATACACACCGAACGCGAACGGATGGAGGCGGTAATCGCGGCTTGCGATACGTGCTTTTTGGGCATGGCCGATACTGACGGCACACCTTATGTGTTGCCTATGAATTTCGCTTATCTTGACGGGGTGGTATATATGCATTCAGCACAAGAAGGCAGCAAGATTGACATTATAGAGCGTAATCCTAACGTTTGCATCACCTTTTGTTCTGTTGACAAAATAGTCTGCCAGAATCCAGACATAGCATGCAGTTACAGCATGCACGCAATCAGTGTTACAGGTTGGGGAAAAGTTGTATATGAGAACGATCCTGACAGTAAAATCAACGTGTTGAACATTTTCATGAGACACTATACCGGTAAGACTTTCAACTACGCCGCTCCGGCCGTAAAGAATGTAAAAATATGGCGAGTCGCTCTTGAAAAAATTACCTGCAAAGAGACCGGCGTCTCACTTAGCCCACAGAAAAACGGTTGATATACATCATAGTTATTTACATTTAGTAATAGTATATTTGGAACCATTTTAATATTAACATTATGTCATCAGAAGAAATCAAAAACCTTACCCCAAAGCATGTATGGAATTACTTTTATGAGCTTACACAAATCCCGCGTCCTACCGGACATATGGAAGCCATAACACGTTTCGTTAAAGACTTTGGGGAAAAGTTAGAATTAGAAACCTTACAGGACGAGGCAGGGAATGTACTTATCCGTAAGCCTGCCACGAGAGGGAAAGAGGCGTGCCGCACGATCATCCTGCAGTCTCATCTTGACATGGTTCCGCAGAAGAACCATTCGGTAAACCACAACTTCCTGACCGACCCTGTTGACGCTTATAAGGACGGCGACTGGGTGACAGCCCGCGATACCACGCTTGGCGCTGACAACGGAATAGGTGTGGCCCTGGCAATGGCTGTCCTTTCAGACACTACATTGGAACACGGTCCTGTTGAGGCTCTTTTTACAGTAAACGAAGAAGTGGGTATGGATGGCGCTTTCGGTCTGAAACCAGGGTTCCTTAGAGGCCGTACGCTCATAAATTGCGACTCTGAGGAGGAAGGGCAGCTCTTTGTTGGCTGCGCCGGCGGTACCGACATGAACATATCGTTCCAGTTCAAGTATGACAACCGCCTGCCGGAAAATGATGTGGCGGTAAAGCTCAGCCTCACGGGCCTGAAGGGCGGACATTCGGGAGTGGATATTCATCTGGGCAGGGCCAATGCCAACAAATTGATGTTCCGCTTCCTCAAAGAGGCTGTCGCCGGCTACGGAGCACGCCTTTCTTCAATAGAAGGCGGTTCAATGCGCAATGCGATTCCCCGCGAAGCCTTTGCCGTAATCACCATACCTGAAGATAATGCCGATATTCTCTGGGAAATGGTGTCGGACTACCGGGAACTGTACCGCGCCGAATACGCCGGCGTCGACCCCGACATACAGTTTACGGCCGAGAAGGTGGAAATGCCGGCTACGCTAATACCCGAAGAAGTGCAAGACGACCTTATCAACGCAATCGAAGGCTGCCAGAATGGAATAGCCGGTATGTTGCATGACTTTCCCGGAACGGTCGAATCGTCTTCCAACCTGGCCATTGTGCTGTCTTCTCCCGGACTGATAGAAATAAAAATACTGGTGCGCAGTTCTTCCGAAAGCCGCAAAGCATCTGTTTGCTCTGCTCTGGAAAGCATCTTTTCACTCGCAGGAGCCAAAGTTGAGTTCGGAGGCAATTACAACGGATGGCAGCCCAATATACAGTCGCCTATATTACACCTCATGAGGCAAGTGTATCATGATCTGTACCATAAAGAACCACCGGTCAAAGTAATGCACGCCGGGCTTGAATGTGGCATCATACAGGGAATATATCCGGATATGGATATGATATCCATCGGCCCCGATCTGCAATTTCCTCATTCGCCGGACGAACGGGTGAATATCCCTTCGGTAGCCAGGGTGTGGGACTTTATGCGCACCACGCTTGAGCGTGTCTCATAAAATAGTATATTTGTGGCCTGTAACGGGTATTAGTCATGAAATCAAAAACATTCTTTTTTTCTTTCCCCTTTCTTTTAATATTAGCTTTTTTCGGTTGTTGTTCAAATGAAGAACTCATTCCGTCAGCGTCAGGCAGGACAGTCCTGGTATATATGGCGGCAGATAATAGCCTCAACCGATATTCTTACGACAACATCAGGGATATTATTAAGGGAGCGGAGGGTGACAACCTTAATAACGGGAAGCTTTTAGTCTACCACGATTCGGCAAGCGAGCCGCCCCGGCTTATCCAAATAAAGAAAGGCGCAAACGGAGAAACAGAACAGGAGATCGTACGCACGTATGAAGACAGAAACTCGGTAGACGTCGCGGTGATGAGAAGCGTGCTCGACGAGGTTTTCACCGACAAGCGATATAAGTCGGACAACAACGCCCTCCTGCTGTGGAGTCATGGAACGGCCTGGCTGCCCTCAGACGTGAAAAACTATCTGCGCTCATACGGACAGGACAAGTCAGATTTTATGGAGATAAACGACCTTAAAGAGTCATTGAGAGGATATAAATTCGACTTCATTATTTTTGACGACTGCTATATGGCTAACGTCGAAGTAGCTTATGCCCTGCGTAATAATACCGACTACATCCTGGCTTCGCCCACCGAAGTACTGGCCGACGGCCTGCCTTACCAGCATATCGTAAAATATATGTTTGAAAAAGGCAACATACCACAATCACTCAAAAATATAGGAAACACGTTTTACAACTACTACGAAGAACAGTCCGCCGGATCACACTACCCAAAGTCAGCCTCCACAACACTGGTAAATACAACGGCGCTTGACGCCCTTGCAACCGTTTGCCGCGAGATTGTCAGGGGAAAAGAAGAAAACATCTACAGCCTCCCCCTTGAAAACATACAACTCATAGAACGGCTTGGATACAGATACCACGCACTGTACGACATGGGCGATTTCATCAGACAATTAGCCTCGCCCGAACAATACGCCCGGTTTGAAACTGCGCTCGAAGACGTAGTCATATACAAAGAAACAACAGACATAGCCTACTACGCCGGCGAAGGAGACCTGAGAGGATTTCCCATAGACAGGGAACGCTTCTGCGGCATATCAGCATATATCCCCCAGCAAAATCTGGAATCACTCAACGAGTGGTACAAACGTCTCGATTGGTATAAATCGGTTTACGAGTGATACGAGCGGAAAAAATCACCAAAAGCTTCGGAAGCCTGCAAGTGCTGAAAGGCATAGATCTGCATATCAGAAAAAGTGAGATAGTAGCCATAGCCGGCCCCAGCGGAGCGGGTAAAACCACCCTGTTGCAAATAATCGGTACGCTTGACTCGGCAGACAGCGGAAACCTTACGCTTGACGGCGTATGCCTGAGCAGTCTGAGCGAAAGAGAGCTCGCCGCCTTCCGCAACCGCAATATCGGCTTCGTGTTCCAGTTTCACCAGCTACTGCCTGAATTTACAGCCCTGGAAAACGTCATGATCCCTGCCCTTATAGGAAAAGAAAAGCCACAACAGGCCGAAAAAAGGGCGAAAGAAATACTGGACTTCCTTAAACTCTCCGAACGCCTTAACCACAAGCCCGCAGAACTATCCGGCGGTGAAAAACAACGCGTAGCCGTAGCCCGCGCCCTGATAAACAACCCGGACGTCATACTTGCCGACGAACCTTCCGGCAGCCTCGACACACAAAACAAAGAGGAACTGCACGCCCTGTTCTTTGAGTTGCGGAAAGAAATGTGCCAGACTTTCGTCATCGTAACACATGACGAAAATCTTGCCATGCATACTGATCGCGTCATACACCTCAGAGACGGACGGGTTATAACCGCCTGAGAAGGCATAAAATCATTAAACCCCAGCCCCTGTTCCGTATTCTTTGTGAGCGTTACCGTTTTTAGTGGGCAGCAATGATAAGAACTATAAGGGCCTGTTTAAATTCTAAAGAAGCATAATATTAAAAGAGTTTCCTTATTCCCATGTAAATACGTTTATTTTCAGGTAAGCCGTATATGCTACTGACTGTTTTATAAACTCATGGGAAAAACACATTTGTAGCCGTTGAAAAAAATAACCGCATCCGCCGCTCATTGACCGGTCAGGGCAATACCTGCCGTGGAACGCAGAACCTTCACGTTTCGGGGAAAACTACTTTTTATAGCTGATCTCAGCCCGAAGGCGGCCGGCCTCGCGGCGCAGGCGTTCTGTTTACTGTATGTGCGGGTCAATATCTTCCCGCCCGCTGTTTTATTCTTATGAGGCACAGGCCGGAGGCGGATTTAAGCAGTGTGTGAAGGCAGTTGCATGTCAGCCGGTCGGCCGGGTCTTTGAGTACTGCCCTTTCATACCTGCGATACACAATCTGTGTAACAGAATTGCCTGTGCAGCTTAATTTTTCACCTGTACTTCAGTGCCACTTACCTTCGCCTGATACTATTACTTCCGAAATGTCTATATGTCTGTATATTAATCAATAAGACACTTCATTGCCGGGTGTTTTCACGTATAAATATTAAAAAAACGCAAATCAATCCTTTTATTTTTCACAATTCTTTTATTTTATCACGTACGTGATAGCTTTCATCACGTACGTAATAACTTTTATAACGTACGTAATAATCTTTATCATGTACGTGATAGTCTTCATTACGTACGTAATAAATTTCGTAACGTACGTAATAGTTTTTATTATGTACGTAATAATTTTCGTCACGCACGTAATAGTTTTCATCACGTACGTAATAATTTCTATCACGTACGTGATGGTTTCTGTTTCGTACGTGATAATATATAACTTTTACTGCTTTAAAATTTAAACAGGCTCTAAACGATAATGCCTAAATATTGTTAATGCCTCCAGGGATACTCCGAGTGATTTTTTCTGTATGATCCGTTTTGCAGATTATAAATCCTGCAGATATTGACAAGTGTTTTTTTGTAAATTTAATTGATTTTCAAATATCTGTACCCTTTTAAAGGCCGACTAATTATAAGCATTATGAGTGATATGATGAAAAATTAAATCACTCCGGTAAACATTGTTTCCGACCACGCAGTCATGTTTCTATCGTCCCTTTCATGTGTATCACTAAAAGTATTACTTTTGACCGTAAATGTTTTTATTAGTGTTTTATCAATAAATTACTCTGTCATGAAAAATCTTCGTTATTTGTTGTTTGTATTATTTGCGATCTTGCTGGCATCCTGCGGCACAGGCTCTGAGTACGCATACGAAAGCGTTACCGGCGACCCGCTGAAGACACGTATCTACACGCTTGACAACGGGCTGAAAGTGTACTTGTCGGTCAACAAAGACAACCCACGTATCCAGACATTTATCGGCGTACGTGTAGGAGGCAAGAACGACCCTTCCGAAACTACCGGACTGGCGCACTATTTTGAACACCTGATGTTCAAAGGCACCAAAAACTTCGGAACATCTGACTATGCAGCCGAAGAACTGTTGCTGAACAAGATCGAGGCCTTGTTTGAAACCTATCGCCAAACCACCGGAGATGAGGAACGTAAAGCAATCTACGCTCAAATAGACAGCGTGTCGCAGGAGGCTTCCAAAATCGCCATCCCTAACGAGTACGACAAGCTGATGTCTGCCATTGGATCGCAGGGCACCAATGCCTTTACATCGTATGACGTGACGGCTTACATGGAGGACATTCCCTCTAACGAGATTGAAAACTGGGCGCTTATTCAGGCCGACCGCTTCACCAATCCCGTGATCCGCCTCTTCCATACCGAACTCGAGACAGTATACGAAGAATACAACATGAGCCTCACAAGAGACAGCCGTAAGCTGTACGAAACGCTGCTCTCCAGCCTTTTCCCGCACCATCCATACGGAACGCAGACCGTCATCGGCACGCAGGAACACCTGAAGAACCCTTCTATAATTAATATCAAAAAATACTTCGACACATACTACGTGCCTAATAATATGGCCGTCTGTATGGTGGGAGATCTGAATCCCGACGAAACGATACGAACGATAGATAAGTACTTCGGATCACTTGTTGCGAAAGAAATCCCGGAACTGAAAGTTTCGCCCGAACAGCCGATTACCGGGCCTATCGTAAAAGAGGTCGTAGGACTTGAAGCCGAAAACATAGCTATCGCCTACCGCATGCCTGCCGCCAACACCAAAGATGCAGCCATTATGGAATTTGTGGATTATTTGCTGACTAACGGCAAGGCCGGCCTGATAGACCTGAACCTGGTGCAAAAGCAAAAGGTGCTTAGAGCCGGAAGCACCACTGACGCGATGGCCGATTACAGTCTGTTTGAACTCTTTGGCACGCCCAGGGAAGGGCAAACGCTCGAAGAGCTGAAAGACCTGTTACTTGGACAACTTGGCCTGCTGAAAAAAGGAGAGTTTGACGAAGGACTGCTCGAAGCCGTTATCAACAACTTCAAACTTGAACGCTATCTCCAGCAGCAGGAATACCAGTATGCCGCCCAGACATTGCTGTTTGCCTTTATCAACAACGCCGACTGGAAAGACGAGGTAGGGAAAATAGACTTCCAGTCTAAGCTGACCAAGCAGGATGTGATAGATTTCTGCAATAAGTATTACAACGACAATTACGTGGTAGTGTACAAGCGCCAGGGCAAACCGGACGACAAGAAAATAGACAAACCGGCGATCACGCCCATATCGACTAACCGCGATAAGGAAAGCGACTTCCTCGCCTCGCTCAAGACGCGCGAAGTAAATCCCATAGAACCTGTCTTTATAGATTACGACAAAGACCTCTCCAAACTCTCTCTGAAAAGCAGCCTCCCGCTTCTGTACAAGCAGAATACGACTAACCCGCTCTTCTCGCTTTATTACGTCTTTGAAATGGGTAACAACCATAACAGGATTTTGGGAACAGCCTTCAACTACCTCAGCTATCTTGGAACGTCTGCAAGGACGGCCGAAGAAATAAAGAGCGAACTGTATAAGCTTGCCTGTACATTTGGCGTGCAAGCCACCAACGACCGTGTATATGTGTATATCAGCGGACTGAGCGATAATTTTGACAAGGCGCTTGCAATACTGGAAGAACGGCTTGCCGATTCTAAGGTCGATCCCGAAGCTTACAGCAACCTGGCGGCGAATATTCTCAAGGGACGCGCCGATGCAAAAGCCAACCAGTCGAGCAATTTCAGCGCTTTGAGCAACTACGCAATATGGGGGCCGAAATCGCCGTCTACCAATATCCTGACGGAAGCCGAACTGAAAGATATGAATCCTGAAGAACTGGTAAACACCACTAAAAACATCAGGAACTTTGAGCACACTATCCTCTACTACGGCCCGCTCACCGAAACGCAGATCACCGGAACGCTCAATGCAAACCATGCAACGGCCGAAGCGCTGCAACCTGTTCCAGAGCCAACCAGCTTTGTTGAACAGGAAACCACGGAGAACAAGGTGTTGTTAGCCCATTATGATGCAAAGCAGATATATATGGCCATGTTACACAAAGGCGGAGGCTTTGACAAGAGCGTAGAAGCAGGCCGTACGATGTATAACACTTACTTCGGAGGCAGCATGAACAGTATCGTGTTCCAGGAAATGCGCGAAGCGCGCGGACTGGCTTACAGTGCAAGAGCAGGTTATCAACGCCCCGGCAAGCCCGACCGCGCCTACTACATCCAGACTTTCATCGCTACCCAGAACGATAAACTGAAAGACGCCACCGAAGCGTTCAACAGTATTCTGAACGATATGCCTGAATCTGAAAACGCCTTCGACCTTGCCAAAGAGAGCCTCATTACCGACATAAGAACGGCACGCATCCTGCGCGACGACATCCTGTGGGACTATCTTAATGCTAAGGAATTTGGTTACGAGACCGACCGGCGCAGGGAGTTGTTTGAAAAGATACCCGCCATGACCCTTGCCGACGTAAAAGCCTTCCAGCAACAGTACATCAAAGACAAACCGCTTACATACTGTATCCTGGGCGACACAAAAGACTTAGACATGAAAACCCTGGAGGGACTGGGTAAAGTGACGATATTGAAACAAACGGATATCTTCGGATACTGACAAACGAAAAGCCGGAGGGACGGGCTGCGATTCAGATGCGCGGTTCGTCCCTCATCCTTTTCCTGTACTCTGATAATATTATGAAAACGATATTAGTTGTTGACGACAACAAGTCCATCCTGATAGCCGTCAGGATGTTGTTGGAGACGCGCTTTGAAAAGGTCATCACCCTGTCGTCCCCCAACCGGATAATAAGCACGCTGAGGGAGGAGAAAGCAGACGCCGTATTGCTGGATATGAACTTCTCGGCCGGGATCAATACCGGTAACGAGGGGCTGTTCTGGCTCTCGGAAATAAAGAAGCGCCAGCCCTCACTGCCGGTCGTACTTTTCACTGCATACGCAGACATCGGTCTGGCCGTCCGTGGTATCAAGGAAGGAGCGGCTGACTTTATCGTAAAGCCCTGGGATAACGACCAACTGCTGGACACTATTCAGAAGTATACCTCATCCCATCCTCAACCCTCCGGTCGTGCGACGGTAAAAGCCTCAGAAAGCAATGGTATGTTCTGGGGCGAATCGGATGATATGAGCCAATTGCGCCTGATGATTGAAAAGGTGGCGCGTACGGACGTCAATATCCTTATCACGGGCGAGAACGGAACGGGGAAAGAGATACTGGCCCGTGAGATACACGATCTGTCGCGCAGAAGCAGGTCGCCAATGGTAGCCGTAGACATGGGGGCTGTCACCGAAACCCTGTTCGAGAGCGAACTCTTCGGGCACGTCAGGGGAGCTTTTACCGATGCGCGCGCCGACCGTCAGGGCAAGTTCGAAGCCGCCGACCACGGCACGCTGTTCCTCGACGAGATAGGCAACCTCCCTTTCCATCTGCAAGCCAAACTGCTCACTGCGCTGCAAAGCCGCACCGTCGTCAGGGTAGGGAGCAACTCGCCCATGCCGGTAGACATCCGGCTTATATCGGCCACCAACAAAGACCTGAAGGAGATGGTGGCCAGATCGCTATTCAGGGAAGACCTCCTGTACCGCATAAACACCATCCATGTAGAAATTCCTCCCTTACGCAAACGCCCCGGAGACATCATCCCGCTGGCCGAGATGTTCCTCTCGCGTTATGCCGCTGTTTATGGCAGGCAGACTCCCCGCCTGAGTAACTCCGCCGCGGCCATGCTTATGGAGCAACCCTGGACGGGCAATATACGCGAACTACAGCATACGATAGAAAAAGCTGTCATCATATCCGAAGGGGATACGCTGGAGGCCGCCAGTTTCGGATTTCCTCACAGGAAAGTAACGCCCCCACCCTCCACCTCTTCGACGCAGGTGAAAGAGGCGGCAACCCTTGAGGAGATGGAATATAACATGATACGCAGCGCCATGGATACGCATAAAGGCAACCTCTCGCTGGTGGCCGCCCAGCTTGGTATCTCGCGGCAGACGTTGTATAATAAGATCAAACGGTACGAACTGTGACTACCCGTTTATATAACACCCTGACCTTCCGTCTGGCCGCGATAGTGATACTGACGGCCGCCGCCACATGGTCGGCTATTGAACGTGAGTGGTGGTTACTGGCCGTTACGCTTCCGGGTATGGCCGTCGCCGTAGGATTGGTCTGGCGGAAGTTCCGCCGGAACGCACAGAAGATAGCCTTTATGTTTGACGCCATTGATAACGCCGACCATGCCTTCAGGTATGCAGAAAGCGGACGTTCTTCGGCCGACAGGCTGGTAAACCGTTCGCTCAACCGCATAATACGGATTCTCTTCCAGGCGCAGGCCGACGCCATGCAGAAAGAAAAGTACTACGAGCTTATCCTCAACAGTGTAAGCACAGGTATCATAGTCATAGACGAAGGCGGGTATATATACCAGACAAACTCCGAAGCCCTGCGCCTGCTTGGCCTCTCGGTCTTCACCAACGTAAGGCAACTGCGCCGGCTTGGCGAGGGGCTGGAAGAATTTTTTACAAACATACGCCCAGGAAACCGCCGCCATATATCATTCACCAACGAGCGCGGAGCGGTTCACCTTTCGGTAGGCGTATCAGAGGCCCGGCTTAAAGATAAGCCAATGCGTATCCTTGCCATAAACGACATCAACAGTGAGCTTGACGACAAGGAGATAGACTCATGGATACGCCTCACCCGCGTACTGACGCATGAGATCATGAACGGCATCACTCCAATAACCTCGCTCAGCGATACGCTGCTATCCATATATGCTGACGCCGACAAAGAAATACTTCATGGTCTGGAGACTATCAGCATAACGGGCAAGAACCTTATCTCATTCGTAGAGTCGTACCGCAAATTCACCCATATACCCGAGCCGGAACCTTCGCTGTTCTATGTACGCAAGTTCGCTCTCAGGATGGCTCAACTGGCCCGGCATCAGAACAACTACCCCTCCATCGCTATCAGCGTGGATGTCTGTCCCGACGACCTGATAGTATACGCAGACGAGAGCCTCATCAGTCAGGTGACGCTCAACCTTCTCAGGAACGCCATGCAGGCCATCGGCCACGACAAGGCCGACGGACAAATACGGTTCAAAGCCTACTGTGATGCCAGTGAAGCCGTCATAATGGAGATCAGCAACAACGGCCCCCCAATCCCGCCCGAAGAAGCCCAGCACATCTTTGTCCCTTTCTTCACCACCAAGGAAGGCGGCAGTGGCGTCGGTCTCTCCATCTCGCGCCAGATCATGCGCCTCTCCGGCGGCAGCATCACTCTCAAAAGCTCCCCTTCAACAAAAGAAACCACCTTTGTCCTGACCTTTCCCTGACGTGAGTCCGGCGTAAGAAAACCCGATATAATGTGCTATCTTTGTAGCCGGTAACCAAAAAATAATACGTTTATGCATATAGCAAATCCAATATACGATGTAGTCTTCAAATTTATGATAGAAGACAACCGTGTGGCAAAGGCCTTTCTCTCGGCTATTATCGGCGAGGAAGTATCAGAGCTTGACTTTGCTTCCCAGGAGCGTACCGTCCGCGTATCATCCCGTAAGGAAGGCGGGGAAGACGACTCCCCTCCTGAAGGTTCGGGGATAAACTTCACGGTCTGCCGTTTTGACTTTTCAGCCCGCATCGCCACATCCGAAGGAAGCTACAAGACGGTACTGATAGAGTTACAGAAAGCCAAACTGGCCTCCGACATCATGCGTTTCCGTCGTTATGTCGGTTTACATTACCAGAATCCCGACAATTCGTATGGAGAAGGCGACAGCCGGAAGGCCCGCCAGATATACTGCATCTTCCTGCTGGGTTATGACATAGGCTTTCCCGGCAGTGTGGTCGTCAGTGTCGATTCCGTGATAAGGGACGTTACGACCGGTAAAGCGCTGAGCGGCCCCAATGAGTTTACTGACAGTCTTCACCACCGTTCATGGATAGTACAGACTGAGCAGTTGAAATACCATCGCCGCACGGATATGGAAAAGCTGCTGAGCATCTTCGACCAGGAGAACCGTACAAGGAACCACCACATCCTGAATGTAGACGAAGACGACTTCCCCGAACATTACCGTCCAATCATCCGTCGCCTCCGTATGGCCTCCGAGAGCGAGGATATGCAGATAGAGATGGAGATGGAGGATGACTACCTGAAAGAACTTCAGGACAAGGAAAGAACCATTGCCGAACAGTGGAAAGCCCTTGCAGAACAAAAGAAGGCTTTGAAAGAAAAAGATCGGGATATTGAAGAAAAAAATAAATCTATCGAAGAGAAAGACAAGTCTATGGGGGTATAAAACGAAACGGGTATTGTAATGTCCCATTATGACCCATTCGTGTCCCATTTGGGGTAAAACAGGGGATATAAGGGCGGAAAATGGGACATTTTTGTCACAATCCCAATGAAAAGGTATCAATGGCTTTAGTGCGGCTCCATGGCCGACATTGAAACCATTCTTTGTTTGTGCTTTGAGGGGTTAAAACGGGCTTTTACAGCGATTTATAAGTAAGATATAAGTGTTGTTCCCCGCTTCCCGGAAACGCCCCTTAAAGGGACATTCGTGCCTATTTGGGATGCAGCAGGGTGTATACCTAGGGATGTATTTGGTATCTCTTCGTAAATGTCACATAAAAAACGATTCGTACATATAGGACGTACAGTAGGGCGTACATTTGGTACCCAATTTACCCTCCCTAAAATATACGTTTTTGACACTAGTTGGTCACATTCGGGCGATTTACCCCCACCCCTAAATTGCAGGCAGGGTATTTATCTTATTGGCATGTTTGACTGATTATCAGCTATTTGGCTTATTTTTGGTGCAAAAACCATGTATTTGTGGATAAAAGGAGGTCAAACAGGCCCTCAGAGCCTGCAATAAAGTAGACTATTTTAGTTTCTTGATTTTATCTAATTCGGCTTTGATTACCCCTACCTCTTCCTGGAGCGCACTTAACTGGTCGCTATAGTCGCCAAGGTTGGACATATTGTTTGATATGCGACATTCTACCTGGTAGATATTTCCTATGTCTTCTCCCATTATGTCGAACTTCGATGGCCTGGAATCTTTGTTATCTGATATGCAGACGATACGGTTCTCTTTCTGCAGTCTGCTTCTGACTCGCTTGACGTAGGCTGCGCCGAACCGGTCTATTACCAGATACACTTTATTATCCGTGATGCGTTCCCAGTCTCCGAGAGGAAGTACCCGGAAGATAATATGATCCTTGTCTGATAATGTAGGGTACATGGAATCTCCCTTTACCATCCCGCAGTAATAATTCCCTCTGCGACTGGACAGCATACCAGCCGGCAGCTTTATTTCTCCAGTCTGCTCAGGGTAGTCAGTGTTAAGGTATCCTCCGCCGGCAACGGCGTAAATATCTACAACCGGAACAGTTGTAAGATCGTCATCATAGTTGTTGACAAAGTCAGGTTTTAACATTTCGCCTTCTCCCGCAAGAAGCCAACCAGGATTAATATTCGCATTCGCGCAAATTTTTTGCAAAACCTCGTAAGATGGATTACCCTTCCTTGTCCCCATAACATTCTCAATAACAGATGGAGAAATGCCTATGGCGATAGAGAATGCCCTTTTGTTGCCAGAATACAAGGTGTCTGCAATAATCTTAAATTTTTCATTTATAGTCATATTCTCAAAAATGTTTGCTTTTGCGAAAAATAATTGCGAATACATTTGCATCACTTTCCCGTGTGGAAAGCGGCGCTAAATATAGCAATAAATAAGATATGGATAAAAGAGACAAAGAGTTAACGATCATCAGCCCCTTATGCCGGAGGGGGGGGGCAGCACTAACTACCACATGCAACTTACCATGAACACCGACAGATTAAATCACTACGTAGAAAAATACTACCCTGCATGGCATTCCCGCGCCCGCGGACTGTGCAGAAGGTACAGCTTTCCGGCTGATCCGTACGATGTCTGCATGGATTCCATCCTGATCCTGTACGATAAAGACGAGGAGTGTCTGGACGATCTGTTATCGCACGAAGAGATCGGCGAACCCAGGATGCGGAACTATGTCGGTAAGATCATCACATACCGGGTTTACCAGATACTGGCCAAACCACGGACATTAAACACAGAATCCATTATCAGCTATTAAAAACATAAACCATTCAAAGATAAGAAAATTATGGAACCGCTGTATACAGTAACATTTTGGAAAAACGACTTTGCAGGCGACAATTTAGAACAACTGACGGCCATCCTGAAGGGATACGCCTACGGGAAAGGGGTACTGGTTTATTGACTGCTATAATCCCAAAATGTCCATTATGAGGATTCGTCGGTAGCCTCCCATAATTTTTTAATCCATGCCCTTCGTTGCATTTGTAATGCCATTGTTACAATAAGTCCATTCCCGGATTTTTCA
>JAISBL010000047.1 GCA_031266215.1 Tannerellaceae bacterium | reverse complement strand
AAAACTGGGCTATGATAATGAATCAATTTATGGCTATATTTGAAGACAGGATCATAATTTAGATGAAAACAAAACTCTGACACAATTCAACGTTTACACAAAATTTTGGACACTCCCATACAATTCATGTCAGAGAAAACTAACCTCATGAAAAATGAAATCCGCCGCACGTGGGATGAAACCTGTCCCACATGGGAAGAAACTCATAACACGTCAAATTAAATCCATCCCACATGGGATGTAACCTGTCCCGCGTGAGATGAAACTCATAACACGTCAAATGAAATCCATCCCACGTGGGATGAAACCTGTCCCACGTGGGATGAAACTCATAACACGTCAAATGAAATCCATCCCACGTGGGATAAAATCTGTCCCACGTGCGGCAGGAATAAATTTCCGGGTAAATAAAAAAATCCCGTGAGCTTTTTAATCCGTCCCGCATAACATAACATAGTGCTAATCATTCAATTAATCCGACATGAACAGCTTAACTGAAATTTCAGTCAGCCTTGCCGGCATCATTTTTGAGCATGCCTGCGTATTCTTACAAAAAAGCCCGGTATAACCCGGACTGAAAGCTGTCATTCAAACGTATCAGGCGATCTCACGCAACTGTGGAAACACACCCCTGTTGAACAGCTTCGCAGTTCTGCAGGTGGTTGACTGCTCTGCCCCGAGCTGCGCCCTGAAGGACTTGCACAGGTTACCAGTCTTAGACGCCTTCCGGCGTCAGCACACACCGAAAGCCTTTACCGGGGGAACCGGTGTCCCCTGAGCGAGGGAACCGGCGTTCCCTGAACGGGGAAGCAGGTATCCCCCGAACGAGTGAAACGGTGTCCCCCTGAGCGAGTGAACCGGCGTCACCCGAACGAGTGAACCGGTGTCCCCTGAGCGAGGGAGCCGGTGTCCCTTTACCGGGCAAGCCGGTTGCCTTAGTTGGGAAGTTGGTGTTACCTTATCTGGGAAGAGGTTGTCTTATCCGGGAAGCCGGGATTCCCTTAGCAGGGGCCCGTATGGTAAAAACGGCATTCCGTCGGCAAAATATACCATATCACTGCGCCGTCACAGCCACCCAATGCCGTCAAGGATGGAGAACAGGCTGTCTACACTCTCTGCACGAAGCATGGCGATGCGTGTTTTCTTAAAGTCGGGAATGTTCCTGAACAGGGGCGTGGCGGCCAGGTGACGGCGGATATGCAGTATGCCCCTGCGTTCATCAAGGCGTTCGACACTTTGGAGAACCTGCTCTTTCAGGATATTAAGATACCATGACGGGTCTTCCTGCGGCAGCCTGTCACCTGTCTTCAGATAGTGTTTTATTTCGCGGAATATCCAGGGCCGCCCTATGCCGGCCCTTCCTACCATCACGGCGTCTACGCCGCATGAGTCAAATCGCTCTTTGCAGGTTTCGGGCGAAGCGACGTCGCCGTTACCTATAATAGGGATATGGATACGCGGGTTTTCTCTGGTCCTGCGTATAAGCGTCCAGTCGGCTTCGCCGGTGTACATCTGGCTGCGGGTGCGCCCGTGTATGCAAAGGGCCGCTATACCGCAATCCTGAAGGCTTTCAGCCAGGTCGGATATAATCAGGCTGTCAGCATCCCATCCGAGCCTCGTCTTTACGGTGACCGGTATTTTTACCGCCTTAACAACCGCTTTTGTTATTTCCAGCATCAGGGGTATGTTGCGTAGCATGCCGGCCCCGGCCCCTTTGCCTGCGACTTTTTTGACGGGGCATCCGAAGTTGAGGTCAATGATGTCGGGGTGAGCTTCTTCGCATATACAGGCAGCCTCCGCCATAGATGCGGCGTCTCTGCCGTATATTTGTATAACCACGGGGCGTTCGTCTGCTGAGACGGCTAATTTCAGCTTCGTTTTGTTTACGTGGCGTATCAGTGCATCGCTGGAAGCAAATTCGGTATACACCATGTCTGCGCCGAAACGTTTGCACATGAGTCGGAAAGAGACGTCTGTAACATCTTCCATCGGCGCCAGCAGTACCGGACGTTCTCCCAAATCAATCGAACCGATCTTCATATCCGGTTAATCAGCTACGCGGCCTATAGATTTTATGTTCCTGATTTTTGACAGTGTGACGCACAAGCGCTGTATGTCTTCAACGTTGTGTACTTTAAGTTTTATTTTCCCTTCGAACACGCCGTCTTTTGCTTCTATCAGCAGGCGTTGAATGTTTACATTAAATTCATCGGAAATGATTTTGGTTATAGTGTTTAATACGCCAAGGGTGTCGATGCCTTTTACTTCCAGAGTGGCTTCAAACGAGGTGGTGCGGTGGTTGCTCCATTCTGTGGAAAGAATGCGTTCGCCGAAACTGCTTTTCAGCCGCATGGCGATGGGGCAGGAGCGTTTATGTACCACTACGGTGTTGTCGTCGTTGACAAAGCCCAGGGCGTCGTCTCCCGGAATGGGTTTGCAGCATTGCGCAATGACGTAGTTATGCTCGTATTCTTCTTCGCTGAGGATGTAGGGCTTTGATTTGTCGAATTTAACTTCTCCCTTTTTCTCTTCCGGCGAGGCTGCCTGGTTTTCTTTAGGATTCCTGGCGGCCATACCCAGCGCCTGCCTTACGTATTTGAGAATGGAGTTATTGCTTTTCTTCCGCAGCAGCCTCTTTATGTTATCAGGCAGGGTCACATCGCCTTTCTCTACCGAATAAAAGAAATCTTCGCGTTTGCGGAAGCCGAAGAAGAGGGCGAACTTATCCATATTTGTGATATTAGGCTCTATGTCGGCCTTTTCAAGCACGTCGACAACTTTCTTTTCCCCTTTTTTGGCGCCTTCTTTCCGTATCCTCCTCAGTGATGCGTCTATCTTCGTGCGCGCCCGGGCGGTGGTAACGAAGTTGAGCCATTCAGGCAGAGGTTCCTGTGAGCGTGAAGTGAGTATCTCTACCTGGTCTCCGCTGGACAGCCTGTGGCTGAATGGCACCAGGCGGTGATTTACTTTGGCCCCGATGCAATTGTTACCTATACTGGTGTGCAGAGCGTAGGCAAAGTCCAGCGCGGTAGCCCCCTGCGGCAATGTCTTGATGTCTCCCTTCGGGGTGAAGACAAATATCTCGGAGGTGAAAAGATTCATCTTGATGGTGTCAAGAAAGTCTAAAGCGTTGGGGTCAGGGCTTTCAAGTATTTCGGTAATGGTTTGCAGCCATTTATCCAGTTCGGTATCTTCTTCTATACTGTTTTCCTTGTATTTCCAATGTGCGGCGAATCCTTTTTCCGCTATATCGTCCATCCGGCGGCTTCGGATCTGTATCTCTATCCATTGCCCGTCGGGGCCCATCACTGTAAGGTGTAACGCCTGGTATCCGTTCGCCTTTGAGCGGCTCACCCAGTCGCGTATACGGTCGGGGCGTATGCGGTAGATATCGGTAATAGCCGAGTAAATGTCCCAGCAAAGGTTTTTCTCGTCTACGTCGGGCAGTGGTTCGAAAATGATGCGAACAGCATATATATCATAAATATCTTCAAACGACACGCCTTTGTTCTGCATTTTGTTCCAGATGGAATAAGCTGATTTCACGCGGGCCCGCATCTCATACGTAAGTCCCATTTTATCCAGCTTTACCCGTACGGGTTCGGCAAAATGATCAAAGAGCAGTTCGCGGGTCTTTTCTGTCGCTTTCAGCTTCTCATGTATGAGTGCATACTCCTGGGGGTGTTCGTACTTAAAACTTAAGTCTTCCAGCTCCGTCTTGATAGCAAAAAGCCCCAGCCGGTGCGCCAGCGGAGCATAGAGATAGAGCGTTTCGCCTGCTATTTTGTATTGTTTGGCGGGAGGCATCGAGCCTAATGTGCGCATGTTATGGAGGCGGTCGGCGATTTTTATAAGTATCACCCGTATGTCGCTGTTCATGGTAAGGAGCAGCTTGCGGAAGTTCTCGGCCTGCGCGGAAGCCTGTTCGCCAAATATTCCCCCGGATATCTTTGTCAGTCCGTCAACAATCTGGGCGATTTTCTCTCCGAACATATTTTTGATGTCTTCCACCGTGTATTCGGTATCTTCCACCACGTCGTGCAGCAGGGCAGAACAGATAGACGTAGAGCCTAATCCCATTTCGCCGCATACCACGCGCGCTACCGCCAGCGGGTGCATTATGTAAGGGTCTCCATCTAGTCTCTTTACCCCGGCATGAGCCTGATTTGCAAAATTGAACGCCTTCGTAACCCGTTCTATTTTACGGCGGTGATTTGAGTTGATATAGTCGTCCAGCAACTTTTCAAACTCCTGCTGTATCATCAGTTCTTCGGTTCCGCTCATCCTACAGGTATCTTTAATAATTGTCCGGGTTTGATATTTGAGTTTGGGAGATTGTTTACCTGTTGTAAAGCGCCGGCCGACACGCCCGGGTATTTTCTGGAAATAGAATAAAGCGAATCGCCTGATTGTACTTTATAGGTGACGTATTTTTCGGTTCCTGCGATAGGTTTTGCCTGCTGGCTCTGAGGTTTAGGGGCCGCCTTAGCGACGACGGGAGCCGGCTCTGCCTTCTGTTGTTTCACGTTTTGGGCGAAAGCAACCCCACCGTTATCTACGTACAGCCGCAGGCGTTTTCCGGCAGCGATACTGTTGGAGCCTAATCCATTCCAGCGGCGGACTTCCTGTGCCGTCACGCCATACTTATCAGCTATCCTGACTATATTTTCCCCGGATTGGACGATATGGGTAATCTGCTCGCGCGTAGAAGTTTTGCCATTAGCGCCGGGCATGTTGTCGGCAAGAAAATCTTCCCTGCGGTGAGCGTATACACTATCTTCTTTGTCAACAAAACTATATGTGGCTACGGCAGGCAACTTTAGGGCTGAAGGTTTGTTGTTACCCGGAATGATGTCGCGCCGGTATTGCGGGTTCAGTATTCTCAGAAGCTCGATATCCACCTGCAACATATCGGCTACCTGCTGCAAGTGTAATGTGCGGCTTATCATAACCGTATCTGTCGCCAAAGGAAGACTTGTCTGAACGGGACATATATTGTGGTCGCAGTAATAATTCATCACATAGCCGGCAGCTATAAACAGGGGGACATACGAGCGGGTTTCGCGTGGCAGGTAGGGGTAGATTTTCCAGAAATCCTTTTTACCTCCAGAGCGGCGTATGGCTTTGTTTACATTTCCCGGCCCGCAGTTATAGGATGCTATAACCAGGTGCCAGTCTCCGTAAATGTTGTACATGTCCATAAAATAACGACAGGCGGCGTGGGTTGATTTTATCGGGTCACGACGGTCGTCTACCAGACTGTTTATTTCAAGTCCGTAGTTTTTGCCGGTGGGCAGCATGAACTGCCAGAGTCCGCAGGCCCCTACTCTTGATACGGCTATGGGATTAAGGGCGCTTTCGACGACCACCAGGTATTTCAATTCCAGAGGGAGGTCGTATTCTTCAAGTACCTGTTCTATTACGGGGAAATAGAAGTCCGCCATTCCGAGCATATAGCGTATCAGGCCCCGGCGCCGGTCGGTGTAGAAGTCGATACTTTTACGTACAAGGGCGTTATACGTCATCGGGATGGCATGAGGAAGCCTCTCTAAACGCTCCATGATTACGTTGTCGGGGAAGCGGACATTTTCGTCTTCATCATGGCAGAATGCATCCGTTTTGGCGAAGTACTGAACATGCCAGGTATGCAGTAAGCTGTCCACATTGGCGTCTAAACTTTCAGGGATCAATCCGACGTCTTCCAGAGTGGTGTCTCTCGGCAACGCCTCGTATTTCTGTTTCTCTTCATTTATGGTTTCCTCCCGGTTCTTTGCCGGAGAAAAGATACAAACCAGACAAAGCAGGACGGTTATGTGATACTTCTTCATATTGACTGCAATTTAGAAAGTTATACTACAATTTACTCCGATACTCTGCGCATTGGTGCGCGTTAGTGGCGATATAACGGGTTCAATCCTCATGGACAGGTCCGGTGAAATATCGAAATCAAACAATTCGGCATCTACATATGCATCTATCATACAGATGAAATAAAAGCCTACGGTGAGGATAATAGACAAGTCGCGGTTACGCCGGAAGAAGTCTTTTCTGTTTTTGAACAGATTCTGGTAGTTTACGTTATTCACAGTCGATTTATGGTCGGCTGCCGGCAGGAAATCCGTCCATGCCTTGTTAAACTCATATTCCACGTCAGCGCCACCGCTTTCGCTGACCAGTTTATTGTATGCCGCCGCGTCAGCCATAATGCTTTGATACGCGCCCCAATAATCCTGATAATTCTTCCCGTTCCAGGTAATGGCATACATAAAACCCATAAATCCGCCGTAAACAAAAGGCAGCTTCCAGTATTTACGGTTGTATATCTGTCCCATTCCCGGGATAAACGACCATAAAACCGCTTTTGTGGAGTTTGGCCTGAAAGCTTCTTTGGACAGGAGTCCAGGTGGCGGTATCTGCATAGCCACCGAATCGGCGGCCGTAAGAACGGCATGAATGAGTGAGTCGGGAGGTTCGATGGCCAGCGTATCTGTTATCTTTTCCTGAGCCGTACTACTCAGTGGAAAAGCGGATAAGCATATAGAAAATAACAGAACACATATCTTTACTGCTGCCTGCGCCATTTTTCGCTCATTTACTTCAACTTGTCGAGCAGCCCTATCAATCGTTCCAGCTCTTCCTCCGAGGCAAATGGAATACTGATTTTCCCTTTCCCGTTTTCCTTGTATATTAATTGCACTTTAGCTTTAAAAAAGCCTGATAAATGATCTTTCAGCAGCTTGTATTCTTCGGGTAATCTGGCGATCTGGCGTTGTTTTACGTCTTCTTCCTGTTTACGTGGAAGCTCTTCTCCCGCGGCTACTCCGCGCACCAGGTCTTCTACCATCCTTACCGAAAGGTTTTCCGACAGTATCTGTTCAAACAGGGCCAGTTGCACTTCCGGGTCTTCCACCGGGATCAGGGCGCGGGCATGCCCCATATCTATTTTTTTGTCTTTTAAGCCCATTTGTATCTCTGCCGGCAGTTTCAGCAGGCGGAGGTAGTTGGCTATTGTCGTACGTTTCTTTCCGATCCTTTCACTCAGTTGCTCCTGTGTCAGATTATAGCTTTCTATGAGCTTCTGGTAGGCTAATGATATTTCTATGGCATTCAGGTCTTCACGCTGGATATTTTCTATCAGCGCCATCTCCACTACATTTTCGTCGGCTGCTGTCTTGATATAGGCGGGGATACGTGTCAGGCCGGCTTTCAGGGACGCCCGGTAGCGGCGTTCGCCGGAGATGATCATATACTCGTCGTTGCCTGTTTCTTTTAATGTAACAGGCTGGATAATTCCTATGGAGCGGATAGAGGCGGCAAGTTCCTCCAGTGTCTCTTCTTCAAATACGGAGCGTGGCTGATCGGGATTAGGCTGTATCCTGCTTAGTTCTATCTCGCTGATAGAAGACGAGCCGCTTGTCGACACATCTGACAGCAAAGCCTCCAATCCGCGTCCCAACGGAGATCTTTTACCTATTGTTGCCATTATACCTTATTCTTGTCAATTAATTCCTGCGCCAGTTGGATATGATTTAGCGAACCTTTGGAATCGGCGTCGTACAGAACGACAGGTTTTCCGTAGCTCGAAGCTTCGCTCAGCTTTATATTGCGCTGTATGACGGTGGTAAAGACCAGCTCCCTGAACGGGCGCTTCACCTCTTCGTATATCTGGTTTGCCAGGCGAAGGCGGGCGTCATACATGGTCAGCAGGAATCCTTCTATCTCAAGGGCGGGATTCAGCTTGGATTTGATGATCTTGATAGTGTTCAGCAGCTTACTGATGCCTTCCAGTGCAAAATATTCGCATTGTACTGGTATCATGACCGAGTCGGCGGCCGTAAGGGCGTTAACGGTTATAAGCCCCAGCGAGGGAGAGCAGTCTATCAGTATAAAATCGTATCTCTCTTTCAGCGGAGACATAACGCGTTTGAGTATCTGTTCTCTGTTGGGCATGTTCAGCATCTCGATCTCGGCGCCCACCAGATCGATATGCGAAGGGATGACATCGAGGCGCTCTACCTCTGTCGAGGTAATGGCGCTGACCGGGTCATCTCCATTGATAAGACATTCGTAAATAGAAAGATTCACGCTTCTTATATCCACGCCTAAGCCTGACGAGGCGTTTGCCTGCGGGTCGGCGTCCACTACAAGGACTTTTTTCTCCAGTACTGCCAGTGACGCAGCTAAATTGATTGTAGTAGTAGTCTTTCCTACACCACCTTTTTGGTTTGCTATTGCAATAATTTTTCCCATGTTTACTCTATCTGACTAATTCGTGCACAAAACTACGTATAAATGCAATAATACAATCATGCCTGTTGATAACTGGCCGAAATTGTTGATAACTCGCAAATGTAAAGATTCTTTGGGAGTTATTTTGTTTTTTGGATCAGTAAATAATCCAGCAGTGTCATGGCTGCCATTGACTCTACTATGGGGACAGCGCGGGGAAGTACGCATGGATCATGGCGTCCGCGGGCTGTGAGGATGGTGTCATGGCCGGCCGCCGTCACGGTTTCCTGCCCGGTGAGCAGGGTGGCTACGGCTTTGAAGGCTACGCTGAAGTATATGTCTTCTCCGTTTGATATGCCTCCCTGTATGCCTCCTGAGTGGTTTGTCCGGGTGCGGATGGTCCCGTTGTCGTTGAAAAAAGGGTCGTTATGCTCGGAGCCCCGGTAAAGCGCGGCGTCAAATCCGTCTCCGTATTCAAATCCTTTGGCGGCGTTGATGGTTAGCATGGCATGGGCGAGGGCGGCGTGCAGCTTTCCGAATACCGGTTCGCCCAGTCCGGCCGGTACGCCGGCGGCGACGCAGCTTATGACGCCTCCTACGGTGTCTCCCTGCGCTTTTACGTCGCGTATAAGGGTTTCCATTTCGGAAGCTGTCGGGGGATGGGGGCAGCGTACCGGATTTGTCTCCGTCAGGCTCAGGTCGTAGTCTTTGTACGAACCTTTCAGCCGGATATGGCCTACCTGTGAGGTGTAGGCGCGGATGCTGATATTATGACCGCTCAACACGATTTTGGCTATTGCCCCGGCTACGCAGCGGCTGACGGTTTCGCGGGCCGAGGAACGTCCGCCTCCGCGCGGGTCGCGTATCCCGTATTTTTGCTGGTAGGTGTAGTCGGCGTGCGAAGGGCGGTAGATATCTTTCAGATCATCATAGTCGGAACTGTGCTGGTTTTCGTTGCGTATGACGAACCCTATGGGTGTTCCTGTCGTTTTGCCTTCGTAAATGCCGGAGAGGAATTCTACTTCGTCGGCCTCCCTGCGCGGAGTGGTCAGTACCGACTGCCCCGGGCGCCTGCGGCCCAGTTCGCGCCTGACAAAGTCCATGTCTATGCTTACGCCCGGCGGACAGCCGTCGATCACGCCACCGACCCCCCTGCCGTGCGATTCGCCGAAGGATGTGAGGCGGAATATGTTCCCGAAAGAGTTAAACATGACCTTTAGCGGCAGCCGAGGCAGGCGTCGCAGTTATCGTCTCCGCAACCACAGTTGCACCTGCCGGCCGAAAGGGATTCCAGGTCTTCTTCCGTAGGCTCGTGCACGTCTATCACCCGGCCTGAGAAGTGCAGGGTTTCCCCTGCCAGGGGGTGGTTGAAGTCCAGCATGACGGTGTCTTCTTTCACTACCATGACCGACCCGTTCAGGCGGTTCCCGTCGGAGTCTATCATCGGGACGGTGTTTCCTTCCCTCACCATATCCGAATCAAATTCCCCGTCTACTTCAAACACATTTTTGGGCAGCTCCATCAGGTATTCTTCATTATATTCTCCATATGCGTCGGTCGGGGGCAGGGTAAATTTAAAGGTGTCGCCCGCTTTACGGCCTTTCAGTTCATCTTCAAAGGCAGGAAGCATGGAGCCTGTCCCGAAGACAAAGTTCATGGGCGCATCCGGCGTCGCCTGTTCCATCAGTTCGCGGTCGTCGCCTTCTCCTACATTCAGATCATAAATAACGGAAACAAATTTGTTGGCTGTAATTTTCATCTCTATGTACTTTTTTACTGTTTAGCTGACAAAAGTAGCAATTATTTCTTTTGAGGATAATCCGGCGCTCACATGCACTGCGGTATGCGGGGATTGGGATAAGCGTTTCATAACAGTTATTAGCTTTTAATCGATTAGCGCCTGCTTCGGGAGTGTCCAAAATTTTGTGTAAACGTTGAATTGTGTCAGAGTTTTGTTTTCATCTAAATTATGATCCTGTCTTCAAATATAGCCATAAATTGATTCATTATCATAGCCCAGTTTT
>JAISBL010000108.1 GCA_031266215.1 Tannerellaceae bacterium | reverse complement strand
AAAAGGATTATCGAAATAAAGTCGAAAAACGGAACGGTCTATCTCTACGAAGACATGTCGTACTGGGACAAAGAGAAGGGATACTCGACTCACGCCCGCACATGTATAGGCAAGGTGGGAGCTGATGGCGAACCAATCCATAACAAATACTACAATACCCGTGAACAGATACAGGAACTTTCCGCAGAGGCGGATAAACTCAAGGAGGTATCTTCCACCACTTTCGTGGGCGAAACACTCGTTTTGGATAAACAATCGGATATTTGTTCGTAATGTGAATGTGTTAGTTCCATGAGCGTAAAAATACAAAATCTTTGACTGATTTGCGTGAACACGCCCTAACCTGTCCTATTTCTACCAACACTTCGACAACCTGTACAAACAAATGGTTTACACACTCTTTTATGTGTTCGCTGCGGAAACGGTTGATCGTGCTGAACGAGGGATACTGACCACCCGAAAGCCACATATAATGAATACCACGTTCCATGGCCGAAGCGATCCTGCGACACGAACAGGTGTTGTTCATACAGGCATAGAAAACTACTTTGAGCAACATGCGCGGATTATAGGGAGTTGTTTCCCCGGACTCATAAGTGGCGATTAACTGCCTAAATCCAGGCCTTCCACTATGCGGTTAATCAGCCGGACGGGGCTGTCCTGGGGTATTCTTTCGTCTAAACGGGATGGAAATAATACCGTTTGACCCTGATTGTAGGATTTAAATTGTACTTTTGACATAAGTAAAATTATATACCCCTGAGATACAGATTTTAGGGGATATATAAAAGTCCGGGCTTGGGAAAGTTTGGACTTTTTTTGCAAAAAAAAAGAGAATATAACTTTTGACACACCCCCATTGTTCTGCCGGTTTCTTTCGCATGATTTTTTTTGCAAGGTAGCAGTTTTGTCGGAAATAGCACCCCTGTTAACTATCCACAAGTATGCTTGTTGATTCCGCACAAGGCGCCTTGTGGATTCATTGTGACCTGGGTTCGATGCAGGAGAATCAACGGCTCCCCAACGTCGTCATTGTTACCTCTCCCTTACCGTTGCCCCCTCCCCCCAGACTATACGAAAACTAAATCTAGGCTCTGGAGAGTCGCATATTTGCATTTGTGCTCAGACAGGCGCCCGAATAAAAAAGCCCTGCCGGTTAGTTTTCGGACAGACTCTCCCTCGTCGTCATCAGCAGTGACGACGAGGGGAGGAAGGATCAGGCTAATACTTAAGAAGATACTTCACTAATGACTGAGAAGGCGCTTCATCAGGATTTTAGAAGGTCCTTCTAAAAACTACGGGTAAAAATCCGGATTCTGGATAAGCAGGCGCCCCTTTAAAATGCGCCCGTGGCGCCGCTCGTGTGAGTAAGGTCATCATATTTGTGGCATAGTAAATGTGTGAGGAGGCGACGGCGCTCACAGATGCTATTTACGGGTTTATCCGCTACTCTCAATGCCGGCGGTGGAAAGCATCCGGGACGCCGCGAAAGATCAGAAGCGGATCAGGTTGTCGCTCCCGGCTACGGCGGGTGCGACGGCGGGCCGGGCAGCGGTGCGACAGGCCGATATTGTCTTTGGATCGCGCTTGTAGGTGGGATTATCTTCAAGGAGGGAGATAAAACTGTCGTCATCAAGTTCGCTATCCGAGAGTATGGCTATGCGGTTCATGTATCCGCGTCCTTTCCCGGACGAGGGGAGGTAGTATTCTTCTATCTTCTTCTTTATCTCCGTGCGGTGTTCTGTGTTCTGAGCTATCACGGGGATGGAGTCGAGGCCGAAGCCAGTGGCCAGTATGGTCATTTTTACGCGCGCGCCAAGGGTGTTGTCTATGGCCGTACCCCAGATGACTTCTATCTCCGTCTGGAACCTCGACATGAAGTCATGTACGTATTCTATCTCCTCCATTCGCAGCTCGCTGTCTTCACTGAATGAGATGTTGAAGAGTATCTTCCTGGCCGTGAATATGTCGTTGTTGTTCAGCAGCGGCGAGTTAAGGGCGTCGTTTATGGCTGCGTCCACGCGGCGGTCTCCTTCGCCGTACCCGTTGCTTATGAGGGCCACCCCTCCGTCACGCATTGTTGTGTTCACATCGGCGAAGTCGAGGTTGATAAGGCCCGGTACGGTAATGATCTCCGCTATGCTTCTGGCGGCTACTGCGAGAGTATCATCGGCTTTTGCAAAGGCGTTCATCATGGTGAAGTCTGTGTATATTTCGCGCAGGCGCTCGTTGTTGATCACCAAAAGGGCGTCCACGTTGCGGCGGATTTCTTCCACGCCCCTGATTGCCTGTATGATCTTGCGTTCGCCTTCAAACCTGAACGGGATGGTGACAATACCTACCGTAAGGATGTCCATTCCTTTTGCTATGCGGGCGATGACGGGGGCCGCCCCTGTGCCGGTACCGCCGCCCATCCCGGCGGTGACGAAGACCATGTTGGTGCCGTCGTTAAGCAGCCGGCTGATCTCCTGTTCGCTTTCTTCGGCAGCCTTCTGGGCGCGGTCCGGTTTGTTGCCGGCCCCCAGTCCTTTGGTTATCGATTCGCCCAGTACCAGTTGGTTGGGTACGTCGGAGTTTTTGAGGGCCTGTTTGTCGGTATTGCAAAGAAGGAAGGATACGTCGTGTATGCCTTTACGGTACATGTGTGTGACAGCGTTTCCGCCTCCGCCGCCTACGCCTATCACTTTTATTATTTTGGGATCGTCTTTCTCCAGATTAAATTCCAATACTGTATTGTCCATCTTTGTCTCGTTTTATGATTCGCTGAAAATGTCGCCTACGAACTGGTTTGCTTTTTCGTTTATCTTCTTCAGTAAGTTATTTTGTTTCCTGCCTTGCCTGGCCTTCGGGTTATCATCGGCTTTACCGGGTTCTTCCGCCGGCGCTGTTTCTGTTTTCACCTCCGGTTTTCCGGGTACGGCGGCGATGACGGGTTGCCTCACGGCGGGGGAGGCGAGGCAGTCGACGTTACCGGCAAGCAGCAGTCCGAGCGGTCCGGCTATCTCCAGGGCGGATATGTCAGGCAGGTTTGATTTTACCGTCAGGTCTTTGCGGACGGAAGCATAGCGGACATCTATCTTCATGCGGTCGTATATGACTGCCGTCAGGTTTTCAATCTGCGCAGCGTTGCCGGTTATGATGATGCCTGCGCGCAGGTCTTTGGCGGCGAAGGGTTCAAGCCGGCTGTATATGTTTTCGAGTATTTCCTGCAGGCGGGCTTCCACTACGGCGTTAAAGCCGGAGAGTTTAAAGGTCAGAGGCTCGGAGTCTTCCGTGTTGGCCTGAAGCGTCGTGCCGTCGTCCTGGTCTGCTATGGCGTTAGCGTACTTCTGCTTGAGTTTTTCCGCATCGGAGAGACTTATCCCCAGATATTCGGAGATATCTGCGGTTATCAGATTTCCCCCAAGAGGTATGACGCAGAGGCCGGCCAGGCGTCCGTTTTTATAGATTGCGAGCGAAGTCGCACCGCCGCCAAAGTCTACGAGGGCGCAGCCACGTTTCCGGTCGTCTTCGCTCAATACAACTCCGGCCAGAGCCAGGGGTGATGGAATAATGCCGGCAATATCTGTTTTCACCTGTTCGGTCACGCATTCTACAATACGTTTACGCACCGACGGGCGGGCTACTATGATCTGGTATACAGCTTCAATAGAGGTGCAGGATACTCCGGCGGGGTCAAACTCGTATTGTTTGTCAAGGTAATAGGCCGAGGGCACGACGGAGAGTATGTCCAATCCCTCAGGTTTACATGTCCAGGCTTCTTCAAGCAGACGGTCTTTGATCTCGTCGGTAACCATCTGTTCCGTATCCATCGACCGGCATATGGTGTGTTCGATTGAGCGTATCGACTGCCCTCCGACCCCAACGTATATCTTCCCGATGCGGTTGCCGGGTATTCTGCTCTCCATCTTCTGGATGATCCTTTTCACCTTTGAGGCTGTTTCCCTTACGTTATACACACAGCCTCTGCGGATGCAGCCGGCTGGGTTTTCGGTCTCGCAGGCAACGATGGTAAGCGTCCCGGCTTCGTTATTCTGTCCCAGTATTCCCGTCAGGCGGGAGGTGCCCAGGTGGATAACTGCGATGAAGTCTGTGCATGCCATAATTATTTATTTTTTAGTGCAAACTATTTGATTCCTGAATTTAAGATTTATGATGCTGTACTTTTCCCACCCCAGTTTGGGTATAGCCTGCTCATAAAAGAGTTGCAAGTTATCCAATTTTTCTCTGAAATTATCCAAAGTCCCCAACAAAATACGGTGATTACCAACGAGTGGGATCAGTTCAACGTCCTGGTCGGGATGCACATATATCTGTTCGATCTGGTTGTTCCAGAATTCATTTTCCTGCAAAAACAATGCAAACCGGTATAATTGTGTTGTGGCGAATTCTTTCTCCACGTACCCGCTGGCCAATGGGACACGGGCTGTGTAGCGGCGGCTTACCGGCATGGTGCTTCCGTTACGGTCTACATAAAAGCTGCCGTCATGACTTATGACCCGCAGTATAGGGTTCTTCTGTCTTATGTCAATGCGGATAATTCCTGAAGGGGTCTTGTAGGCGTGAATGCGTTCGAGCATTTCGTTCCTCATAAGCTCCCGCTCGATCTTGTCGGTATTTATTGTTTTCATCAGCCGGCCGACAGGGTCAAGCCCTGCCTGCTTTAAGGCGTCGGTGATGTTTGCTTCGGATACAAAGCGCATGTCCCCGCCGCTTTGCAGCACCACTGTCAGGCGGCTGCACATAACATCTTCACCGGGGAACTTCCTGAGCCATACTGTCAGGGTAAGTATATAACAAAACAGCAACAGGGCGGCGGCGACGGATATGGCGCGTATGACCTTCATCTGTCCAGCAGTTGTCTCACAGGTTCCACCAGCCGGTCTATATCGCCGGCCCCAAGCATCAGTACAACCTCATGCGCTCCGGTTGTCTTCAACGTGTGCAGCAGTTGTTCCTTCGTACATAGCGTCTTATCGGCAATGGTGACCTTATTAAAGATAATCGCGGAAGTAACGCCCGGCAGGGGTTCCTCCCTGGCGGGGTAGATGTCTAAGAGGATCAGCCGGTCAAGCAGTGAGAGGGAGGCGGCAAAATCATCTGCAAAGTCACTCGTTCGCGAGTAAAGGTGCGGCTGGAAAACTCCGGTTATCTTTCGCCCGGCATAAAGCTCTTTCACCGATAATATGCTTTCCCTGAGTTCCGCCGGGTGATGGGCGTAATCGTCGATTAGTAGGATGTTTTCCTTTTTCAGGCAAAAGTCGAAACGGCGTCTGGTCCCTTCGAAAGACAACATCCCTTTTTTTATCTCCTCCACTGTGGCCCCGTTTAACCAGGCCATAGCCATAGCAGCTACGCCGTTCTCGATGTTTACTTTCACAGGCGTTCCCAGTTGGACGTCGTTTATACGCACATCCGGCGCTACGAAATCAAAATACAGTTCTCCGTTGCCGATGCGTATATTTTCCGCATGAAAGTCGCCTTCTTCCCGGCCGGAATAAGTATAGAGCCTGGTTCCGGGTTGCAAACGTGTCTTGAGAGGGAGCCCTTCTTTCATGATCAGGCAACCGCCGGGACGTATCAGTGAGGTGAAATGCTCAAAGCCCTCGCAGTAGGCTTCCGGCGTGCCGTAAATATCCAGATGGTCGGGGTCGGCTGAGGTAATAACCGCCATGTATGGGGTCAGCCAATGAAAGGAACGGTCGTACTCGTCCGCCTCGATCACCGTCAGGTCACTTTTGGAAGACAGCATCAGGTTACTGTCGTAATTCTTCAGCACTCCCCCCAGGAAGGCGTTACAGTCCACGTGTGATTGTTTGAGCAGATGGGCAGTCATGGAAGATGTTGTCGTCTTTCCATGCGTACCGGCCACGCAAAGTCCGCGAGAGACCCTGGTTATCTCACCCAGCGCCTGCGCCCGCTTCATGACCTCAAACCTGCGTGAACGGAACCAGGCAAGCTCCGTATGCGATTCAGGCACGGCGGGTGTATAAACGACCAACGTATGGGCCGGCTGACGGAACCCGGCAGGAATCAGGTCTGCATCGTCGGAGTAATGTATCGCAGCCCCTTCGTGGCTTAGCTGTTCGGTCAGCTCGGATGGAGTTCTGTCGTAACCGGCGACCAGCTTCCCTTTGGAAAGGAAGTAGCGCATCAGTGCGCTCATACCGATACCTCCGGCTCCGATAAAATATACGGCCTTTATGTCGTTATCCATAAGTCGGTTTTTACTCATTGTTTATGACACGTATTACCTCGTCCACAATGCGTCCGGCGCTGTGACGCCGGGCCATCGGCGCTATGGCGTCACTAAGTGCAGCAAGGCGTTTGTCGTCAGCTACTACCTCCAGAGCCCTGTCAACCAATATATTCTCCGCATCCTTATCGCTAACAAGGATGGCTGCATCTTTCTCCACCAGCGCCATTGCGTTCTTTGTCTGATGGTCTTCGGCAACATTGGGCGAAGGTACAAGTACGACCGGCTTTGCCAGCAGGCAGAGTTCAGATATAGTGCCGGCACCTGCGCGGGACACCACCAGGTCGGCCGACGCATAAGCATAATCCATCCGGGCGATAAACTCGACGCACCGGATTGCCGACGTATCTTTATACTTTTTCATACTCTTGCATACTTCTGCGTGATAAAAACGCCCTGTCTGCCATATCAGTTGCACACCGGAGTCTAAAAGCGTATCCAGATGTTTCATGATGCTATTGTTCAGTGTGCGGGCTCCCAGACTGCCGCCTAACACAAGGATTATTTTTTCCCCGGGCGAGAGGTTCCAGAATGTAAGCGCTTCAGCTTTTTGTCCGGACCGTTTTTCAAGGTCTGTCCTCACCGGATTACCGGTTATTATGATCCTGCCGGCGGGGAAAAACCTCTCCATGCCCTCATAAGCCACGCATATCCTGGCTGCTTTTTTCGCCAGGAGCTTGTTTGTCACTCCGGCATACGAGTTTTGTTCCTGTATCAGTATCGGTATGCGTCGCTTAGCGGCAACCCATAACGTAGGGCCGGCGGCATATCCGCCCACTCCGATAGCTATATCGGGCTTAAATTCGCGCACAATCTTATACGCCAGTCTGAGGCTTTTTATCAGCCGCGCTACTACTTTTACGTTTTTCAGCAAGTTCGCACGGTTTAGACCGCTTACCGGCAACCCGACAATTCGGTAACCTGCTGCCGGGACCCGTTCCATCTCCATCCGGTCATGCGCTCCGACAAAGAGGATTTCAGCTTCCGGGAAACGTTCTTTTATCACATTGGCAATAGAGATGGCGGGGAAGATATGCCCCCCTGTTCCTCCTCCGCTTATTATTATTCGATGGATGTTTTTCATGCTTTTGCTTCTGCAAGGTTTTCTACAACCGTCATCGGTGTTTTATCTGATATATCTGTTTCAAGTTCAATCACATCTTCATCATTATCTTCTTCAACCTCGTCTTCTTCATTTCCCATACCTGCGCCGAAACGGCTTATGCTTAATATGATCCCAAAATAAAAGCAGGTTATTAAGGTAGAAGTTCCTCCGCGGCTCACCAGCGGAAGCGGTTGTCCGGTCACAGGGAACAAACCTACGACTACGGCCATATTGGCCAATGCCTGAACGCCTATAAGCAGACCGCACCCCAATACAAGAAACTTAGGAAAGAGCTTCTCGCATTTACGGGCGATAGTTCCTACACGTATCAGGAGTATCAGGTATAGAAACAGGACAAAAAACCCGGCAATAAGCCCCATTTCTTCTATTATAATCGCATAAATAAAATCAGAGTAAGCCTGCGGCAGTGTGTCCCGTTGCTGCCCGTATCCGGGGAACTTTCCGAGACCTCCACTGGCTATGGCTACTTTTGCAAATGTTTCCTGTCGGTTATAATCATCTATTTTATACGTTTCCGCACTTAAAGGAGGAGACTTACTGAAGAAGTCTTCAGTACGATGCTTTATCTTGGCCATGCTGTCTGATTTTTTCACTACATCATCAGGCAGCACATAAGACAAAAGGCAAACCAGAAATGCACCTGAAACCAGCAGTGCAGCAAACAGAAGTCCCATCTTTTTCAGAGAGATACCGCCGATGAACATCATAAGGGAGCAGGTGAGGAAAAGAATAACAGAGGTAGAAAAGTTCTCCGAAAAAATCAGGGCGCAAACAACAGACACGCCAATCAGGATGTATTTGAATATTTGCGTATCGGTAAATTTGTTTCGCCTGCTCAAAAGGAACGAAACATACACTATGCAGGCTAACTTAGCCACTTCCGAAGGTTGAAATCTGAAACCAAACAAGTTTAACCATCGATTAGACCCATTGATCTCCACACCAAAAAAAAGTGTAAAGATCAAAAGCAGTATAGAAACAGGCAATACGATAATTAATAGAGAAAAGAACCGGCTTGGTATGTTGTGTATAACCAAAATCAGGGCAAAGCCGCCCAAAAGGAAAGATGCATGCCGTATAATAGGCCCCAGATAATTCCCGTCCTTGTAAGCAATCGTGCTTGTAGCGCTATATACTTCTATGAACGAGATTAGAGAAAGAGCAATCAATATGAACCATATCACCCTGTCTCCCTTAAATAGCCTGTTGACTAAGTTCATCGGTCCTTTTCTTTTTTACAAATTGTAGACGCATTTTTTAAACTGCGTTCCACGGTCTTCATAGTTCGCAAAAAGATCAAAACTTGCGCAACAGGGAGAGAGTAGCACTGTATCACATTTTTCAGCCAGCCGATAGGCTTTGGACACAGCTTCTTCCATTGAGAGGACATCTTCTATGATAGTTACTTTTCCGTCGAAAAACTTATGTAGCTTAGTGTTATTCACACCAAGAAAAATCAGCGCACGCACTTTTTGTTTCACCAATTCTTCTATCTCGGTATAATCATTTCCCTTGTCCGTCCCTCCCAGAATGAGCACTATCCTGGTATTTACACTTTTCAAAGCATACCAGCATGAATTTACATTCGTGGCCTTTGAATCGTTAATATAATCTACACCTCTTATGCGAAGCACTTTTTCCAAACGATGTTCTACTCCTGCAAAATCGCTGAGAGATTCACGAATACTATCATTGTGAATGTCTACTACCTTGGCTGCAATTCCGGAGGCCAGGGAATTATACAGGTTATGTGTGCCTGTCAAAGCCAGTAAATCTTGTTCCATAGTAAATAATCCATTTATTGTGTCAATAATCACTTTTTTATCTTTTGCATATCCGCTTACGCCTTCTTTAAAGGTTTCTGCGAAAGGATAACATGTTGCCGCCGGAAGGCGTTTTTTTACTTCATCTGCAATTATGGGATCGTCATTCCAGAAAATAAAGGCGTCTTCCTTTGTCTGATTTCTGAGAATGCGAAATTTTGAATCTATATAGTTTTGCATCTTATGATCATAACGATCCATATGATCGGATGTTATATTCAACAAAATGGCAATATGCGCCTTAAAATCGTACATATTGTCCAGTTGAAAGCTGCTAAGTTCTATAACATACCAGGCATGAGGGGCTTCCGCCACTTGCAGAGCCAGACTGTTTCCTACATTTCCTGCAAGTCCTGCGTCTAACCCGGCCTCCTTCAATATATGGTATGTCAGCATCGTGGTTGTAGTCTTGCCGTTACTTCCTGTGATACAAATCATCCGGGAATTAGTGTGCCGTCCGGCGAATTCAATCTCCGAGATGACATGGATATTCTTTTTTATCACCTTTGTCATAATTGGAGAAGTATCAGGGATGCCCGGACTTTTGATTATTTCGTCGGCGGAAAGGATTTCAGATTCGGTATGTACTCCTTCTTCCCAGCGAATACCGCGAGTATCCAGCATCTCTTTGTATTTGGGTTTGATGGCAGAAGCGTCGGATACAAATACCTCAAAGCCCCTCGCTTTTGCTAAAACGGCAGCTCCCGTGCCGCTCTCTCCCGCTCCCAGTATAACAATTAGTTTATTCATCATCTCATTTTTAATGTAACAATCGTTATAACAGCTAAAATTATACCAATCAACCAGAAACGAACCACAATCTTTGACTCCGGCATTATATTGCAAGGCTTTTGTATAAGGGCGTCTATACCGGCTTTCCCCGGCTTTTGAAAGTGATGGTGTAATGGGGTCATTTTAAATATACGTTTTCCTGTTCCGTATTTCATCCTCGTATATCTGAAATAAGTTACCTGCAACATTACCGAAAGGATTTCGGCAAGGAAAACACCACAAAGGATTGGAATAAGTAATTCTTTCCTGATAATAATGGCAAATACGGCAATGATACCTCCCAGCGTCAGACTTCCCGTATCGCCCATAAAAACTTGTGCCGGATAGGAGTTATACCATAAAAATCCAACTGTGGCTCCAAAAAAAGCAGCGGCAAATACCACAAGCTCTTCTGCGCCTGGAATAAACATGATATTCAAAAAAGAGGCGAACTCGGCATGTGCCGACATGTAGGCCAGGATACCCAGTGCAACACCTATAATGGCTGAACTGCCGGCAGCCAGTCCGTCTAATCCGTCCGTCAGGTTAGCTCCGTTGGAAACGGCGGTTACAATAAATATAACCGAGAGTATAAATACAATCCATGTCGCGTACTCCTGATACGGTCCGGCCCACTTCACTAAATGTGAATAATCGAAGTTGTTGTTTTTCAGGAAAGGGATCGTAGTCTTGGTAGATTTGGTCACTTCAGGATGTATCCTCACATGTTCTACGGCATTGTCTTTATTGAGCACCTCTATATTTTCCCTTATTACAGCAGCGGGACTCAGGTATAAAACCAAACCTACAATCAATCCCAATCCTACTTGTCCGATAATCTTGAAACGCCCATGTAAACCTTCTTTATTTTTCAGGAAAACTTTTATATAATCATCAGCAAAACCGATACACCCCAGCCATATAGTTGTAATCATCATTAATATCAGATAGATGTTATTCAACCTGGCACAAAGCAACACAGGTATCAGAATGGCGATAATAATAATAATCCCTCCCATCGTTGGAGTTCCTTTTTTATCCATCTGCCCTTCCAGGCCGAGATTCCGAACCGTTTCACCAATTTGCAACAATCGCAGTTTATCAATGATTTTCCGCCCAATGGCTGTTGAGATAAATAAAGAAAGAATCAGCGCCAGCCCGGAACGGAAAGAGACATATTTAAACATCCCTGCTCCGGGAAAATCTAATTGATCCAAATAGTTGAAAAGGTCGTGCAGCATCTTGTTTATTGTTGTTTTGCAAATATATCTTTAAGCTTCTCGCAGTCGTCAAATGGGTACTTTACGCCTTTTATCTCCTGATAGTCTTCGTGTCCTTTCCCTGCAACCAGTATTATATCTCCTTTCTTAGCCAGCATTGTGGCCGTTTTGATAGCTTGTGAACGGTCTGCGATACACACAGTTTGCTCTCTTTCCGACGGTGTCAGGCCGGCTACCATATCGTTCAGTATATCATCAGGTTCTTCAAAACGGGGATTATCGGAAGTCAGTATAACCTTGTCACTCAGACGTACAGCTTCCCGGGCCATAATCGGACGTTTGCCTTTATCGCGATTGCCTCCTGCACCTGCTATCGTAATGATACTCCCATTGTTGCCAAGAACTTCCCTGATACTGCTCAATACATTCACCAAAGCATCCGGAGTATGCGCATAGTCTACGATAGCAGTATAGCCAAGAGGTGATGGTATGGTCTCAAAACGCCCCGAAACCGGATGTAAGTCACTCAATGCCACCAAAATCTCTTCAGGTTCTTTTCCCAGAGCGACCATCGCTCCATAAACAGCCAGAATATTATATGCATTGAAGCGCCCTACAAACCTGACAATTATGTCTCGCCCATTTATCGTCAATTCCGTACCTTCAAAATGCGACTCCAGTATTCTGCCTTTGAAATCAGCTTGGGTACGAAGTGAATATGTAAACTTCTTCGCCTTTGTATTTTGGAGCATGACAAGTCCGTTCCTGTCGTCCGCATTAGTAAGGGCAAATGCAGCGGCGGGCAAATTGTCGAAAAACGCCTTTTTAGCATTTAGGTAGTTATCCACCGTCTTGTGATAGTCCAAATGGTCGCGTGTCAGATTGGTGAATATACCTCCATCGAACGACAAACCGCTGATACGTTTTTGATCTATGGCATGCGAACTGACTTCCATAAAAGCATACCCGCATCCGGCATCCACCATCATGGCCAATAGTTCTTGCAACTCAATAGGGCCGGGCGTTGTGTGAGTTGCCGGGAGTATTTCAGTATCAATGTAATTACAAACCGTAGAGATCAGGCCGGCTTTGTGTCCGAGTTTGCGGAACATCTCATAGAGCAGCGTGGCAATAGTGGTTTTACCGTTCGTGCCGGTAACGCCTACTAAGATCATTTTATCAGAGGGATAGCCATACCAGACAGCCATCAGTTCACCCAGCGATTCCGCTGAGTTTTTAACGACAACAAATATGCTCTTATCACTAAGCGATTCAGGTATCTCTTCACAGACGATGGCAACCGCTCCACTATCAATTGCATTTCCTATATAAGCATGTCCGTCCACTACTGTACCACGCACGGCGACAAATAACGTTCCTTTCTCTATTTTGCGGGAATCGGATTGTATATTAATAATTTCAGGATTTCCTGATCCTACACTTTCCGGCAAGCCTAATGCTTCTGTCAGTTTGTTAAGTCTCATTTCTTTTATTTCAAAATAATTGTAATAGTCCGCCCTTTGATTACCTTCTGACCCGGCAGTATGGATTGGGAAGTCACACGTCCCACTCCGGATAAATTAACCTGCAAACCTGCATTTTCCAACAAGTAAACCGCATCTTTAGCGCCCATGCCTATCACACGGGGAACTAATCCCTCTTGAATATTTATATCGTTAAGTCTCACCTTTTCGTCACTGGCCGAAGCCAGCACCCAGGGCGATTTCACTTCTTTCCTGTCCAAGTCTATATCTAACTTGTTTAAAACCTGCCGTAGCGCCTTCCCTTCGCCGGCTTTAATAGCGGGTAAATTAATGGCAGACGAGTCCACAGGTAATTCCCTTACGCTCCATCGGGTATGCGCCGCATAAATTTTCTCTGCAACATTTTTTATTACACTACCAGACATAGCTCCACCGGAAGGATAGAACGATGGTGAAGGCCTGCGGATAACCGCTATACAGGAATATACCGGCTGGTCGGCAGGGAAATAACCGGCGAAAGACACCTGATGACCCATGCCTGCATATACGCCTGCTTCGGATATCTGTGCCGTGCCTGTTTTACCCGCTATACGGATAATAGGAGAATATGCCGGGTGTCCTGTTCCATTTTCTACCACACCCAGTAACATATCTCTGATAATCCGAAGCGTCCTGGCAGAACATATCGATTCTTTCACTACCTCTGGCGAAAAACGCTCTATAGTTTTGCCATCGCGCATTATTTCCCTGGCGAATATCGGTCGCATCATTTTTCCATTATTTGCTATGGCATTATAGAAAGCCAGCGTATAGACAGGGGGTATCTGTGTCTCATATCCGAATGACATCCAGGGCAATGACCCTTTCGACCATTTGGCATCGGCAGGCGTACGGAATATGGGACGTCCGGCTCCGGATATTCCAATATGCAGATCTTCCATCAACCCGATACGCGCCAGTCCGTCAATAAAAGCCATAGGATTGTTCTCGTATCCTTTCAATATAATCTTAGCTACTCCAACATTCGATGAATGCCATATAGATTCTTCCACCGATATACTTCCATATCCACCTTTATTAGCGTTATGGTCTCGTATGGGTTTCCCGTTTTTTAGATAATCATATATACCGTCTCCTGTTTCTACCATATCACCGGGCTGGCAGACTCCATCCTCTATGGCAACCATAATGGATGCAGTCTTGAAAGTAGACCCCGGTTCCAGCAAGTCCGCAACAGCCCGGTTCCGGTCTTCTACATATCCTGTAGCCGTACGCCCCATATTGGTAATCGCTTTTATTTCACCTGTCTTTACTTCCATGAGAATGATAGTGCCTGATTCGGCGTTTGTCTTCCTCAGTTCATTAAGCAATGCCCGTTCAGCTATATCTTGTATTTCTACATCAATGGTAGAACGAATGTCCATCCCATTTTCCGCTTCTATTATGGGTATTCCTCTCCATACGCCGGCTTCTCTGCGTATGGCATTCAGTCCGGGTTTGCCACGCAATATCGAATCGTATTCCAGTTCAAGACCGTTGCTCCCTTGTGTCAGCTTCTGTGAGTCGAGGGTGGCGTACGTATTACCAATTGTTCGTGAAGCCAACGTTCCGAAAGGCCGTTGCCTTTCCACAAATTCTTCCGCTATAAACCCGCTCTTGTTATTTCCCAAGCGTATAAATGGAAATTGTCTGATTTCCTGAAGGTCAGCAAAAGAAATCCGGCGGTTGTGTATAATATATCGTCTTTCTTTTCTCTTAACGGCATCTTTCAATTGCCTTTTAACGGTATTTTCGTCTTTGTTGAACTTTTTAGACAGGTAAAATGCCAGAGAATCAACCCCATTCTCTTTGGATGCCTTAATGGCTGCCGAATCCGGTTTTTCACCTTTCTTTGTTTTAATTTGCTGATAAAAGGCAGATGTGTCAATTGCTTCACCTCTGAAATCCATGAGTATTCTATAACGGGGGAAGCTGGTTGCCATCAACCTGCCGTCGAAAGAATAAATATTTCCACGGTTGGGAACAATGATGCGATCCGGAATTTTCGTTCGTTCTTTATCTGCTATTTCCAGCCATATATTTCTATCCACAAGTGCAATATCAATTATGCAGAAAACGATGCCTACAGCTATAGGTAAAAGAAGCGCCAAAACAATGAAATAACGAATCAGTACGTATTTGCTATGCCTGCCGGTCGTCTCCTGTATATCGTCAGATTCTGCCATAGTCCTATTTTTTTAGTTCATAGGGAGGAATGGTAGCTTCCTCCAGGTCCATATGTTGCTTTTTTACTTGTTCCTCCACCACTGAGCGCCGGCTATATCCGCCTAGTTCAACGGAAATAACAAGCGATTCCAATTTAACCTCGCTCAATTCCTTCTTCAAATAATCTATTTTCTTTATTTTCAGTTGACAGTAATATCGGTTGCTTATAAGCAAAAACATCAGAATTACTACCCATATGATTTTCCTGAGGTGCTTTACAAAGAAGTCTTCTTTAAGTATTCCACCACCGAGAATATATATTAAAGAGATACGTCTCTGTTTACTTTTTTTATTTTTTTCTTCCATATATGTATATGGCTATGCCATTTTTTCTGCTACTCTCAGTTTTGCACTTCGGGAGCGGGGATTTTTTTCGACCTCTTCTTCCCGTGGCACAATCACTTTACTATTGATTAGACGGAAAGGAGTATGTATATTTCCATAAAAATCATGCTCTGCTTCTCCCTTATAGTTCCCGGTCTTCATGAAGTTTTTCACAACACGATCTTCCAGCGAATGATAGGTAATGACCACAAGCCGTCCCCCGGGCTTCAGCGCGGTCAACGTATGTTCCAACATTTTTTTCAAGGCGCTCATTTCGTCATTTACTTCTATACGTAACGCTTGAAACACCTGTGCCAGAAATTTCTTCTCTTTATCTTTCCCTGTAAATGGTTTTAATATATCCAATAAGTCATCTGTAGTTTTTATGTTTTTGGCCATACGTGCGCATACTATTGCTGAAGCAAGCTTACGTGCCGTTTTTAATTCGCCATACATATAAAAAATATTGGCCAGGGATTCTTCGGTACAAGTATTTAACACGTCGGCTGCCGTACGTCCCGAACGGGTATTCATGCGCATATCCAAACATCCGTCGAACCGGAAGGAAAAGCCTCGCTCACAGGTGTCAAAATGATGCGACGATACTCCCAGGTCAGCAAGTATACCATCAACCTGCCCTATGGCCTTGTGATAGCGCATAAAGTGATATAGGTAGCGAAAGTTACTGCGTACAAATACAAAACGCGCATCTGACGGTATATTTTTTTCTACATCGGAATCACGATCAAAACCATACAGCCGCCCACAAACACCTAAACGCTCAAGAATTGCACGCGAATGCCCACCACCTCCGAAAGTAACGTCTACGTACATTCCTTCAGGTTTAATCTCCAAGCCCTCTACACTTTCATTCAACATCACTGGTACATGATATGAAATAACAGGCTCTTTCATTACACGTGTTTTTGTATTTTTCGTTTTATTTGTGTCTTTTGAAATGTAAAATTATATATTTATGTATGAATATACCAAATACTTATAGTGGAAAAACAGAAAAGTTTTCAACAGTGCAATTTGTTTACGATGGATTGGCGCACTCTTGTTTCTTTTGTAGAAAAAAAACCGGAGAATAACAGAAAACTGTTCCTCTCCGGATATTTTTTTAGAAAACCATTAAAACTGATTAGTCTAATAGTTTTACTTTAATGTTACGGAACCAAACGTCGTCGCCGTGGTCCTGAAGCCCGATGTAACCTTCCTTGTTTTCACCGCCACAATTCAACAGCAATTCATAAGCCAACGGCCATTTGTCTTTGCTGAATTTGCTGACATCAAGTAACTCTTTCCATTGCGGTGTCCACAAATGGTATTCCAATACGTTTTCTCCATTCTGGTTATGAACGATTGTCCCTTTATACGATATTATCGACGCACTGTTCCATTCGCCAAACGGATTGGCGTTCTGGGGTTTAGCCGGAATCATATCATACAAAGAAGCTGATTTACGGTCGCCGTCTTTGCCAAGTTTAGCATCCGGGTGGTTATCGTTATCCAATACCTGAAATTCGGGAGAGGATATGTAGATAGGCTGTTCTACAATTTCCTGTGCGAGATAGAAAATACCAGAGTTAGAGCCTTTGCCTACTTTCCATTCTAACTGCAGTTCGAAGTTTTTAAACTTATGGGCAAAAATGATATCCCCTCCGTTAGAAGCTCCTGCTTCTCCGGCCCCGGAACCCTTTATCCTGAGCGCTCCGTCTTCAATGATCCACGCTTCGGGCATATCTGCACGATTATATCCTCTCCAGCCATTAAATGACTTACCGTCGAAAATAGTAATCCACCCATCAGCGTCTGCAGTAAAATCAGCCATATTTGCTTCAGGTAATCCTTCGGCAAGTTTATATTCCGGGACAGCAGTTTCGGCCGTTGCTTCGTCGGCCGTTGCTTGTTCCGCCTTCTTCCCTCCGCTACAAGACGTGAAATAACACATTGTAACAGCAATGCAAGCAAGTGATAATAATTTTTTCATCTCTTATTATATTTAATTGTTAATTTACCAAACTATAATATACGTTATTTACGGCAGGTCAACCAGTTTCCAGCCCTGACGGTAGTTGTGTCTGATCAACTCATCTGCAAATTGTTTTGCATTAACAGGGTCTGTCCATATCTTGTTGAATTTCGGGTCTCCGTCTACAATCCTGAAATCGTCCTTTATAAGGATACGGAGTTCTTCATTGTCGGCTATATTGGTAAATCGCATGTTTTCGCCGTCCCACAGCAGTTCTTTATTGAGCGTTTGCAGACGTACGGCCAGTACACCCATTACGACCATTTCGTTGAACGGGCCTGCTTCCGAGAAATCCGACTTCGGCAGCACACGGTTGGCAGGGGTTTCCCTGCAGGCGCGTAACCAGTCTTGTTCATGACCGCCCCGCATCGCATTTTCTACTCTCCGGCATACTCTGGGGGCATTAGGTTTGCGACCTGACAACAACCAGGGATTCACTCCATAGCAACCGCATATCAGCGTATCCTTAGTACCGTGGAAGATAACAGCGCCACCGGCGTCGTTCAGGTTGCGCCCTGCGGGATAACCTTCCGGCAGGTCAGGTTTCAGACCGCCGTCATACCAGTGAACTTCTACTTCAGGCAGAGATACTTTCGGAAGGTTGTCGCGTGATGGGAATGTAAGTTTGACATGCTGGGCCTGCGGAGCGCAGTCTTTCAGCAACAGGGTAGACGATCCCTGCACCTTATCAGGATAACCCAGCTTCAATCCTTTGAATACCGGATGCAGGATGTGGCAGGCCATGTCGCCCAGAGCGCCTGTGCCGTACGCCCACCACCCTCTCCAATTCCACGGATGGTATATATTATTGTAGGATATTAGTTCAGCCGGGCCGGTAAACAAATCCCAATTCAGTGTAGACGGGATTTTGTCTGCTTTTTCCGGAGCATTCAGTCCCTGGGGCCAGATCGGCCGGTCGGTAAAGGCATCTACCCTGCGTACTTCACCTATTTCCCCGTTCCATATCCATTCGCAAACCAGGTCTACGCCTTCTGCCGAAGAGCCCTGGTTACCCATCTGTGTGGCTACTTTGTATTTGGCGGCCAGTCTGGTGAGTAAACGTGATTCATACACTGAGTGCGTCAATGGTTTTTGCACGTATACGTGCTTGCCTAAAGTGATGGCGTCTGATGCGATGATGGCGTGTGTGTGGTCGGCTGTAGCTACAACCACGGCGTCGATTTCTTTTCCCAACTCATCGTACAGCTTACGGTAATCCCAGTATTTCTTTGCCTGGGGATATTTTTCGAAAACCGGCTTTGCATATTTCCAGTCAATATCACAAAGAGCTACAATGTTTTCGGTTGGGGCTATATTCGTGAGATTGGAATTACCCATACCGCCAATACCGATACCTGCGACATTTAACTTGTCGCTTGGAGCCGTGTATCCATGACTTTTCCCTAATATGGTATGAGGTACAACAGTCAATGCTGCCGCGGCAGCTGTACTTTTTTGAAGAAAAGACCTTCGTGAAATGTTCGACATAATAATTTTTTTAGATTAGCACTTAATTGTAATAATTTTCTGTTTTTTTTCTCACATTTAGTTCGAAATCCCCGCAAATATAGCCAATGCTTAAGCACAGGCAAATGAAAAGATACGCTTTTGCTATTGAAATAGTCTTTTTTAACAGACACTACACATGGTATATTTTTCTTCTCTGCGGGAGATATTTTTATTTCTTCCGCGCCACCTTTTTGGGGGTGGAAGGCTTTTCTTCCGCCGAATTAACTATCGACATAACTTCCTCAAAAGTTAATTCCTTTGGATCCTTCACTGTACGGGGTATTTTGTAGTTTTTGCCCTTATAGGATATATAGGGGCCAAAGCGGCCGTTAAGCAGTTCCATGTCAGGCTCATTGTCAAATGTTTTCAATATGCGTTCGGCCTCTTTTTTCCGTTTCTCACCGATTAGTTCGATTGCTTCTTCGATAGTGATGGTTAGCGGATTAATATCTTTTGGAATGGATATAAACTTACCGTCGTGACGCACAAAGGGGCCAAAGCGGCCGATAGCGGCCACTACCGTCAGCCCTTCGTATTCGCCTACGGTTCGCGGCAGGTCAAACAGTCTGACAGCTTCTTCGAGGGTAATCGTTTCTATGGATTGTCCTTTCAACAGGGAGGCAAACTGTGGTTTGGGTGCATTTTTATCATCAGGATTGGCGGCTCCCATCTGAGCGACCGGGCCAAAGCGGCCGATTTTGACGAAAACAGGCAGTCCGTTTTTCGGGTCTGCGCCAAGCTCACGCTCTCCAACCTTATGTTCGGTCTTTACGGCGGCTGTCTGTTCCACAATCGGATGAAATACTTTGTAAAAGCGATCGATAACGTCTGTCCATTCCATTTCACCCTCGGCGATGACGTCAAATTCCTTTTCCACGCTTGCGGTAAAATTATAATCCAGCACAGAGGGGAAATACTTCATCAGAAAATCGTTGACTACTACGCCCGTATCGGTAGGCATGAGTTTGCTGCGATCGGAGCCCGCCATTTCTTTTTTCTCTTTCTTTGTGATTTTCCGGTTTTGCAGTGTGAGAATGCGGTATGAACGTTCGACGCCTTCTTTATCTCCTTTGAGCACATATTCGCGGTTCTGTATTGTCTGAATGGTTGGGGCATAGGTGGAAGGGCGCCCGATGCCAAGCTCTTCCAGACGGCGTACCAGACTGGCTTCGGTATAGCGTGGCGGACGCTGGGTGAAGCGTTCCGTGGCGACGGCTTTATCCAGTGCCAGGAGGTCGTTGACGCTGACGGCAGGCAGGAGCCCATTCTCCTGTTCCTTTTCGCTTTCGTCGTCTGAGCTTTCGTTGTATACCTGCAGGAATCCGTCGAAAACGATCACTTCGCCTGTGGCCACAAACTTTTCCTTCAACCCTGAGATGTCTACCGATATGGTTGTACGTTCAAGTTCGGCATCAGCCATCTGGCATGCCATCGTGCGTTTGCGGATAAGTTCGTACAGTTTTCTTTCCTGTGCTGTCCCGGTGATTCCCTCATTGCCTATGTATGTAGGGCGTATGGCTTCGTGAGCCTCCTGAGCGCCTTTGCTTTTGGTAGTGTATTTCCTGAATTTGTAATACGCTTCGCTATAGGTGTTCAGTATAGCTTCTTTGGTAGTTCCCAGAGCCAGGTCGCTGAGGTTGACCGAGTCGGTACGCATATAGGTGATCAGTCCCGATTCATATAACCGCTGTGCAATCATCATTGTTTGCGAAACGGAATATCCCAGTTTGCGGGCTGCCTCCTGTTGCAGCGTAGATGTTGTGAAAGGAGGGGCCGGCGATTTTTTCACCGGCCGGGTTACTATCTCGTCTATCCTGAATGAGGCGTCGCGGCAGGATTCCAGGAAGGCGGTTGCTTCTTCACTCGTCTTCAGACGTTTATTTAGTTCGGCTTTCAGATACGTTGTTCCATCAGGCAATATGAAGTCGGCTATTACGCGGAAGGAGGCTTCAGTCATGAAGTTGTTTATCTCGCGCTCGCGTTCTACAACCAGCCGTACGGCAACCGACTGTACGCGTCCGGCCGACAATGCCGGTTTTACCTTACGCCACAGTATGGGCGAAAGCTCGAAACCTACTATACGGTCGAGCACCCGGCGGGCCTGCTGGGCGTCTACGAGGTGAAGGTCGATGCTGCGCGGCGTACTGATCGCGCGCAAAATCGCTTCCCTGGTGATTTCGTGAAAAACGATACGTTTTGTTTTCGCGGTATCCAGTTTCAATACTTCCGCCAGGTGCCATGATATGGCTTCGCCTTCGCGGTCTTCATCGGACGCCAGCCAGACGACCTGAGCTTTTCCGGCTTCGGCCTTCAGGGAGTCGACTACTTTTTTCTTATCGTCGGGTACGACGTACTGTGGAGCGTAATTGTGATGGATGTCAACGCTAAACGCTTTTTGTTTCAAATCACGGATATGCCCATAGCTCGACATTACTTTAAAGTCTTTTCCCAGGAATTTTTCTATAGTTTTTGCTTTAGCCGGGGATTCCACGATTACAAGATTCTTCTGCATATTAACTTTCTTTTTTCTATTAAATACCCGCGGCAAAGGTATATCATTTATTTAAAAATTGAAATCCGCCACATACGTTACCAGGGCAGACGCATTTAATACTCCGTTTTCCTGCTTCATTTCTTTTTGTAATCATTCTTCCGTGAAAAAGCACAATTTGTTAATCAGAAAAAGATTAAATCCGAGACCTGATCAGGAAACAGATAAACCGGGCAATTCAATGACTATCCACATTTAAGGCCTGTGGCCTTCCGGGCATGCGGAACGCTCCGGTGCAACTGCCTGTGGCGCCCGGCTTTCCCGCACACCTGCCCGGATAAAAAATAAACCCGGCAGAAAGCCGGGTTTTCTTATTAAACCGCCGCCACGGGCGTGCTCCGCATTCCGGGGACAGCCCGGTCAGATTATTGTTACTGTTATTTTTTTCGACCACGGCCCTTCTTCCATACGGGGGTTGACCCATGCGGCGGAGAGTACGACGTGACGGTCTTCGTCCTGACTGTCAAAGTATAGCGTGTGGTGCAGGCGGGTGGATATTTCGGTGCGCCATACTGTTTCGCCTTCAAACTGCCAGTGAAGCTTGAAGCCGTGGTAGGGTTTGATCTGCACGCCGTCTGTCGGCTGCCCGAATTCTTTGCGGGTGACGTATACCGCGACTTCGTCGTTCTGCTGCTTTACATCTACAAGCGGAGCTTCCGTGGGAGCCGGTACAGGCTCGTGCTTCGGCTGTGTGCGGGGGCGCAGGTGCATGTATGCAAGCGCCTCGTCGGGAACCAGCATATTGCTTTCAATGTAGTTGATAAAAATAGAGAGGTTGTGTTTCAGGTCTGCGAAGGCCCTCTTTTTCTCCATCGACGTAACCAGATTGCGGGTGGAAGGGTTGGCATTGGCCTCGAATGCATTTTGGGCGACCGTAAGAAATGAATGTAAATCATTAATTAACGCAGAGTCAATGTTCCACGGCATGCTGTGCTGTAAGCAATGGTCATAAATCGAGTTTACATACTCGAGGAACTCTTTGTCAGGCAGTTCCGATAAACTTTTGTAATGCATAACTAAATGGATTTTAATTGTTTATAAAGTTAGTGGACAGTCAGGTCTTTTTGTAAAGAGACCGGGACAAAGGTATAGTGATTCCCGGAAAAGCGGGTATCTGTTGATAAAAATCTTTAGATGACCGGCAAATTCGTAGACTCTTTTAGCCGAAACAGCTCTACTTTTAATCGATTAGTCTCTACTTTTAAGCTAAAAGTAGAGACTTTTAATCGATTAGTAGACAGTTTAAGCCAAACGTAGATACTTTTAAGCTAAAAGTAGATACTTTTAGTTGATTAGTAGGCGCTTTTAAGCTAAACGTAGACACTTTTCGCCTAAAAGAACATACGTTTTGCCTAAAAGAACCTACGTTTCGGCGGAAGGAAGGCGCTACGGAGGCGTTTCCCTGTCAGATATATCGCTAAAAAACCGCCCATGCAGACAAAACATGACAGAAACAGGAAAAACAACACCAACACACAGCATAACAGATACTCTGCTGTGTTAAGTGTTCACACGCCCTGTGTGAGAATCCCATGCGCTACTGTATCAGATTCTCACAAAGAGCCAGGTTATCGACATTTAAGCCCTGCGGAGTCGGCGCACACCGGAAACCATCACTCGGACGGCGCCAGGGGCGCGTTTTACAGAGGCGCATCAGGTTATGCAAAGAGCGATGTCGGTTTTTCTTACGTCTTACTCAGATTTTTAAATGCGTCTGCCCCGGCTCGCGGCAGGGCAACCGCATCAAAATTGTATTATCTTTTTTAGATATCCAATATCCAATGCAGCCTTGTATAACCTCTTCTTCAGGCTTAGCTTATCTTTCTGGGCAGATACCAGTTGTAAAGC